>NZ_DATMYK010000324.1:0-4815 GCF_035560995.1 Humidesulfovibrio sp. | reverse complement strand
ATATAAGCACTTTAGATAAAGGGGGCGCAATTTGAAAGTCTCTCGCGTAAGTATTCGCTACTGCTAAACTTCTTTTTTGTAGGCGCCGGGCATAACAAAGCCCCCCGTCTCCCCCACGTTTCAACATCTGGCACCGCTACCCCATTCTTTTCGAAATTGGTAGCACGAATATAGAATTCATACTCAACTCGTGTGCGTTGCGGCTGAATCCATACCCGCCATGCGGACTTGTGCCCTGGCGGGATTCAGCTTATTGAGCCCCTACGCTCCACTACACTGACACGCGGGAGAGCACATGGCCGAGAACAAACGCATCCTCATCACCGGCGGATCAGGCTTCCTGGGCTCGCATCTGTGCGAAAGGCTGCTCAGCGCCGGGCACGATGTGCTCTGCGTGGACAACTACTTCACCGGCAGCAAGGAAAACATCCGCCACCTGCTGGGCCAGCCCCGCTTCGAGCTCATGCGCCACGACGTGACCTTCCCGCTCTACGTGGAGGTGGACGAGATCTACAATCTGGCCTGCCCGGCCTCGCCCATCCACTACCAGCACGACCCCGTGCAGACCACCAAGACCAGCGTGCACGGAGCCATCAACATGCTGGGCCTGGCCAAGCGCATCAAGGCCAAGATCCTGCAGGCCAGCACATCCGAAGTTTACGGCGACCCGAGCGTGCACCCGCAGACCGAGGACTACTGGGGCAACGTGAACCCCATCGGTCCGCGCGCCTGCTACGACGAAGGCAAGCGCTGCGCCGAGACGCTCTTCTTCGACTACCACCGCCAGCATGCCCTGCGCATCAAGGTGGCGCGCATCTTCAACACCTACGGGCCGCGCATGGCCGTGAACGACGGCCGCGTGGTCTCCAACTTCATCGTGCAGGCCCTGCGCGGCGAGGACATCACCGTCTACGGCGACGGCGGCCAAAGCCGCTCCTTCTGCTACGTGGACGAGCTGGTGGACGGCCTGGTGCGCCTGATGGAGAACACGCCCGACGACTTCACCGGTCCGGTGAACCTGGGCAACCCGCGCGAGTTCACCATCCTGGAGCTGGCCGAGAAGGTCATCGCCCTGCTCGGCTCGCGCTCCAAAATCATCCACAAGCCCCTGCCCCAGGACGACCCCATGCAGCGCAAGCCGGACATCACCCTGGCCAAAAGCGCCCTGGGCTGGGAACCGCAGATCCGTTTGGAAGAAGGCCTGAAGCCCACGGTGGACTACTTCCGGCGCGTGCTGGGCCTGTAAGGAACACCCTGCATGTGCGGCATTTGCGGACACATACGCGCAGGCGGCCTGCGCGACGCCGACCTGCGCGGGCAGTTTCCGGCGCGCCTGGAGGGCGTACTGGCGGGCATAGCCCACCGGGGGCCCAACGCCACCGGGCGCTGGGCTTGCGAACACGCGGCCCTGGGCCACGCGCGCCTCTCCGTTCTGGACCTGGACGAGCGCGCGGGCCAGCCCATGCACGACCCGCACACGGGCAACGTCATCGTCTTCAACGGCGAGATCTACAACTTCCGCGCTCTGCGCGCCGAACTCGAAAAGCGCGGCGAAACCTTCCGCACCACGGGCGACACCGAGGTGCTGCTGGCCATGTACCGCATCCACGGCCAGGACTGCCTGAAGCACCTGCGCGGCATGTTCGCCTTCGCCCTCTGGGATGCGGCGAGACAGGAGCTCTTCCTCGCCCGCGACCCCCTGGGCAAAAAGCCCCTGGTCTACTTCGAGGCGGATTCCGGCCTGGTCTTCGCCTCTGAAATCCGCGCCCTGCGCGCCCACCCGGACTGCCCGACCCTGGACGGCGGCGCCCTGGACCCCGAGGCCTTGGACCTCTACTTAAGCCTGGGCTACGTGCCCGCGCCCAAAACCATCCTCAAGGGCGTGCGCAAGCTGCCCCCCGGCTGCTGCGCCACCTATTCCTGCCGCGCCGCCGCCGGCCTCTCCATCCGCCGCTACTGGGAGATGGACTTCCGCGACAAGCTGAACATCTCCGAGGCCGAAGCCCTCGATCTGGCCTGGGCCGAGCTGCGCGAAAGCGTGCGCCTGCGCCTGGAGTCCGACGTGCCCCTGGGCCTGCTCCTCTCCGGCGGGGTGGATTCAAGCCTTGTGGCCGCCGTGCTGGCCGAGCTGTGCCCCGGCAAGGTGCAGGCCTTCTGCATCGGCTTTGGCGAAAAGAAGTACAACGAACTGCCCCACGCCCAGGCCGTGGCCAAGCACCTGGGCATCACCCTGCACCACGAGATCATGCCCCCGGCCAGCCTGGCCATGCTGCCGGAGGTCGTCGAACGCTACGGCGAGCCCTATGCCGACGACTCCGCCCTGCCCGCGCTGGCCCTTTCGCGCATGGCCAGAAGCCACATCACCGTGGCCCTGGGCGGAGACGGCGGCGACGAGCTGTGCTGCGGCTACCCCACCTACCGCCACGCGCGCATGGCCAGCGCCCTGAACGCGCTTGTCACCCCGCCCCTGCCGGGCGATCAGACCCTGCGCGCCCTCACCGCCTCGGACAGCAGCCTGGCCCAGGCCCTGCGCGAGTCCCTGGCCGCCAACATCTGGCCCGAGGCCAAGCCCCTTCTGCGCGCCGAAGGCCGCATGAAGCCCATGAAGGACCGCCTGTACACGCCGCAGACCGCGCGCGCCGTGGCCCAGGCCCACGCCGACTGGTTCCTGCCCTGGCTGCGCCGCGCCTACGAGCGCGCCCAGAACCCCGTCGAACGCATCCTGTTCATCGACAACAGCACCAGCCTGCCCGACGACCTCCTGGTGAAGATGGACATCGCCAGCATGGCCCACGCCCTGGAAGTGCGCTCGCCCCTGCTGGACCAGAAGCTCGTGGAGCTCTTCGCCCGCTTCCCCGTGCGCCTGAAAGTGCGCGGCCGCGAGACCAAATACCTGCTCAAGCGCATGGCCGAAACCCGCGTGCCCCCGCATGTGCTCTACCGCCGCAAGCAGGGCTTCGACCTGCCCATCCGCGAATGGATGGCCGGACCCATGCGCGGCTTCGTGCGCGAGGCGCTCTCCCAGGCCGCGCCCGCCCTGAAGGAGCACCTGCGTCTGGACGCCGCCCTGACCCTGGCCGAGGAGCACGCCCACGGCAAGAACCACAAGAACATGCTCTGGCGGCTGGTGGTGCTGGCCCTGTGGAGCAAGGGGAAGTAGGTTGGAAGCTGGGGCTCTGCCCCAGGCCCCGCCAGGGGGTATGCACCCCCTGGACCCGCAGGCCAACGGAGAAGCCCCGGAGCGCTCTTGCGCTCCGGGGCTTCTCCGTTGGGGCAGGCCGAATGGGAAAAATCCAGCGAGGAACGACTCCGTCAGGGCTGGCGAGACCTTCGCCTGCAGCACCCAGTGCCGCGCCCGACCTATTGCCCCCACGGCCCGCCTGGAGTAGAGGGCGCGCATGAGCCAGTCCGCCCTCGCCGCCCTGCGCCGCAAGATCGATTTGCGGCTGCTGCCCTACCTGTTCCTGCTCTACGTGGTGGCCTACCTGGACCGCGTGAACGTGAGCTTCGCCGCGCCGGGCCTGTCGCAGTCCCTGGGCTTCACCAGCTCGGTGTTCGGCCTGGGCGCGGGCATGTTCTTCGCGGGCTATGTGCTGTGCGAGGTGCCGAGCAACCTCATTTTGCGTCGTGTGGGCGCGCGGCTGTGGATCGCGCGGATCATGATCACCTGGGGCATCGCCGCCTGCGGCATGGCCCTGGTGCACGCGGCCTGGAGCTTTCACGTGCTGCGCTTCCTGCTCGGCGTAGCCGAGGCCGGTTTTCTGCCCGGCATCATCTACTACCTGACGCTCTGGTACCCGCCCCAGCGCCGCGCCCGCGCCGTGGCCCTGTTCATGGCCGCAACTCCCGTGGCGGGCATCGTGGGCGCGCCCCTGTCCGGCCTGCTGCTGGGGCTGGGCGGCGTGTGGGGCCTTGAGGGTTGGCAGTGGATGTTCGTGCTGGAGGGCGTTCCCGCCGTGCTGCTGGGCTTCTCGGTCCTGCGCCTGCTGCCCGACGGCCCGGAGGATGCGCACTGGCTGCTGCCCGCCGAACGCGCCGCCCTGGCCCAGGAACTGGCCGAAGCGCCAAGCGAGGAGCCCCACGGCCTGCGCGGGGTGATTGCCGCCCTGGCGCGCGACCGCCGCGTGTGGCTGCTTTCCATCGCCTACTTCGCGCTGTGCGTGGGCATGTACGGGCTGGTCATGTGGATGCCCACCATCATCGGCGAAATCCTCGGCCCCGGCGCGACACCTGTGCGCGTGGGGTTTCTGTCCGCCATCCCCTACCTGGGCGGCGTGCTGGGCATGGTCCTGGTTGGCCGCCATTCCGACCACACCGGCGAGCGTCGCTGGCACACCGCCGGGCCGCTCTTCGTCAGCGCCTGCGGTTTTCTTCTGAGCCTTCTCCCTGTCAGCCAATGGCTCGGCAGCGCGCATGGCCCCTGGTGGAGCCTCGCCTGCTTCACCATCGCCACCATGGGCCTGTGGGGCATGCTCGGCCCCTTCTGGACCATCCCCACGGGCTTCCTGTCCGGCGCGGCGGCCGCGGGCGGCGTGGCGCTCATCAATTCCATCGGCAACACCGGCGGCTTCGTGGGCCCCACCCTGGTGGGCATGGTGCGCGACGCCACCGGCAGCCACGCCTACGGCTTCCTGTTCATCGCCGCCACCATGGCGCTCGGCGGCTGGTGCATCCTCTTCGTCACGCGGCGGCGGTAGGGAAGAATCAGGGGCGCTGCCCCTGCACCCCGCTGGTGGCGCTGCCCGATGCCCACGCAAGGGGCTCCGCCCCCAGGCCCCGGCAAGGGGCTCTGCCCCTTGACCCCGCCAGAGGGCA
>NZ_DATMYK010000323.1:0-2443 GCF_035560995.1 Humidesulfovibrio sp. | reverse complement strand
GACAGCGCGCTGGCTGGGTATGGGTGCCGGGCGTGTGGTTCTGGGATTCCGGCCGCTACCACTGGTCCGAAGGGCACTGGATCCGGGAGCGGCCCGGCCAGCGCTGGGTGCCCGCCCGTTGGGAGCATCGCGGCGACCACTACCGCTTCGAGTCCGGCGGCTGGGAGCCGGTGCGCTGGGATCCGCCCCACAATCCGCCGCGCTATGACCGCGACGACGATCGCGACCGCCATGACAACGGCCACGGCAACGCCTGGGGACGCAGGGGCAAGGAAGGCCGGGGTCATGACGACGATCGCGGAGACCGCGACGATGATCGTGGACCGCGCGGCCACCGCTAGACCAGACGTTTGAAACGACAAAGGCCCGGAAGCGCTTCCGGGCCTTTTCTTTTGCGCAGGGCGGGGGTTACTTCCCGATGCAGAACTTTGAAAAGATGGCGTTCAGGACCTCGTCCGGGGCAATGTCTCCCGTGAGTTCCGCCAGGGCCCGGCAGGCGGCGTCGAGCCTGAGGGCCAGGATGTCGTAGGGCAGGCCGAGGCCTGTCTCCTCGGCCAGGGCCAGCAGTTCGCCGCGCGCCTGGGCAATGGCCTGGGCCTGCCGCGCATTGGGCGCTATTTCGTCGGCCTCGGGCTCGCGCGCGCCGCCCGCCAGCCTCCCGCGCAACAAGGCGCACAGCTCGTCAAGCCCTGCCCCGGTCTTGGCCGAAACGCACACACAGGCCAGGCCAAGAGCGCCAACGGCAGCGGCAAGGTCCGCATCGGGCGGCAGGTCGCCCTTGTTCAGCACCGCCAGGGTCCGCGCCGGGTCCAGCCCGCGCAGGGCGTCGGCATCCTCCGCATGCAGCGGCCTGGACGCATCCAGCACGTAAAGCACGGCCTCGGCCCGGTCCATGAACTCCCGCGTCAGCTCCTGCCCGGCGGCCTCCACGGCGTCGATGGCCACCTCGCCCACCTTGTCTGGCGCGGCCGCGCGCAGACCCGCCGTGTCCACCAGACGGAGCAGCAGCCCAGAGAGGTCCAGCTGCTCCTCGATGTAGTCGCGCGTGGTGCCGGGCGCGGCGGAGACAAGGGCGCGGTTGCGGCCCACCAGGGCGTTCATGAGGCTCGATTTGCCCGCGTTGACGCGGCCCGCCAGCACGGCCAGCACGCCCTCGCGCCAAGCGCGTGCGCGCTCCACCCCGGCCAGCAACGGGGCCAGCGCCTGGGCCACGGCCAGGGCTTCGTCCCGCAGGGCGGGGAGGGGCAGGCACTCCACGTCCTCGTCCGGGAAGTCCACGGCCAGGCAAAGCTTGGCCCGCAGGTCCTCCAGCCGGGCGCGGAGGTCGCCTACGCGCGCGGAAAGCGCCCCGGAAAGCTTGAGCTGGGCCAGATGCAGAGCTGCGCGCGTGGGCGCGGCGATGGTCTCGGCAATGGCCTCGGCCTGGGCCAGGTCGAGCTTGCCATTTCTGTACGCGCGGAAGGAGAACTCGCCGGGCAGGGCCAGCCGGGCCCCGCGCGCCAGCAGTTCGTCCAGCACTGCGCGCAGCACGGCCGGGCCGCCGTGGCAGAAGAGCTCGGCCACGTCCTCCCCCGTGAAGGAGCCCGGACCGGGCATGAAGGCCGCGAGCACCTCGTCCAGCACGCTGCCGCGTGCGTCCACCAGGCTGCCGTGGTGCAGGCGGTAGGGTTTGAGGCCGGTGAAGTCCGGGCGCGAGGAGCGGAACAGGGCCTCGGCCAGGGCGCGGGCCTGCGGTCCGCTCACGCGGATGATGCCCACGGCCCCCGGCCCCTGGGCCGTGGCGATGGCGGCGATGGTGTCGCCCGTGCTCATGTGGGCCATGTGCCTCCCTGAAAGAAAACCGCCGGGGCTGGAGTTGTCTCCGGCCCCGGCGGCGTTGTCGGCATGGTGGTCGCCGGGGGGCTTAGTCCCTGGCGTCGTCGTTGAAGTCCTGGGCGGCGTCCTGGGGGATCTCCTCCAGCATCTCGCCGTTCTTGCCCTTGCGCTTGGTCATGATGAGCACGCGCTTCATGGAGCCCTCGCCCTTGCTGCGGGTGAAGACGTGCTCGTCGTCCTGCAGGGTCAGGTGCACCACGCGGCGGTGGTAGCTGCTCATGGGGCGGGTGCTCTGGGTGCGGCCGGTGGCCATGGCCTTGTCCGCCAGGTGGCGGGCGATCTGGCGCAGGCGCTCGTCCTGGTTCTCCCGGTAATCGCCGGCGTCGATCTGCACACGCACGGAGGCGTCCATGCGTTTGCTGACCAGGCGGTTCACCAGGTACTGGATGCTGGCCAGGGTCTGGCCCTCGCGTCCGATGAGCAGGCCGGAATTCTCCGGGTCCTCGATGCGTACGCACACGCGGTCGTGCAAAAGCTCCACAGCGACCTTGGCGTTCTCCACCAGGGGCTCCAGCAGCTTGCCGGTGACCTCGCGGGCCACTTCCTCAAGCTTGGCCTGATCCAGGTG
>NZ_DATMYK010000322.1:0-9033 GCF_035560995.1 Humidesulfovibrio sp. | reverse complement strand
GCCGGAGAGCATGCCCAGCAGCATGCCGAGCAGAAACGAACTGCCCCGGCCATCGCCGCCGAAGCCGCCGCCCGGCCCGCCAGAACCACCGCCGGGACCGCCCCTGCGGCCCAGGAAGGCGATGGCCAGCACAGTGACCAGCACCAGCAGGCCCAGAGTCAACCAGGAGAAGCCGCCTTCTTCCTGCCGCTTGGCGGGCGCGGTGGCATTGGCCGCCGAGGCCGCGTCGCCGCCCGGGGGCGCCAGCGCGGTCTGAATGGCCTGCACGGACTGGGACAGGCCCAGGGCGTAGCGCCCGGCCTTGAAGTTCGGCACGGTGATCTCGCGCTGGATGCGCTTGGAGAGCACGTCGGTGAGGCGGTCTTCAAGCCCGCGGCCCACCTCGAAGCGCACCCGCGCCTCGGCCTTGGCCACCAGGATGAGCACGCCGGTGTTGCCCTCCTTGTTGCCGATGCCCCACTCGCGCGCCACGGTGTTGGCGTAGCCGGAGATGCTCTCGCCCTCAAGCGAGGGCACGGTGAGGACGACGATCTGGTTGCCGGAAGCCTCGGCGTAGCGCCGAAGCTCCGCGCCCAGGGCGTCCTTCTCCGCCGGGGGCAGCAGGCGGGCGTTGTCCACCACCCACTGCCCCCCGTGCGGAGGAACGGCCAGCGCCAGCGCGCCGGAAGGTGCGAAAGCCGTCAGCGCCGCGAAAAGCAGCGCCAGGACGGCCAGAACCCGCTTCACTACTTGTCACCGCCAGCGGCCGGGGCCGGAGCGGCCGGAACGGCGGGAGCGGACTTGCCGAAGCTCACCTTGGGCGCGGCCTGGGCCGCTTCCTCGGCCTGGAACACCTGGCGCTCCTTCACATGGGCCATGAGGGAATTGACCAAGCTGCCGGGGAAGGTGCGGATCTCCACGTTCAAGGCGGTCACGGCCTTGTTGTAGTTGTCGCGCTCGATCTTGATGCGGTTCTCCGTGCCCTCAAGCTGGGCCATCAGGTCCTGGAAATTCTTGTCGGCCTTCAGGTTCGGGTACTGCTCGGAAACCACCATGAGCTTGCCCAACGCGGCGGAGAGCTGGCCCTGCGCCTGGTTGAACTGCTGGAGCTTGGCCGGGTCGGTCAGGGTGCTGGCGTCGAGTTTTACCTGCGTGGCCGAAGCGCGCGCGGCGATGACGGCGGTAAGCGTCTCGTTCTCGTGGCTGGCGTAACCCTTCACGGTTTCCACCAGGTTGGGGATGAGGTCGAGCCTGCGCTGCAGGGCGCTGTTCACCTGGCCCGCCATCTGCTCGCACACGGCGTCCGTGGTGATGATGGTGTTGGACTTGGACACCAGGGCGGTGCCGCCAAGAATAATAATACCGGCGAGAATGATGCCGACGATGGCAAGGGGTTTCATTCGGGCTCCTCGTTGTCGTGTTGCGGCGGGCCAGGGGCGCCCGGCGATTGGGTTCAAGTGCTGCCCATAGGTGGGCATCCCGGCACATTCTGTCAAGGTTTCGCCGCCACGTACATGGCCGGGGCGGGAATTATCAGGAAAAACAAACCTCCGATAGACTGGCACGTACTCTGCATATATCTTTGCAGTGTTTAAAACATGCCAAGGAGGAACCATGACCGCCGAGATGAAACTCTCCGTCGTGCAGCTCTTGCAGGGCAATGTGACAGCCTGGGAAGACGGCTACCATCAGGCTATGTTCCAGACCATCATGCCCGGCAAAATAAAGACCGCCCGCATGATGCGCTACGAGTACAAGGACAGGGCCATGCTCTACGCCTACATGCACGAGAAGCTCGTGCCGTCCGGCGCGCCCATCGACTTCCTGGAGTTCGGCGTGTTCCGCGGCCAGAGCCTGAGCGCCTGGCTGGACATCAACCGCCACCCGGATTCGCGCTTCTTCGGCTTCGACAGCTTTGAGGGCCTGCCCGAGGACTGGGACTACGGCGGCAGGAAGAAGGGCGACTTCACATGCGACGGCGAGATCCCGGACATCGACGACCCGCGCGTGAGCTTCCACAAGGGTTGGTTCAAGAACACCCTGCCCGGCTTCCTGGACACCTTCAAGCCCCGGAACAAGATCGTGGTCCATATGGACGCCGACCTGTACAGCTCCACCGTGTACGTGCTCATGCAACTGGACCGCTTCCTGCCCAAGGGCACGCCGGTGGTCTTCGACGACTTCGGCCCCAAGGACGACTTCGCGGCCCTGTGCACCTATGCCCGCTGCTGCGGCAGGAACTGGGAGGCCATCGCCAGCCGCGACGACATGGGCAAGATCGGGGTCGTCATCCGCTAGCGGACGCGCCGAATTTCCTTCGCCGCACCCTCGCCGCACGTCCTTCGCCCCGCGCCGTTCCTGGCATGGCGGGATGCTGCTCCACGTCAAAAATCAGGGTTTTCATTCGCGCCCGGGAATGCTATTAGGCGTCACCCGTAAACAACCTTCCTGAACGGAGGATATCCTGATGATCCCGAACGACCTGAAGTACGCCAAAAGTCACGAGTGGGCCAAGATCGAGGGCGACGTCGCCACCATCGGCATCACCCATTTCGCCCAGGAGCAGCTGGGCGACCTGACCTTCGTGGACCTGCCCAAGGTGGGCGCCACCCTCACCGCCGGAGCCGAGATGGGCTCGGTCGAGTCGGTCAAGGCCGCCAGTGAGCTGTACTCTCCCGTTTCCGGCACCGTGGTCGAGGTCAACGCCGCCCTGGAGAACGCGCCCGAGGCCGTGAACCAGGACCCATACACCGCCGGCTGGATGCTCAAGGTGAAGCTTTCCGCCGCCCCGGCCGGCCTGCTGGACGCCGCGGCCTACGCCGACGTCTGCGCCGCCGAAGCCCACTAGGCCCTTTTCGGCAAGGAGACCCTCATGCCCTACGTTCCCCATACCCCGGAGGACATCCGGCGGATGCTCGGCGTCATCGGCGCGCCCAGCGTGGCGTCGCTGTTCGACGAGATTCCGGCCAGCCTGCGCCCCAAAAGCTTCGACCTGCCCGCGGGCAAGAGCGAAATGGACGTGCTGGCCCACCTGGAAGGCCTGGCCAAAAAGAACGCCATCGACAACGTGAGCTTCCTGGGCGCGGGCTTCTACGACCACCACATCCCGGCGGCCGTGGACGCGCTCTCCATGCGCAGCGAGTTCTACACCGCCTACACGCCCTATCAGCCCGAGGCCAGCCAGGGCACGCTCCAGGCCATCTTCGAGTACCAGACGGCCGTGACCCGCCTTACCGGCCTGGCCTTCGCCAACGCCAGCGTGTACGACGGCGGCTCCGCGCTGTTCGAGGGCGCCATGATGGCCGTGCGCCACACCGGCCGCCGCAAGCTCGTGGTGTGCGAGGCCGTGAGCCCCATCTACCGGGTCATGCTCGGCTCCTACACCTCGAACCTGCACCTGGAGCTGGTCACCATCCCCCACAAGGACGGCATGTGCGACCTGGCGGCTTTGACGGCCGCTCTCGACTCCGACACCGCCGCAGTTGTGGTGCAGAACCCCAACTTCTTCGGCACCCTGAGCGACTTCACCGCGCTCTTCGCCGCGGCCCGCGCCGCGGGCGTGGTCAGCGTCATGAGCGTGTACCCGGTGCTGCAGTCGGTGCTCAAGTCTCCCGGCGAGATGGGCGCGGACGTGGCCGTGGCCGAGGGCCAGAGCCTGGGCCTGCCCCTGTCCTTCGGCGGGCCGTACCTGGGCATCATGACCTGCAACAAGGAGCTGGTGCGCCAGATGCCCGGCCGCATGGTGGGCCGCACGGTCGATACGGAAGGCCGCACCGGCTACGTGCTGACCCTGCAGGCGCGCGAGCAGCACATCCGCCGCCAGAAGGCCACCTCGAACATCTGCTCCAACCAGGCCCTGTGCGCCCTACGCGCGCTGATGCACCTGTGCCTGCTGGGCCAGGAAGGCCTTACCCGCACGGCGGAGACCTGCATCGAGCGCGCCCACTACGCGGCCGAGCGCCTGACCGCCATTCCGGGCGTGAAATTGCTCGGCGGCGATGCGCCCTTCGGCAACGAGTTCGCCGTCAGCCTGCCGGTGAACGCCTATCAGGTCATCGACAAGCTCACCGCGCGCGGCGTGGTGCCCGGCTTCCCTCTGGGCCGCTACTACGACGGCCTGGAAAACGCCCTGCTGGTGGCCTGCACCGAAAAGACCTCAACGGAATCCATCGGCATCTTTGCCGAAATGCTGCGGGGGGCCCTCAAATGAGCACCGTCTTCAAGAAATCCACCGACGGCCGCGAGGGCGTTTGGCCCACCAAGCCGGAAAAATCCGCCGCCGACCTTCTGCCCGCAGGACTCCTGCGCCAGAAGACCGCGGGCCTGCCGTCGCTTTCCGAACTGGACGTGGTGCGCCACTTCACCGGGCTTTCCAAGAAGAACTACGGGGTGGACGGCAACTTCTACCCCCTTGGCTCCTGCACCATGAAGTACAACCCCAAGTTCGCCGAAACCGCGGCCGCCATGCCCGGCTTCACGCGGTTGCACCCGGTGCTGCCGCAGCTGAAAGGCGCGGGCCGCATGTGCCAGGGCGCCCTTGAGGTGATGTACGAGACCGAGCGGCTTTTGTGCGAGCTTTGCGGCATGAAGGCCTTCACCCTGCATCCCATGGCGGGCGCGCACGGCGAGCTCACCGGCGTCATGATCATCGCCGCCTACCACAAGGACAAGGGCAACAAGAAGACCAAGATCATCTGCCCGGACAGCGCCCACGGCACCAACCCGGCCAGCGCGGCCATCGCGGGCTATGAGGTGGTCAACCTGCCGTCCAAGGACGGCATCGTGGACCCGGACGAGCTGGCCAAGGTGCTGGATGACGAGGTGGCGGGCATGATGATGACCTGCCCGAACACCCTGGGCCTGTTCGAAAAGAACCTGCCCAAGATCGTCGAAATGCTGCGCAGCGTGGACGCCCTGCTCTACTACGACGGCGCGAACCTGAACGCCATCATGGGCAAGATGCGCGTGGGCGACGCGGGCTTCGACGTGGTGCACCTGAACCTGCACAAGACCTTCGCCACGCCCCACGGCGGCGGCGGCCCCGGCGCTGGCCCGGTGGGCGTTTCCGAGCGCCTGGTGCCCTACCTGCCCATCTCCCGCGTGGAGAAGCTTGAGGACGGCCAGTTCTTCCTGAACTACGACTTCCCCAAGTCCATCGGCTACGTGGCGCCCTTCTATGGCAACTTCGGCGTGGTGCTGAAGGCGTACGCCTACATCCTGCGCCTGGGCGGGCAGGGCCTTACCCGCGCCACCGAGGCCGCGGTGCTGGCCGCAAACTACCTGCGCAAGCGCCTGGATTCGCACCTGGAAGTGCCCTACGACCGCGTGTGCATGCACGAGTTCGTGGCCACCAGCTGCAAGCAGGCCACCTGCGGCGTGCGCGCCCTGGACATCGCCAAGATGCTCTTGGACAAGGGCTACCACGCCCCGACCATCTACTTCCCGCTCATCGTCAAGGAAGCGCTCATGTTCGAGCCCACCGAGACCGAGAGCCTGGACACCCTGGACCAGTTCGCGGACGACCTCATCGCCCTGCTGGCCGAGTCGGAGAAGGACCCGTCCTTCGCCACCTCGGCCCCGCGCACCCTGCCGGTGACGCGTTTGGACGAGACCCGCGCGGCCCGCAGCATGGAACTGACCGACGACCTGTAAGATCAGAAGAGGCTTATGACGACATACGACTTGGTAGTGCTGGGCGGCGGCCCCGGCGGCTTCGACGCCGCTGTGGAGGCCGCCGCCTCTGGCCTCAAGACCGCCCTTGTGGAAGCCGCCGACCTTGGCGGCAGTTGCCTGAACCACGGCTGCATCCCCACCAAGCTCTGGCTTGGGGCCACCAGCGCCATCGAGGAGCTGGCCGCCCAGGCCAAGGCCCGCGTGGCCGCGGGCTCGGTCACGGTGGACTTCGCCGCGTTGCAGGCCAAGAAGGACCGGCACCTGGCCGCCACGCGCAAGGCCATGGGCGTGCGCCTGGGCCAGCTGGGCGTGGAGCTCTTCGCCGGGCGCGGCCGCGTGGCCGGAAAGAACGCCCTTGAGGTCAAGACGGCGGACGGCGCGCAGACCCTGGGCTTCCGCAAGCTGCTGGTGGCCACGGGCTCCCGTCCGGCGGCCTTTCCCGCCCTTGCGCCCGATGGCAAGCGAGTGGTGGACTCCACCGGCTTTCTGGCGCTTTCCGCCATGCCGCAAAGCCTCATCGTGGTGGGCGGCGGCTTCATCGGGCTGGAAATGGCCCAGGCCGCGCACCGCATGGGCGCAAAGATCACCATCGTGGACGCCCTGCCCCGCCTGGCCGGGCTGGAAGACCCCGAGGTGAGCAAGGCCCTGGAGGCCGTGTTCAAGCGCCAGGGCTGGGACATCCGCCTGGGCGTCAAGGTGGCCTCGGTGCAGACCCAGGCCTCCGATTCCGGCGAGGCCGCGGTGCTTACCCTCGACGGCGGCGAGGAGCTGCTGGCCGAATGCGCGCTCGTGGCCATTGGCCGCAGGCCGAACAGCGCGGACCTGGGGCTGGAGTCTCTGGGCGTCGCGCTCAGCGGCCCGGGCTACATCGTCACCAACGAATATCTTGAGGCCGCCCCGGACGTGTACGCCGTGGGCGATGTGAACGGCCGCATGCTGCTGGCCCACGCCGCCAGCCACCAGGCCCACTACGTGGTGGCGCGCCTGCTGGACAAGGAACGCGCCCCCTACGACTCCGGCCCGGTGCCGAGCATCCTCTACGGTTCACCGGAGGTGCTGCGCGTGGGCCTCATGGCCGAGGAAGCCAAGGCCGGGGGCGAGACCGTGCTGGTCTCCCGCGCCAACCTCATCGCCAACCCCATCGCCCAGGCCCACGCGGCCACGCAGGGCTTCGTCAAGTGCGTATGGCGACAGGGGCGCGTGGTGGGCATCACGGCGGTCGGGGCGGATGTCTCGCGCATGGCCGTGGCCGCCACCATGATGGTCAAGGCTGGCTGGACGCGCGAGGACGCCGCGGGCTTCATGTTCCCGCACCCCACGCTGGACGAGTCGCTCAAGGCGGCGCTTCTGGCCGACAAGGAAGCCGCGTAAGCGGCGATCGCAAGACAGGCGCCGCGTAAGACGGCGAGTACAGCACAACGCCGCGCGCACAGCCGCGCAAGGAACATATTGTGACCACCAAGAAGACCGCCGCCGAAAAGAAAGACGCTCCCGCCGCCAAGACCGCCAAGAAGGCCGCGCCCCTCATCTGCACGGCCATCCCTGCGCAGCCGGAGTTCGACATGTTCACCTACTGCGAACTGGCCGGTGAGACGCGCCTGGAGCACGACCTGCTGGAGGAGCTGGAGCCCCGTTTCGACGGCTGGCAGCAGCACCTTAAGGCCTACCGCCTGTCCACCGGCGGCGAGACCGATCCCGGCTTTCTCATCCTCTGGCTGGAAAAGCCGGTGGAGGACGAGGTGGAAGGCATCTGGCAGGACTCGCCCTCGGCCGGCATGGCCTTCCACAACCTGGCCATCCACATGGTGATGAGCGCCATGCAGAACCTGGTGCCCGAGCTGGCCGACCGCGGCTGCGCGCCCCTGCCCAAGCCCACCAAGGACGTGCTGGCCGCCTTCAAGAAGCTCGGCCTCGTCTGGAACAAGGAAGGCACAGTGAACCGCCAGTTCGCGGTGTTCACCAACATGCCCGCCCTGGCCAGCTGCGGCACCTGCATCCTCAAAGCCAAGTGCGAGAGCCCGGCCAAGGACTAGCCTTTCCGACGAACGCGAAAAAGGGGCGATCCACCGGCATGCGGCGGGTCGCCCCTTTTCCATTGGCCGCGCCCTGGCGGCTGAAGCCGGGCGGCGGCGAAAAATCTACAGGTAGGCCACGGAGGCCAGCGGCGACATCTCGCCGAAGAAGGCCTCCACCGCGGCTCGCTCGTCCGCGCGGATGCGCAGGTCGGACACGGGCAGCGGTTCCTGTACCCCGGCGTAGAGTTTCAGGGCCCGGTCCACGAAGCTGGCGGGCAAGAAGGCCGCCTGCACCTCGTAGTCGTTGCCGCCCCAGGACAGGGTAAGAGGAATGATGTGCGTGCTCAAGGGCTTGCAAAACACCAGGTTGCCCGTGTGCACCAGGGTCTCCAGCACGCCCTGCGGAAAGCTGATGGCCCAGCGGGCCAGGATCTCCGTGAAGATGGGCTCCAGGGCCAGGTAGTAGTCCGGGTCCACCTTGCACATCAGCGACTGTCCAGGGGTGTTCAGAACCGTGGGCGAACTTTGGTAGCCGCTGGCCAGGCCTTTTTGCAGGCGGGTCAGGGCGTCCTGATAGTCCTTCATGGGCATGGGCATGTCTCCTTACGTGGTGGCCGTGCTGGCGGCGCAAGAGCCGCGGGCGACGCGTCTGTCGAGGGCGCACGCAGGATACATGCCCCTGGCCCGGCCCGCAAGCCCCGGTACCGGAGTATGTAATTTACGTGATTCGCTTGACGGATACAGGTCATTTTCATACACGGTGCAACAGGAGGCTACGTCTCTTATGCCCACCCCCCTGGCTCCGTCCCAAGCCGTGTTCACCGCCGGATTCTCCAACCTGCCTCCGGAGAGGTTCCTCAACAATCTCCGCACCTATGACATACAGGTGCTGGTGGACGTGCGCTCGCGGCCTTACTCGCGCCACGCCCCGCAGTTCAACAAGGATCAGGTGGAAGCCTTGAGCAGGCGCTGGGGGCTGCGCTACCTGTACCTTGGCCGCGAGCTTGGCGGCATGCCCGAGGATCCGGACTTCTACGACCCGCAGGGCTACGTGCTGTACGACCGCATCGCCGCGCAGCCCTGGTTCGAGGCGGGCATCGACCGCGTGCTGGACGACCTCGGCCAGGGCGGCCGACTGGTCCTCACCTGCGCGGAGGACAACCCGCGCCGCTGCCACCGCAGGCTGCTTCTGGGCCGCGTGCTGCGCGAGCGAGGCATCGGCGTGGCGCACATCCTGGCCAACGGCGGGCTCATCTCCGAATCCGAGCTGCTGGACGAGGAAATTTCACAGCCCAGGCAGCTCTCCCTGTTCGGAACCGACGGGCCCGAACCCGCGCCCCGCTGGAGATCCGCCCTGCCCCTGGCC
>NZ_DATMYK010000321.1:0-3809 GCF_035560995.1 Humidesulfovibrio sp. | reverse complement strand
GACCAAAAAAATGTGGGGCGGACGCTTCGCCGAAGCCGCTGCGGCGTCGGTGGAGGAGTACACCCAGTCTGAGAGCTTCGACCGCCAACTGTACCGGGAAGACATCGCGGGCTCCAAGGCCCATGCCAGGATGCTCGGCGCAACCGGCATCATCAGCCCGGACGAGGCCGAGGAGCTTGTGCGCGGCCTGGACCAGGTGCTGGGCGAGATCGAGTCTGGCGTCTTTGTGTGGAAGCGTGAGCTGGAAGACGTCCACATGAACATTGAGCGGCGGCTGACCGAGCTTGTGGGCCCGGTGGGCGGCAAGCTGCACACGGCCAGAAGCCGGAACGATCAGGTCGGGCTTGATTTCAGGCTGCACGTGAGCGCCCGGCTGGATGTGTGGAGCGCGGAGCTGGCGCGGTTGGTCGATGTGCTGGCGAGCAGGGCGGAGGAGCACGCGCAGACCCTTTTGCCCGGCTGCACGCATTTGCAGCCCGCCCAGCCCGTGAGCCTGGCCCAGCATCTGCTGGCCTATGCGCAGATGTTCAAGAGGGACCACGAACGGCTGACGGACTGCCTGAAGCGTGTGCGCGTGTCGCCGCTTGGCGCGGCGGCCCTGGCGGGCACCACGCACCCCATCGAGCCCGCCCTTGTGGCTGAGGCCGTGGGCTTCCCCGCCACCTTCGCCAACAGCATGGACGCGGTTTCCGACCGCGACTACGCGCTTGAGGCCCTGTTCTGCGGCAGCGTGACCATGATGCACTTAAGCCGCCTGTGCGAGGAGATCATCCTCTGGGCCAACCCCAATTTCGGCTACGTGAAGCTGCCTGACGCCTACTCGACAGGCTCAAGCATCATGCCGCAGAAGAAGAACCCGGACGTGTGCGAGCTCATGCGCGGCAAGACCGGCCGCGTGTATGGCGCGCTGACCACGCTTTTGACCATCATGAAAGGCCTGCCGCTGACCTACAATCGCGACATGCAGGAAGACAAGGAACCCTTCTTCGACGCGGATCGGACCGTCAGCGCCTCGGTGTCCATCATGGCCGACATGCTGGCCGTGCTGGAGTTCTTGCCCGCCAACATGCGCAGGGCGCTGGACAAGGGCTTCCTGAACGCCACGGAACTGGCCGATTATCTTGCGGCCAGGGGCCTGCCCTTCCGCGAGGCGCACCACGCCACCGGCGCGGCCGTTGCCCTGGCGGAGAAGAAGGGCGTGCGCCTGGAAGACCTGACGCTTACGGAGCTGCAAGGCTTCTCCGACCTTGTGGAACAGGACGTGTTCGAGGTGCTCAAGCACGAGGCCGCGGTGAACCGCAGGGCCCTTTCCGGCGGCACCGGCCCGGGCCCTGTGGCTGCGCAATTGAAGAATCTTCGGGCCTGGCTGGCTAGCCTGCGCTGACGATTATTCGTAATCTTGATCGGGAAGGGAGGAGCGCTTTTGGGCGTTTCTCCCTTTTTTCTTGGAAAACCATGTGCATTTTAGCACATGGGTTGCGCTTCCCCAGGATATTGCCCTATGGGAATGTACGCAGAGTCACAGCCATCCGACCCGGAGGGAACCAATGACGACGTACACCGTGTACAAGGAGCAGTTGCCTGCGCTCTTCGAGAAGTGGAGCGAAAGTCATGCGCTCCACGTTCCGGCGAAGCTGCGCGAAGGCTTCTACGATCTGGTGCCCTGGAAAAAGGGCCTGGAGATCGCCTGGGACTTCGACGTGGCCTACAATTCGCCCAAGCGCTTCCTGCTTCCCCCGCGCGAAACGCTCATCACCTTCAACCGCAAGACCTGCGAGGCCGCGCCCGTGTTCGAGGCCCCTCCGCAGATCCTCTTCGGCGTTCATCCGTATGACGTCAAAGCCATCAATCAGCTGGACCAGTTGCTGGAATCCGGCGCGCCGGACCAGAATTATGTTCGCCGCCGCGCGGCCACGGTGATCATGGCCTTTGAGCCGCTGACTGTCTCCTCCTCGGCCTTCTGGGCCACGGTGGGCGCGGCCACGGCCGCTCACGGCTACGACCTTTACTGGACCAAGATCGGTCCGGCTGCCTTCACGGTGGAGGTCGGCTCGGTGCGCGGCGAGGAACTGCTCGGCATGGCCGGTCCACTGTTGCCCGCTACGGCGGGAGACAAGGAAGGCGCGCGCCGCGCCAAGGCGCGCATCCTGTTCAAGGCCCGCAGAAGCGGCCTGCGCTACAACTGGGAGGAGACCCCGCGCCTGCTCGCCAAGTGCTGGGATTCGCCCCTGTGGCGGCGCTATTCGCAGATGTGCCTGGCCTGCGGCTCGTGCAACCTGGTGTGCCCCACCTGCTACTGCTTCGACATCCGCGAGGAGGCCGACGACCAGCTGGAAGAGGGCATCCGCTACCGCGAGTGGGACGGCTGCATGCTGGAGAGCTTCGCCAAGGTGGCGGGCAACCACAACTTCCGCCCCAAGGCCCAGGACCGCTACCGCCACCGCTATTTCCGCAAGGGCAAATACATCTACGACAAGATCGGGGAACTGGGCTGCGTGGGCTGCGGGCGCTGCGTGCGCGCCTGCACGGCGGGCATCGCCAATCCCCTCAAGGTCTTCAATGAACTTTGGGAGGAGACCGTGCATGAACACTAAGCTCTTCTCGCCCTACGTGCCGCGTCCGGTCACCCTGGTCGAGAAGACCAAGCTGTCGGATTTCGTCACCCGCTTCACCTTCGAGCAGGACAACGGCAAGCCGCTGGCGCACAAGCCCGGCCAGTTCGTGAACCTCTCGGTGTACGGCATCGGCGAGGCCCCGTTTTCCATCAGCTCGCCCCCCAGGCGCACCCACAACACCTTCGAGATCGCGGTCAGGCGCATCGGCGCCGTGACCAGCGCCCTGCACGCCCTGGAGCCCGGAGCCAAGGTGGGCCTGCGCGGGCCCTACGGCAGCTCGTTCCCGGTGATGAAATTCGTGGGCAAGGACGTGCTCATCGTGGCGGGCGGCCTGGGGTACATCCCCTTGCGCTCGCTCTTGTTCTACCAGTTGCGCCACCGCGACGAATTCGGCCGCATGGTGCTCATGGTGGGCACGCGCGAGCCCAAGGAGCGCATCTTCGTCGACGAGATCGCCGACCTGGCCAAGAGCGGCGACGTGGAGGTGCTGGAGACCGTGGACATGCCGGACAGCACCTGGAAGGGCGACGTGGGCGTCATCACCACGCTTCTGCCCAAGGCCGAGCTGGACCCCGGCAACACCTACGTGGCCATGGTGGGCCCCCCGATCATGTACCGCTTCGTCATCGCGGAGTGCCGCAAGAAGGGCATCGCCTCGGACCAGATCTTCGTCTCGCTGGAGCGCAAGATGAAGTGCGGCCTGGGCAAGTGCGGACACTGCCAGATCAACGAGCTTAACACCTGCATCGACGGCCCCGTGTTCTGCTACACGGACATCGAGGCCTACCAGGAAGCCATCTAGGCGCGGCCGGAGGGGACACCATGGCAAAACCAAGAATCGCCTTCTTCGACTTCGCCGGCTGCGAGGGCGACCAGCTCCAGATCGCCAACCTTGAGGAGCGTTTGCTCGACATTCTGGGCCACGTGGAGGTGGTGAGCTTCCGCGAGGTGGCCACCGGGCACTCCGACGACTACGACGTGGCCTTCATCGAAGGCTCCATCACCCGACCGGAGGACGAGATCCGCCTGAAGGAAATCCGCAAGAACGCCAAGGTCCTTGTGGCCCTGGGCGCCTGCGCGGCCATCGGCGGCATCAACTGCCTCAAGAACTTCCTGGCCGAGAACGTCTACCGCGAGGAAGTGTACGGCTCCTCTGCCCGCTGGTTTTCCACCTACGCCGCGCGTCCCTTGAAG
>NZ_DATMYK010000320.1:0-8723 GCF_035560995.1 Humidesulfovibrio sp. | reverse complement strand
TCGCTGGACTGGTCCACCAGGGCCACGATGCGCTTGAGCGATTCGCCGGACTTGGTGGCCAGGGCGGTGGCGTCCTCGATGGTGCCGGCGGAGCGGTCCACGTTCTCCATGTTCTTGCGGGTGCCGTCCTGGATGCCGCGTATGGCGTCGCCCACTTCCTTTGTGGCGGTCATTGTCTTCTCGGCCAGTTTGCGCACTTCGTCGGCCACGACGGCGAAGCCGCGTCCGGCGTCGCCCGCGCGGGCGGCTTCGATGGCGGCATTAAGCGCCAGCAGGTTGGTCTGGTCGGCGATGTCGCTGATGACGTTCATGATCTGGCCGATGGCCTCGGCCTGCTTACCCAGGGTGGCCATGTCGGCCTTGAGCGCTTGGGACTGCTCGCGCACTTGGGCGATGCCCTTGACGACATCGCCCACGATGCCCGCGCCTTCCTGGGCCTGGCTGCGGGCCTCGTCAGAGGTCTGCGCGGCCTGCTGGGCGTTTTTGGCCACCTCAAGCACTGTGGCGTTCATCTCTTCCATGGCCGTGGCGGTTTCGCTCACACGCTCGGACTGCTGCTCCGCGCCGCGGCTGGACTGCTCGATCTGTGCGGAGAGCTCTTCGGAGGCGGAGGTGACCACCTCGACCACGCTTTCCAGCTGGTGCGCGGCCTGGAGCATGCCCTCGGCCTTGGCGCGTTCGGCCCTGGCCTTGGCCTCGGTGGCCTCATTCGTGGCTATCTGCGCCAGGCGCGCCTGCTCCGCGGCTTCGGCGCTCTTCTGGTCGGCCTCGGCTATTTTACCCTTCAGGGTGGCCACCATGTGCTTCATGGCGCCGAACACGCCGATCTCGGGCCGCTTGGGATCGAACTGCACGTCCAGGTCGCCCCCGGCGATCTTGAGGGCCAGGCTGGAGATGGAGCCGGGCTCGTCGCCCAGCTGCTTCAGCATATCGCGCGCGACGATGATGCCGATGCCCACACCGAGCAGAATGGAGAAGAGGGTGGCGATGATGGCGATCATGCGCGTGCTGGCGTATGCCGCTGCGCTTTCCTCGGCCGTCTTTTTGGCGTTGATGGACTTGCGCTCCACCAGGACTTCCACAGCCTTGCCGAGTTCCAGGGCCTTTTCGTTGGCCTTGGTCGAGGAAAGGGCCTGGGCCTTTTTGCTCAGCACCGTGTCCGTGGTGTTGCCCAGGCGCACCACCTCTTCATGCACCTTGAGCCATTCCTCGCAGATTGCGAGCATCTTCGTCACTTCCGCTTTGCCTTCCGGGGAGTGGAAGAGCTTTGGGATATCCTCGAGCTGTGTATTCAGCTGCCCTCTGCGCATTTTGATCAGGTCCATGTACTTCGCCAGGTCGGCGTCGGTGTCCGCCAGGATGAGATTCTTCTCCTCCCGGGTGATGCGGAGCACGGAGATGAGGATGGAACGCGCCTCATCCAGGCCCTTCATGTCCGTGGTGTACAGCGCGTCCACGTCCGCCGCCAGGCTCTTCAGTCCGCTGAGCGCATAGAACGCCAGCAGGGCCGTGAGGGTTGAGAGGATGCAGGCCAGCCCGACCAGTTTGGTCATCGTCTTTAAGTTCTTCATGGATCTCTCCAGGGTATGGAATTCTGTTGTTGCCTTTTGAACAAAAATGCCGGGCTGGGGGGAATCGCCGCCACGGCCGGAGGCGCGCCGGTCTTTCGATCGTACTATGCGTAATCGGCAGGGGCTGCGATTGCAAGAGGGGCGAAGGCAATAAAATACAAGGGGGGATAGCAATAGCGAAAAACCGGGGGGGGCGATGCGCATCCGCCCCCCCCGGAAGACTTACTTCAGCTCATTCTCCAGCACGTCGTAGTGCCGCACATGCTTGTCCGGCACGATTTCGTACTTCTCGTCGCCGGGGTAGAGCACGGCGCGTTCAAGGTTCTCGCCCGCGAAGGCGCGCACGGCCTCCCAGGTCTCCCAGTAGGTGGTGAGGCCGATCTCCACGCAGCCGGAACGCCCGGCCTGGCAGGCCTGGTCCAGGCGCTCCAGCACCTGGTGCCCCTGGTAGCCTGGCGTTTCCCGCGCCTCGCGCACGCCGGTGCGCTCCAGGTGCTGCAGGAACCCGTCCCGGTGCCGCGTGGGGCACAGGCATTTCCATTCGCGCGCAATCATCTTTGGGCCGCTCCCGCTACTTGCGTATGGTGTTCGGGTGGTGCGCGTCTATGTCCTTCCTCACCTTGTGGCACATGGTGCAATTGCCCGCCGCCCCCAGGGGCTTGGCCAGCTTCTGGTACTGCAGGGGCTGGATGCTGTCGCGGTTCTTCCCGTAGGGGTTCACGGACGGATAGAGCGCGTGCTGCGGGCCGTGGCAGGCCGGGCAGGACAGCGCGCCCATCTCGTCCAGCCGGGTGCGGAAGCGGCCTTCCGCGTTCTTGGTCCAGTTGCCGAAGGCTTGGCTGGGGTCCGGGCTGCCGTAGTCCTTGTGGCAGGCCAGGCAGTCGGGCGTCTGCACCCAGGCGGTGCGCGGGGGGATCGTCTCCTTGGCCATGGCCTGCGGGGTGATCTGGCTGATGAGCTTCTTTGCGCCGCGCTTGTTGGTCTCGGCCTCGCGCTTCAGAAGCGCCAGGGAGTGGTCCTCAAGGGCGCCGTGGCAGGACACGCAGTCGAGTCCCACCTGGGCGTGCAGGCCGCGCTGGAAGCGGGTGCCTCCGTCCGGGCGGCTGGGGTGGCAGCGGGCGCAGGCCTCGGCCCCCTGGCCCTTCATGGTGTTGGCGTGGAAGCCGTGCAACGCGGCCGAAACGGACAGGAGGTCGCCGCGCCCGGTGGTGCCGGTGAGCGGATCGGAGTGGCAGTTGGTGCACTGCACGGTCTTGCCGCCCTTGGCCTGGGATGCGAGCTGCGTGCGGTTCAGCCGGTCGTGGATGCGCAGGATGTTCAGGCCGGTTTCGCCGCTGATGTTGCCCTTCTTGTCCGCGCCGCCGTGGCAGCCGGAGCAGGCCACCTCGTCGGACAGGGGCAGGGCCACGCGGGTGCGGCCCAGGACCTTGCCGTCCGTGGCGTCGCGCGCTTCGATGGTGGCCAGCGGGTACGGGTTCAGCGTGCCGTCGGGCTTTCTGGGCGAGAGCGACAGCTTGGCCAGGAACCACTCACGGCCTTCGATGAGCTGCATGGAGCCGGAAGCCGCGCCGTTCTCCACGGTGTAGGAGAGGGCCACGTTGTCGGTGATCTTGTTCGGACTGTCGCCGCGCTTGATGAGTTGGGCGTTGAGTTCGAGCAGGGGCGGACGCAGGGAGAAGGCCCCTTGCGACTCCACCACCATGTGCATGCCCAGGTCGGGCCAGGCCAGCAGCACGTATTCGTCGATGGCCGGGTTGAAGGCCGGAATCTCGGTGTCCTGGTCCTTCAGGGTCACGGCGGCCAGGGCCTCGTCCTTGCGGCCGCCCAGCACCTCCGACAGGTAGCTGGCCAGGGCTTCCTTCTCGGCCTGGTTGCCGATGAATGGCGGCATGGCCGGGTTGACCTTGGAGATTGCGCCCAGGAGCGCCAGCATGCCGTGCTTCGTCAGGTTGGCGGCCCAGGGCTTGATGTTGTTCATGGGGCCGCCGATGGAATGGCAGCTTGCGCACTGGTGCTGGTACAGCTCGGCCCCGGCGGCAAGCTTGTTCTCGTCCGTCACCTCGCGGATGCGGGCCCATTTGGCCGTGGCCAGGTAGCCCTGGGCGCTGGCCGCTTCCTCGGTGCCCACGCGGATGCCGTTGGAATAGGTGTGGCCGTACAGCAGGTAGGGCTTGCGCGCGGCTTCGCGCACGAACTCGAAGCTGCCGATGATGCCCCAGCCGGTGAGCACCACGATGAGCGCCAGCGGGAAGCGGATGCGCGCCGGGGACTTTACCGCCAGCAGCAGCGCGCCCAGGGCGGCCGCGCCGGCGAAGAGTTCGAAGTACTTGAGGAAGCCGGAGATGCGCGCCGAGCGCAGCATGACCATCTCATACTGGGGCAGGGGCAGGGCCTTTATGTACCACCAGCCCGCGCCCAGGCAGACCAGAAGCGGCAGGATGGTCCAGGCCGCGGCCATGCGCACCATGCGCTCGCGGGCGATTGTCTGGCCGTCCTCCTCCGGGATGCGCGTGGCCGTGACGAAGCCGAAGAGTCCGGCCAGGGAAAGGGCGATGGCCGTGCGCAGCAGGCACTGCGGCCAGAAGCTGGGATTCATGAAGCCGTCCCAGAAGTTGCGCGTGGTGAGCCATTCGCCCGGGGTCAGCATGAAGCCGATGATGCCGTTGATCATGAAGAGCGAAAGGAAGGCGAAGAGGAAATAGAACCAGCCCATGCGGATGTGGTCCGCCGGATCCATGCGGTCGAAGCCGTAGTAGTAGATGAGGAGCGCCACGATCTCGCCCAGGAAGAACACCCACTCGGTGGCGAAGCCCCAGACGAAGATCTTGAGCAGGGTGCTGGTGGCCTGGGGCGACAAGAGCCCGATGGTGAACCAGATGCCCACGCCCGTCACACCGCCCGCCACCATGGTGATGAGCAGGAAGAAGCGCGTGTGCTTCTTCACGTGGGCCAGAAGCGCCGGGCTGTTCAGCCTGCGGGCGTAGATCTCCGACAGGACGAGATACAGGCCGCCGCCCACGGCGAAGTGCGCCAGGAACACGTGGAAGGTGCCGATGAGCGCGATCCAGAAACCTCCGGCCAGGGCGAATTGGTGCCAGGTTGGGTATTCCATGGCCTAGCCCCTCCCTGCGGTTTTCGGGGCCGATTTCGCATAGAGCTTGAGCATGTAGGCGATGGCCGCCAGGCCCACGGCCAGTGAGGCCAGGAACATGATCAGGGGCGAAAGCTCGCCCGTCACGGGCAGGCTGGACGGATGGAACCAGGGGGCCAGCGTGGCCAGGCGCACCTGGGAGCGCGTGGTCGACATGAGCGCCACGGTGAGCACCACCAGGGCCGCTGCGGCCATGGGCTTCTTTTGTATGCCCGCCAGAAGCGCGGCCAGCCCGGCCACGACGCTTGCGGCCAGCACGGCGGTGGCCAGCGGGCTTTGCCCCATGAAGGAGAGCATGACCTCGCGCGGGAGGGAGAACAACAGCCAGCCGCCCACCAGAATCTGCAGCATGGTGACGCGCGTGAACCAGGCCAGGCCGAAGTCCACCCAGTCCTGGCGGCGCTTCTTCTGGCCCAGGAGCGCGGCGTACAGCCCGGCCACGGCGGGCGCGGCGATTATGGCGTGCAGGTAGCGCGGCCACATGGTCGCATCGGAAAGATTGAGCAGGCTGCCGCGCGGGTTGTCCATGTAAGCCAGCCAGGCGGCGGGCCGCAGCATCAGGGTCATGTTGTTGGCCAGCAGGAAGCCCGTGTACAGCAGGAACGCCAGGGAGATTCCAAGGGCCAGCCGTGCCAGGCCCGGAGCGCTCTCGCCCTTGGCGTCGTGCACATACAGGCCGTAGTAGCCGATGATCACCGCGCCGATGGCCGAAAGCCACCACCCGGCCATGAGCACCGAGCTGGTGTACAGGAACTGGCCGTACAGCACCTGCACGAACAAAAGCGGGGCCACGCCGAAGTTCACCGTGAGCGCCAGGAAGGTGGGCGCGCGGTGGCCGAGCTCCTTGGCCAGGTCTTTGTGTTTGCCCGTCGCGCGGCCCAGGAAGGCCAGCAGGGCGGAGCCCACGGAAAGGTTCATGAACAGGATGTGCAGGGCGAAGGTGAGCACGAGCAGCGCCTCAAGCAGTCCCCAGGGCGAGGGGATCGCTTCGGGCGCGGGAATGAGCCGGGCCGGGTCCATGGCGTATTCTCCTTGACGGATGTCGATGATACGGCAATACACCGCCTTGGGCGCGCTGGCAACGAATTGCGCATATTCTTTGCACTGGCACGGTCATGTTTTTTCCACTTTTCACTACAATCCCTGGAGCATATTCAGGATACTCCCCCCAGGAAGTCAAATGGACACCGTGATTCTTCTGGATGTCGGCAACACCAACGTCAAGGTGGGCCTGGCCCGGCCGCACCTCGGCCTCATCTCCACCTACGCCCTGCCGACTTCGTCCTCCGGCGGGCTGGACACCCCGGACGCCTGGGGCCTCAAGCTGCTGGACATCTGCCGCGTGGAGAATGTGACCCCCGGCGAGGTGGCGGGCTTTGCCGCGTCCTCCGTGGTGCCGCCCATGAACCCCGTGCTTTCCCGCGCCGCCGCGCGCTTTTTCGACCGCACGGTGCGCTTTGCGCCCGGCGACATCCCCATCCCCATCGAGAACCGCTACGCCCGGCCCTCGGAAGTCGGCGCCGACCGCCTGGTGACGGCCTTTGCCGCGCGCCAGCTTTCGGACGCCCCGGCCCTTGTGGTGGTGGACTTCGGCACCGCCACCACCTTCGACTGCGTGCTGGGCGAGGCCTTTGTGGGCGGGCTCATCTGTCCCGGCGTGCTTTCCAGCGCGCGCGCGCTGGCCACGGGCACGGCCAAGCTGCCGCACATCACCCTTGAAATCGGCCCGCCGCGCGCCGATGGCGGGCTGGACATCGGGCAGAGCACCTCGCAAAGCCTCAACGTTGGGCTCATCCACGGCTTTGCGGCCATGGTGCAGGGCCTTGCGGCCAAGCTGGCCACCACGCTTTTGCCCGGGCGCGAGGCCGAGGTGCGCGTCATCGCCACCGGCGGCTTCGCGGGGCGCATCGCCTCCGTGTGCCCGGCCATCCACGAGGTGCGCGAGGATCTGCTCATGGAAGGCCTCTGGCGCGCCTGGCAGGCCTCGCGCTAGGAACCCTGGGCCCGGTTTGGCCGCAGCGCACGCAAAAACGTCACGGGAGAGTATTTGAATCCGTGACGGAAATGGTATATTGCCCTGCATGGAACAATACGTTGTCCATCACGGACCACGCAATCACGGTTCACACAACCACGGTTCACAAAACCAAGGAGCGCATATGAGCACCATCATTGCTGTCTGGGCCCGCGAAATCCTGGATTCCCGCGGCAATCCCACCGTCGAGGTCGAGGTTACCTACGAATCCGGCGCTTCCGGCCGCGCCGCGGTGCCCTCCGGCGCCTCCACCGGCAGCCGCGAGGCGCTCGAGCTGCGCGACGGCGACAAGAAACGCTACGGCGGCAAGGGCGTGTCCAACGCGGTGAACAACATCCGCGAAGAAATCGCCAACGCCGTGGTCGGCATGGACGGCCTGCGCCAGGTGGCGCTGGACAACTCCCTCATCGACCTGGACGGCACGGAGAACAAGGGCCGCCTGGGCGCCAACGCCATCCTGGGCGTCTCCATGGCCAACGCCCGCGCCGCGGCCAACTTCCTGGGCATTCCGCTGTACCAGTACCTGGGCGGCGTCAACGCCAAGCTTCTGCCCGTGCCCCTCATGAACATCATCAACGGCGGCGCGCATGCCCCGAACAACCTGGACATCCAGGAGTTCATGATCCTGCCGCTCGGCGCGGAGACCTTCGCCGACGCCCTGCGCATGGGCGCGGAGACCTTCCACCAGCTGAAGAGCATCCTCGCCAAGGACGGCCACGTGACCAGCGTGGGCGACGAGGGCGGCTTCGCCCCCAACCTGAAGAGCCACGCCGAGGCGCTTGAGTACATCATCCGCGCCATCGAGGCCGCGGGCTACAACCCCGGCTACGAGATCGCGCTCGGCATGGACTGCGCCGCCAGCGAGTTCTTCGACAAGGGCAAGTACAACCTGAAGGGCGAGGGCAAGATCATGTCCAGCGCCGAGATCGTGGACTACTACGCCGATCTCGTGTCGCGCTTCCCCATCGTCTCCATCGAGGACGGCATGGCCGAGGGCGACTGGGACGGCTGGGCCAGCCTCACCGACCGCATGGGCAACGACATCCAGCTGGTGGGCGACGACATCTTCGTCACCAACCCGGACATCCTGGCCGAGGGCATCGAGCGCGGCGTGGCCAACTCCATCCTCATCAAGCTGAACCAGATCGGCACCGTGACCGAGACCCTCGACACCATCGAGATGGCCAAGCAGGCCGCGTACACCACGGTTGTCTCCCACCGCAGCGGCGAGACCGAGGACGCCTTCATCTCCGATCTGGCCGTGGCCGTGAACGCCGGGCAGATCAAGACCGGCTCCCTGTGCCGCAGCGACCGGCTGGCCAAGTACAACCAGCTCCTGCGCATCGAGGAGGATCTGGAGGAAGAGGCCATCTACTACGGCCCCATCCTGGCCGAATCCTGGTTCGCCCACGAGCACGAGGAAGAATAGGCGTAGCCGCTTACGATCAGGCTGAAACGAAAGGCCCTGTCCCTGCAAGGGGGTGGGGCTTTTTTTTGTGTATTTCGAACATGCGGCTATAATAAGACGACTTGGCCGAAAACATGCAAGCATTGTTATCGAATTTTGTGATGCGTGCGAGGTTATAATGCAAGAGTATATGAGTGCGATCGATAGTGTAATTAGGCTGTTGGGTGACAATAAGTCGCTAACCGTTGTAGGGGCGATTATCGTATTTGCATTAACGCAGCTACCATTGTTGGCGTTGCGCCTGTCCATGTCTGCAAGCTGTCGGTGGCAAAAGTCGTCTGATCCAGAAAGGCAGATCCTGTCGTTAAATGTTGCCGTTAAAAACGTTGGCATACTGAAGTTTCGCGTGGTTGATCTTCATGTAAAGATTTGGGAAACGAACGAGCCGAATGCAAATAGCGTCGCTGAATGGTTTAGGCCAGATGTTTGTTGTAAAAATAAACCGCTGTGTGAGACTGATAAAGAAGTCGCAAATCATGTGTATTGGAATTATTATGC
>NZ_DATMYK010000319.1:0-20574 GCF_035560995.1 Humidesulfovibrio sp. | reverse complement strand
GATATTCACACCGTCCTGCATGATGGCCTCCACGTCGCCCTTGGCCACGGCGAAGACCAGGGCCTTGCCTAGGATCTTGTCGGCATGCTCGTCCAGAACCAGCACCTCGGTGTTTTCAACCGGGTCCGTGTCGGTGAGCTGGCTGAAGAAAATGCGCTGCCCTTCAGGCGAGGCCATGGCCCGGAAAATTTCGGTCATGCCCTCGGCGCGCAGGGCGCTGGCGATTTTGCGCGAAAGCAGGATGCTGGCGAACATGGGCAGAAGCGCCACGGGCAGCAGGCACGCGGCCACGAAGTAGGGCGAAAGGCCGAGGTTGCGCTCGGTGAGGGACAGGGCGGCGGCCTGCACGCCCTTGGCGTCCTTGTGGATGCGGAAGCGGTAGACCTGGCGCGGCGTGGTCTCCGTGCCGTTGGTCTGGTAGTGCATCGCTAGCGAATACTCTTCCTCCGGCGCTCCCGCCGGGATCACGGCCTCCGCGCGCCACAGGGTGCCGCCCAGCCAGAAGCCGGAGAAGGTCTCCAGGAAGCGCAGTTCGACGTTGGGGCTGGTGGCGCGCAGGGACAGGTCGGAGAGCTTCTCCGCGCCGCGCGGCATGGGGTCGGTCAGGTTCAGCGACTGCCCGGGCACGAGGTCGTACAGGGTGGGGTCCTTGCGGCCCCCGGCCACCATGCCGTCCACGGTGAAGGCGAGGATGAGGCAGATGAGGAGCGTGCCGCACAGCCCGGCGAGCTTGCGCCTGGCGGCGAGGGAACGGAAATTCATGGCGGCCTTAGGCGTTTTCGGTACGGTCGCGCAGCTTGCGGAACCCCGCGATGCCGATGGCCAGAGTGGGCAGGAACATGGCGAAGAAGGTCTTCATGAAGGTGGCGGTGAAGGCCTCGGGCGCGACGGAGGTGGCGGCGGCCATGCCGATGCACAGCTCGGCCAGGATGCCCAGGTCGATGAGGCAGATGAAAAGCTTCTGACGGCCGTTCATGGTGATTCTGGGGTTGTCGCTGTCGTTGTTCAGAATCATGCCGTGCTCCTTGTGTTGTCCGTAGGCTTCGCTTTTGTGGCGGGCCGGGTGGCCCCGGCCCGCCGGGTCTCGTCAGCGATTACTTCTTGAAGATGTTGGTCTTGCTGATGTTCATGAAGCGCAGGGCCTTGCCTTCTTCCTTGTAGTACACGCGGGCTTCGTCGCCGGCGTCCCAGGTGCTGTCGGGCATGGCGAAGTACTCTTCAGGCAGCTGAATGACGGACAGGGTCTTCTGGCGGCCGGAGTAGATGGTCACGGTCTTCTTGTCCTTGTCGACCACGGGGAACTTCTTGGCCTTGTCCGCTTCCTTATCATAGACGAGCGGATGGTTCTTGTCGATGTTCTCCTTGTAGTCGACCATGACGAAGTCGATGGTCTTGAAGTTCTGCGTGGCCGGGTCGAAGATGGTGATCACGTTCTTCTTGTTGTCGATCTTCATGCGGCCGCCGGCCTTGGGCTCCGGGCCCATCTCGGCGGGGTCCGTGGGCATCACGTAGGTGACGGGCGGCAGGTAGGTGTAGTCCGGGTTCTGGGTGTCGTTGGCCTTGTCCCGGATCATGACCATGGTCTTGGTGTCCTTGTCATACTTGATGACGCGTCCCTGGTCGACCTTGCCGGGCTCGGAGCAGCCCACCAGCAGCATCAAGGGCAGGGCCACGAGCAGGGTGCGCCACATGCTTTTCATGTTCATTGCTGTCTCCTTCATGTCTCTGTGGTTGGAGTGGTGCCAGGCCTAGCCCTTGGCCGCCTTCATGGCCAGTTCCTTCTGACAGCCCTGGATGAAGCGCACCAGGATGTAGAGCGACAGGCCGGAGACCACGGTCAGCACCACGGCGGTGGAGGCGTCGTCGAGCAGGGGAATGCTGAACTGCTTGGCGGCGAGCTTGAGCACGATGGAGGTGATGCAGCCGATGACCGCGATGCCGAAGGCGTAGCGGATGCCGTAACCCTTGATGTACTTGGTGGCCACAGCGCCAACCTGAGCGCCCATGGAGGCGCCGATGAGCATGATGACCGCGGCCACGAGTTCGGTGCGGCCCTTGTAAGTGTAGGTGCCGGCGCCGTACAGGCCGGAGATCATGACTTCGAAGAGGTCGGTGCCGACGGCCACGTGGGTCGGGCAGCCGACGATGTAGATGAGCGAAGGCATGCGGATGAGACCGCCGCCGATGCCCAGGATGCCGGCCAGCCAGCCGGTGAGGAAGCTCACGAACACGGGCAGCCACATGGAGCAGTAGATGCCGGCTTCGTTGAAGTGCATCATGGGGGGAATCTTGATGGCGTGGAAGGTCTTGTGCCATTCAACGCCCTTGGCGTCAGCCGCGTTGCCGCCGGCGGCGCGCATCTCGGCTTCCTTGCGCTTCTTCACGTTGATGTCGTGGAACACCATCCAGGCGATGAGGGCCAGAAGGACGATGTACATGTAGCGGACGACCTTCTCGACGTTGCCGAGACGTTCCAGCCACATGATCATTTGCGCCCCGATTTCGAAGCCGACCACCGTGCCTATGAGCATGATCATGCCCAGCTTGTAGTCCACGTTGCCGAACTTGCCGTGACGCATGGTGGAGATGAGGGACTTGCCCGCCATGTGGGCGATGTCGGTTCCGATGGCGAAGGCCATGGGGAAGCCGAGAATGTTAAGGCCGGGGGTCACCATCCAAGCGCCGCCCATGCCGAAGAATCCGCCGATGATGCCCACGCCCACGCCGAGGATGATCAGGCCGGGCCAGAAAATTTTCACGCCCGCGATGGGCATGAGGACGTACAACCATTCCATATCGCACTCTCCTCTTGGTTGGCCTGTTTTAGTGTTCCGCCAGCTCGCGGGACTTCAGGTCGATGCCGATAAAGCCCATGATGATGTCGGCCACGACGCCGAAGATGACGCCGATGGTCGGAATCAGCGCCATGGTCAGCAGGGCGAAGTACAGGTGGCTCTCATTATAAAGGTTAGTCCACCAGGCTTCCCAGCCCGTGAACTTGCGCGTATCGGCCACGATGACGATGTTCTCGACCTTTCCTCCGCCAGCGGCCAGAGCGAACTCGGGCAGCGCCAGGCACAGGACCATGCACCACGTGAACAGCTTGTACAGACGTGCTTTCATGGAATCCTCCTCAAAACTTGTTCAGACACGTAAACCCCAGCCACACATCCGGTCTTCGCGTTTGCTTTTTCGCCGCAAGCCCGGTTCAATCCCGCAAATCATGTGAAAAGATGAGCAAGCTCCATGCCACGCGAAAAAACTTGACGGAATTGTTGCTTTTATTGTAGTCGTGCAGGTGTCGTTGCGCGAAAGGCGCAAAGGGTATTGCGGGGTTTTAGGGGCTGGATTGCGCGAAAACGCGCGGGTTTCGGCAGCAGCGGGAGGTGTCTGTGGCCTGGGGAGCGTATCGAGCCAAGGCTGAAAGCGCGGCGACGGCCCATTATTTCGCCACCTGGAGCGTGCGCAAGAAACTGTTGCTCTCGCTCATTCCCGCCATTCTCTTCATTCTGGTGGTGGCGGGCTATGTCACCAACTGGTATTCCTCGCGCTATCTGAACCAGGCCCTGCAACGCACGGCCCAGGTGCAGAACCTGGCCCAGATCCGCGAAATAGAGCAGCTTCTCGATTACTACAGGCTTGGGCTCCTGTCGCTTACGGGCAAGCGGCAAGGCCGGGAACAGCTTGAGGCCGCACTTGCCAGTTGGAGCGTCCACCACTCCGGCGTGGTGAAGGAAGTGTCCTTCGTTGGCGTGAACACCGCGGACACCGTCATCATCGTGCAGGTCCCGTCCGGGACCGTTGAGATCCGGCATGATCAGTACAACTTCATCAAGGCCAGCCCGGTGTCGCAGGCCCTCAAACTGCGGGGACTGAAGCCCGGCAGCGTACAGTTCTCCGACTTGACGGAGGTGGTGTATCCGGCCTCCGCCTTTCCGCAGCAGTCGGGTCCGCAAACCTTCGCGCTTTACAGGCTGACTGCGGCAATGTTTGACGGGCAAGGAGCGATGCTGGGATACCTTGTGCTCGGCATCGATGCGCAGGTGTTGCGCAACATCTTGTCGTTGTACAATTCTCCGAAGTCTCCTGTGTATGCTTTCGCCCGCACCAGCGAAAACAGGTTCAGCTATTTCTTTGATGATCAGGGTTGGATACAGTTCCAGTCCGAGAACCTGGAGGAGCCGGATCGCGAACTCTCTGCTGAAACGGCGCGCCTGGGCATGACCGGCGACTATGGCATGCCGGACTACGACAAGGCTTTCCGCCCTCTGCCCAAGCACGAGGCGTACTGGCGCATGGTGGTCGACGTGCAGTCCGGCCAGGGGGGAGTGGATGACCTGGAACTGTCGCAGGAGGCCTCCGGCTTCCTGAGTCCGAATCACTTTGTGGTCTACGCGCCGGTGGTGTTCCTCTCAAATCCTCAGCGCGCTCCGGAAATCATCGGCGGCGTTGCCTATGTGGACCGCAGCAGGCTCACGGATGCCGCGGAGTTCCGACACCTTGACGTGATGATGATCATCACCGTGTCGGGTATGGGCCTTGTGGCCCTGGTCATCGTGTTCATCAGCCGGGTCATCACCAAACCGCTGCACCAGCTTGCGGCGGAAATCCGCACCATGTTCGAGAACAAGAGCCTGCGGCCCATACGGCTGAACAAGCGGGATCTGGAATCGGACCTGCTCACCCGCGCCTTGAACAAGATGATCCTTTCCATACAAGAGAAACAGGAGCTCATCCGGCGGCGCGATGAGCAGATCCATCAAGTGCAGCAGCGGGAAAAGGTGTCCTTTGACAATGAGGTGCCAGCCTCCGTTGGCTGGAGGCTGGTGGGCGAGATTCCGGACCTCATCGGTCAGAGCCAGCCCCTCGTCACCCTGCAGAGCATGATCCGCAAGGCTGCGGGAACCGAGGCCGACGTGCTGGTGGTGGGCGAAACCGGCACAGGCAAGGAACTGACCGCCGAAGGTATCCACAAGTTCAGCAGCCGCGCCACAAGGCCATTTATTTCAATTAATTGTGGCGGTTTGGACGAGAACCTGCTCATGGATACGCTGTTTGGCCACGTGAAGGGGGCCTTCACCGAGGCGCGCACGGACCGCAAGGGCGCGTTTTTGGCCAGCGACGGCGGCACGCTGTTCCTGGACGAGATCGGCACCGCCACGGACAAGGTGCAGAAGGCGTTGTTGCGGGCCCTGTCGGTGCGGCGCATCCGGCCCCTCGGCAGCGATCAGGAGGTGGAGTTCAACGTGCGGGTCATCGCAGCCACCAACGTTGACCTCATGGATTTGGTGCAACGCGGCGAATTCCGCGACGACCTCTATTACCGGCTCAAGGTCATCTCCATCCAGACGCCGCCCCTGCGCCAGCGCAAGGATGACATCCCGATCCTGTCCAACCACTTCCTGAAGGAATTGGCCGCCACGACCGGTGGCCGGGAGTTCGGGCTTTCGCGCGGTGCGCTGGAAAAGCTCATGAACCACGACTGGCCGGGCAACGTGCGCGAGCTCAAAAACTGCATCACGAGGGCCACCGCCTTTGCGGAGGGCGACGTCCTGTATGCCGAGGATCTGGTGTTTGACGATGCGGCCGTGAGCCCGTCTATCCTGTTTGGGGATGTGCCCCAGACGCCGCCCATCGCTATTGCCCCGCCTGTGGCTGTTCATGCGGGGCAGCACAAGCCGGAAAGGCCGACCCTCGCGGTCGGCGATCCCAACCGGCATGAACAGGACTCCAGCGAGGCTGAACAACCGTTGGGCAGGCTGGCGGCACCGCCACCGGAACAACCGGGTGAACAGTCTGTTGGTCCGCGAATGCAGGTGGCGCTGCGCTTGGCCAGAGCGAGAGGTTCCTTCACACGGCTTGACTATCAGAACGCCGTTGGGTCAGAAATTTCGCAACGGACTGCGCAATATGATCTGCAGACCCTGGTGAAGCGCGGCATATTGCGCAAGTCTGGTAAAGGTCCGGCTACACAGTATATGTTAGTTTAGGTTGCGCGTAATCGGCGTGATTGTTTTCGGGTTGCCGTATCGTTTGCGCGATTGCGCGATGGGCTTTGTTCGGGGGCCGCTTCTTGAGTGGCGAAACGGGGGCAAGTGATGGCTGTGCAGAGCGAGATTCTGACCAACATCAAGAAGCTATTCCGCGTGCTGTGCGGAGCAAGGACCGCGAGCCTTGAAGACGAGGCCGTACAAGAAGAGTTTCGTCGTAAATATAAATATTTCCAAGAATTGCTCGAGTCGAACTCCGAGCTGCTCAAGATCGTCACGGACATGGAGGTGAAGCTGCGGGGCGAGCAGCTTTTCGGCATGTCCTACATCCGGGCCCAGGCCACGCGCGCAGTGTTCCACGCCCTGCGCATGGCCGGCAGTTTCGAGAACCTTTCCGGCAAGCAGAACCCGCGCTTAAAAGAAAAGGTCAATGAAATCCAGGAAAACATCAAAGCGGACCTGGAATCGCGCAAAGAGTACCATTTCGCGCAGCACGTGCTGCCCTACACGGCGGTGAACCGTGACATGGTGGACGCCGTGGGCGGCAAAAGCGCCAACCTGGGTGAGATTTTGAACCGCGTGGGCCTGCCCGTGCCCCGTGGTTTCGCCATCACCACCAGCGCCTTTCAGGATTTCTTCGCCGAAGCCGGCCTGTGGGCAGAAATCAAGCGCATCAAGCTCGGCATCATTCCCGATGCGCCGGATTCCCTGGAGCAGGCCAGCGAGGAGATCCAGCGCGCCATCCTCACCGCGCCCATGACCCCGGCCCTGGAGCAGGAGCTTTTGGCGGCACACGCCAGGCTGGCCATAGAATGCGGCAAGGATCCCGAGGAACTGGCCGTGGCCCTGCGCTCCAGCGCCATCGGGGAGGACAGCGAGTTCTCCTTCGCCGGGCAGTACCTGTCCGTGCTCAACGTGCCGCGGCGCAGGCTCGTCACCACCTATCGCTACGTGCTGGCCAGCCTGTATACGTCGCGGGCCATCTCCTACCGGCTGCTCAAGGGCATCGTGGACGAGGACATGGGCATGAGCGTGGCCTGCCTGGAGATGATCAGCTCCGTGGCCAGCGGCGTCATGTACACGCGGCATCCCTTCAACTCCCACGACGACCGCGTGCTCATCAACGCCGTGTGGGGCCTGGGGCCTTATGCGGTGGACGGCGTCATCACCCCGGACAGCCAGTCCCTCCCGCGGGACACGCTGGAGCCCCAGGACGTGCGCGTGGCCGAAAAGCCGGTGATGCTGGTGTGCGGCGCGGGCGGCGTGCTGGTGGAGCAGCCCGTGCCCGAGGACAAGCAAGGCAAGCCCTGCCTGACCCCGGAGCAGACGCGCACCCTGGCGGGCTATGCCCTGAAGCTGGAGGAACACTACGGCACGGCCCAGGACATCGAATGGGCCCTGACTCCGCGCGGGCGGTTGCTCATCTTGCAATCCAGGCCCCTGGGCGTGGTGGAGGGTGAGACTGTGATTCCGGCGGGCATGCCCAAGGTGGAAGGGCACGCCGTGGTCGCCCAGGGCGGAGAGACCGCACAGCCGGGCATCGGCGCTGGCGTGGCCTTCGTGGTCAGCGGTGACGAAGACCTGAGCGGTTTCCCGGAAGGCGGGGTGCTGGTGGCCCCGCATTCCTCGCCCAAGTTCATGGTGCTGATGCAGAAGGCGCAGGCCATCCTGACGGATTTCGGCAGTATCACCGGGCATATGGCGTCGCTTTCAAGAGAGTTCGGCGTGCCCACCATCCTGGGCCTCAAAACGGTGACGCAAGACATCAAGTCCGGCGATCACGTCACCGTGGACGCTTACTGCGGCCGCGTATACGCTGGGCTGGTGGACGAGCTGATGGGCTTTAAGGCGCCCAAGACCGCGCACATGGAAGGCACCCCAGTGCACGAGGTGCTTGCCCGCGTGGCCCGCCACATCATTCCGCTGAACCTCATCGATCCCAAGAGTGAGAACTTCCGGGTGGCCGGGTGCCGCACCCTGCACGACGTGATGCGTCTGCTGCACGAACGCTGCTACAATGAGATGTTCAAGCTGAGCGACATGGCCAGCGGTGAAACAGGCGTGGCCCTGCGCCTCAAGGCCCAGACGGGCCTCGACCTCTATGTCATCGACCTGGGCGGCGGGGTGGAGCCCTGCACGGACCGCCGCAGGGAGCTTGACCCGGCGGACGTGGCCAGCAAGCCCTTCAAGTCCCTGCTGGACGGCCTGACCCTGGACGCTGCGCAGCTCACCACGCCCCGGCCCGTGCAGGTCAAGGGCCTGCTTTCGGTCATGGGCCAGCAGATGATCTCAAACCCCAGTGCGGGCGGGCAGCGCTTCGGCGACCGCAGCTACGCCATCATCTCCGACAAGTATATCAACTTCAGCTCGCGCGTGGGCTACCACTATGGTGTGCTGGACTGCTACTGCGGCCGCACGGTGAGCAAGAACTACATCACCTTCTCATTCAAGGGCGGCGCGGCCGACGACGCCAAGCGCGCCCGCCGGGCCAGGGCCATCGGCCTCATCCTGGAGGCCAACGGATTCACCGTGGACGTGCAGGGCGACCGCGTGGTGGGCCGCCTGCAAAAGCACGACACGGACGTGATCCTGGAGAAGCTGTGGCTCATGGGCAAGCTGCTCCAGTTCACCAGGCAGACGGATATGCTCATGGTGGACGACCAGAGCGTGGAGGCCATGGCGCGCTGCTTCCTGTCCGGCCGGTACGTGCTCGACGTGTCCTGCCCGCTGACCGAGACCGTGGCCAAGCTGCCGCAGAACAGGCCCGCCAGCCCGGAGCCCGGTCCGCACTGATCCCACTTGCTCACTGGCGATACACGAAAAGACGCCGCGCGGCTCCGGAAGGGGGCTGCGCGGCGTTGCGGCGTTTGAGGACAGGGAGGGCCTAGCCGCCCGCGCGCTCCAGGGTTTCGAAGAGCCGCAGCGCGACCTCGTCGGGCTCAATGGAGGTGAGGCATTCGCGGCCGCGTTTGCAGCGTGTGGTGCCGTGCAGGGAACAAGGGCGGCAGGACATCTCGCGCTCGAGCACGGTGTCGTACGGGCCGCTGGGGTAGAACCCCCACACCTTGGCCGTGGGGCCGAAGAGCGCCACCACAGGCGTGCCCACGGCCGTGGCCAGATGCATGGGGCCGGAATCGGACGTGACCAGGGCGCGGGCCTGGGCCAGCACGGCGCAGGTTTCGCGCAGGGCTGTGCGGCCGGTGAGGTTGCGCGGGTCGTCCAGGGCCTGCAGGTGGTCCGGGTTCTTGCCCACGATGACCCAATCGAGGCCCTGGCGCTCTATGAGCGGGATGAGCGACAGCCAGTAGCCCATGGGCCAGGCCTTGTCCGGGTGCGTGGCAAAGGGGTGCAGGGCCACGAAGGGCCGCGAAAGGCCGATGTGCGCCAGATGCTGGCGGCCGCTGGCGATCTCCTGCTGGGAAAGATGGATGACGGGCCGAAGCTCCGAAGCCGGGGGCGGCGTGGAGTCCAGGGCCAGAGCATAGCGCTGCGGCACGTTGAGGGCGGTGAGCCTGCGCTCCAGCACGCCAAGGGGCATGCGGTTGTAGAGCCGCCGGGTGATGCCGAATTTAGGGTAGCTGCGCACCAGGCCTTCCCAGCGCAGCTTGAGGGCCAGGGAGCGGAGCGAGCGGTGCAGGTCGATGAAGCCCATGCCCGTGCAGTCCGCGGCGATGCGCCGGGATTTGCGCCACCAGTCGTGGCCGTCGATCTCGTCCTGGGTGATGCCGATGACTTCATCGACAGCGGGGTGCCCGGCGAGAAGCGGGGCAAGATTGCTGCGGGTGATGACCGTGAAGCGGGCCTCACGCGTCTGGTGCCACCATGAGAGCACACCCGTGGTCAGGGTCACGTCTCCCAGGGCGCTGGCGCGAAACACCGCCCATCTGTCCGGTAAATCCCTGACCATCAACATATACCCCACGAAAGTGACCGCCAAGCACCACGCCCGGACGCGTGAAACATGGCGTGGAACGAAGGCCAAGTCAAGGATTAAGGCTGTTGCGGGGTGTTTGGGAACCTGCTAGGAATCGGTCAACACCGGTCCAGCGCCCATCAGGCCGACCGGGACCGGAACCACCCACTATGCCTGGACTCGCCGTCTATGTTTGAACTCATCCTTGCGGTCGTCGTGGCCACAGGCGTCTCCTTCCTCTGTTCCATAACCGAGGCGGCCTTCTATTCCTTTCCCATGAGCCGCATCGAGCAGCTGCGCAAGCAGGGCAAGAAGGCGGGCGACATCCTGGCCGACCTGCGCCGCGACGTGGAAAAACCCATCACCGCGGTGCTGACCTTCAATACCGCGGCCAACACGGCCGGCGCGGCCATTGCCGGCGCGGCGGCGGTGAAGGTCTTCGGCGACGACTCCCTGGCCGTGTTCACTGCCGGCTTCACCCTTGTGCTGCTGGTCTTCGGCGAAATCGTGCCCAAGACCCTGGGCGTGGCCCACGCCCGGCAACTGGCCCCTTTTCTGGCCAAGCCCCTCAAGTGGATGATCTTCGCCTGTCTGCCCATCATCTGGCTTCTTGGCAGCCTGGTGCGCTACCTGCGCAAGAAGAACAAGGGACCGGACGCGGACGAGGACGACATCCGCGCCCTGGTGTCCCTCACCCGCCAGCAGGGCATTTTGAAACCCTACGAGGAATCGGCCATCCGAAGCATCCTCGCCCTGGACAGCAAGCGCGTGGCCGAGATCATGACCCCGCGCACCGTGGTCTTTTCCCTCCCGGCGGAGATGACCGTGGCCGAGGCCATGGCCTCGCACCGGGCCTGGCCGCACACCCGCGTGCCCGTATACGAGGCCGAGGATTCCGAGGACATCGTGGGCGTGGTCTACCGCAGGCAGGTGTTCGAGGCCGCGGCCGACGACCAGGGCGAGCTGACCCTGGGCGACCTGATGAAGCCGGTGCGCTTCGTCATGGAGAACCTGACCCTCGACAAGACCCTGCGCAGCTTCCTGGAAAGCCGTACGCATCTCTTTGTCGTTCTTGACGAATACGGCGGCATGGCCGGGGTGGTGAGCCTGGAGGACGTGCTGGAGGAAATGCTCGGCAGCGAGATAGTGGACGAGACCGACGAGGTGGTGGACATGCGCGAGCTGGCCCGGCGCCGCAGGAGCGAGCTGGCGGCCGCCAAACGCGGCGGAAGCGGTGGACAGCAAGGCGTTTGACGTGTAGAGGTTTCGAATCGTTGTTTTGGAAGTGAAGAGCCAACAACGGAACTGAACAGCGAGAAGATCATGGCCACGAAAGGCGGCAAAGGCATCTACATCGCAGCTCTTGTGCTGTTCCTCGGCGGCGTCGGGTACCTCGTGGGCACCGGCGTGACCAAGGACAGCGTCTATTTCCTCAATGTGGGCGAGGCCCTGGCCACCGACAGCGCCAAGCTTAGGCAGGCGCGGCTGTTCGGCAACGTGGCGGCGGAGGGCATAGAGCCCATGCAGCCGGGTCCGGGCGTCAGCTTCCAGCTCATCGACAAGGACAACCCGGGGCAGACGCTGCGCGTCAGCTACAAGGGCGCCGTGCCCGACGCCTTCAAGGCCGGGGCCGAGGTCATTGTCGAAGGCGGGCTGGACAGCACCGGCAAGACCTTCACGGCCAGCACGCTCATCACCAAGTGCCCCTCCAAGTACGAGAAGCAGAACCGGGGGTAGACCCGGCTAGAGGGAGGCGTTGACCCGTCTCCCGCCGCGCCGTGTTTCCACTTCCCAGGAGCCCTGACGTTATGCAAATGACTGCCTATATTTCGTTGCTTTTCGCCCTCATCGCCACCCTGTTCCTGGGCGGCTGGACAGCGGCGGCCGTGCTGGCCGGAAAACCGGAGCGCGTGAGCTTCTCCGAACGCGGGCACCAGGGCGTGACGCTGCTTGTGCTCCTGGCGTCCGGCATCATGCTCTGGGCGCTGGTCACGCGCAACTACGGCTTCTACTCCGTGCTCTCCCACGTGGACAACGGCCTGGAGCTGGCCTACGTCATCACCGCCTTCTGGGCGGGCAGCGAGGGCTCGCTGCTGTTCTGGGGCCTTTCCATGGCCCTGTGCGGGGCCATCTTCGTGTTCACGCCCGGGTACAAGGCGCTCAGCGAACGCACCCGCGCGTACTTCTGGATCTTCTTCTTCGTCATCAACGGCTTCTTTCTCTTGATGCTCACCTGCTGGGTCAACCCCTTCATGCAGGCCGCGCCCGCGCCCATGGACGGCAAGGGCATGAACCCGCTCCTGCGCAATCCGGGCATGATCTTTCACCCGCCGCTGCTCTTGCTGGGCTACGCCATGTACGTCATCCCCGCCTGCGCGGCCCTGGCCGGAGCCATGAGCGGCGAGACCCGGACCTGGATCGCCGCAACGCGCAATTGGAGCATCCTCTCCTGGACCTTCCTGTCCGCGGGCATCATCCTGGGCGGCTGGTGGTCGTACATGGAGCTGGGCTGGGGCGGCTACTGGGCCTGGGACCCTGTCGAGAACGCCTCGCTGATCCCGTGGTGCACGGGCACGGCCTTCCTGCACACGGCCATCGTGGGCAGCCGCCGGGGCGCCCTGGCCAGAACGAACATCGTCATCATGGCCCTCACCTACATCCTCTGCGTCTTCGGCACCTATCTGGTGCGCAGCGGCGTGGTCGAATCGCTGCACGCCTTTGGCGAGGGCGGCGTGGCCATGCCCCTTTTGTGCTTTATCCTGTTCCTCACCGCCGTGTCCTTCTTCGCCGCGGCCATCGCCAAAACGGGCGAGCAGCGCCGCCTGGGCGACCTGCTGAGCCGCGAGGGCCTCTTGGTCATCGTGGCCTGGACGCTCCTGGCGCTGGGCTTCATCATCGGCCTGGGCACCATGTGGCCGGTCATCAGCAAGATGTGGAGCGCCAAGTCCGTCGGGCTCGACGCCAACTTCTACAACCGCGTGTGCCTGCCGCTCTTCGCCATGCTCGTGCTGCTCTTCTCCGCCTGCCCCTGGCTGGGCTGGAAGGAAGGCGTGCGCGACAAGCGCGGCCTCATCGCCTCCGGCGTGGCCTTCGTGGCCTCCGGCGCGCTGTTCCTGGCCCTGGGCTACAAGCTGCCCCTGGCCCTGGTGGGCGCGGCGGGCGCTGTGTCGTGCATGACCACGGCCGTGCTGGCCATGGGCCTTCTGCCCGAGGTGCGCAACCGCAAGTCCATGGCGGCCTATGTCGTCCACTTGGGCCTGGGCCTCATGGCGCTGGGCGTGGCCTTCAGCGGCCCGTATCAGGTCAGCTCCGAGAAGGAGCTCCTCGTCGGCGAAAGCTACGAGGTGGGCGGCTACACCGTGACCCTGAAGGAAGTGCACGAGAAGAGCACCAGGAACATGGCCCAGCTCATCGCCGAGATGGAAGTGAAAAAGGGCGACAAGCTCGTGGGCGTGGTCAAGCCGGAGCGCCGCATGTACCGCGGCTACGAGCAGGCCTTTGCCGAGGTCGAGGTCATTCCCGGCCTGGGCGACGAGATCTTCGCCGTGCTGCTCGGCGCGGACCAGGACGGCCACACCACGGTGAAGGTCAACGTGAACCCGCTGGTGAACTGGATCTGGATCGGCGGCGTCATCTTCTGCGTGGCCCCGCTGCTGCTCTTGGGCTACCGCAAGGGCAAGGACAAGGAGTAGGACCGTGCCCGAGGCCGCCGCGCACCCCACGGGCGAGGCCCGCCAGGACGCCGCAGGCGTCGCTGCCCCTGAACGCCCGGATGTTCGCCCGGACGTGCTGCTCGACGTGCTGGGCGTGGGCAAGTTCTTCGGCTCGCGCCTGGTGCTGCGTGATGTGAGTGTGCAAGCGCGCGCGGGCGAGGCCCTGCTGGTGGTGGGCGGCAACGGCGCGGGCAAGACCACCCTCCTCAAAATCATGGCGGGACTGTGCCGCGCCTCGGCTGGCGTGGTGGACGTGCGCGTGGAGCCGGAAAAGTGCGCCTACCTGGGCCACGCCACCTTCCTGTATCCGCGTCTTTCGGCCTCGGCCAACCTGAACTTCTGGGGCCGCATGTACGGCCTTGCCCCAAGCCGGGAGGACATCGCCGCCGTGCTGGCGCGCGTGGGCCTTTCCCACGTGGAGGCCGAGCCCGCGGGCACGTTCTCGCGCGGGATGGCTCAGCGCCTGAACCTCGCCCGGGTGTTCCTCATCGGGCCCAAGCTGGTGTTCCTGGACGAGCCGGGCACCGGTCTGGACCCGGCCTCCCAGGACCTGCTGCGGCGCGAGATCGCGGCGCTCAAGGCCTCTGGCGCGGCCGTGGTCTGGGTGAGCCACCACCTGGCCTCGGACCTGGTCCTGGCCGAGCGCGTGCTCCACATCAAGGACACCCGCGCGGCCTACTTCGGCGACGCGGCCGGCTTCGACGCCGGGGGGCTTACATGCTGAGGCGCGGCGGCTACATTGCGGCCAAGGATCTGCGCCTGGCCGTGGGCGGTGGGCAGGGCCTGGTGCAGGCCGTGCTGCTGGGGCTTCTGCTGATTTTCCTGTTCTCGCTCTCGCGCCCCACGGCCGAGCTCGTCTCGCCCCAGGCGGCGGCGGCCATCTTCTGGCTGGCCTCGTCCTTCGGTCTGGTGCTGGTGTTCAACGATCTGTTCAGCCTGGAGGAAGGCCAGGGCTGCCGCCTGGGCCTCTTGTCCTCGCCGGTGCCGGAGCATGCCGTGTGGCTGGGCAAGGGCCTGGCCGGGTTCGCGCTGCTGCTCTTGTCCCAGGCCGTGTTTCTGCCCGCCGCCGCCGTGTTTCTGGGCCAGGACCTCAAGGGCGACATTGGCGTCATGCTCCTCACGCTCATCGGCGTGGACTGGGGTCTGGCGGCCCTGGGCGCGCTTCTGGGAGCCCTGGCGCAGGGGCAGGGCGCGCGCGAGTCGTTGTTTTCGGTCATTCTGTTTCCGCTGCTTTTGCCGGTGCTTTTGGGCGGCATCCGCATCTTCGCGGGCAGCTTTTCCGGCGAAGCGGCTATGGACCAGCAGCTCTGGGCCGGGATCATCGTGGCCTTCGACGCGGTGTTCACCGCCGCTGGCGCGTTTTTGTTCCCGTATCTGTACACGGGCGAGGAATAGCGGCGCATACGCCGTCTTTGGAGTTCAAGCATGCCGATCCGTATTCTTGCCATCGTGAGCGTCGTCGCTCTGGCCGTCGGGCAGTGGTTCATCTGGAGCTACGCGCCGCTCGAGGAAACCATGGGCGCGGTGCAGAAGATCTTCTACATCCACATGCCGCTGGCCTGGTGGGCGCTCATCAGCTTCTTCGTCGTGTTCTGCGCCAGCATCCGCCATTTGATGAAGCGCGACGCGGCCTCGGACATCCTGGCCGGAGCCGCGGCGGAGATCGGCGTGCTCATGAGCGGCCTGGCCCTCATCAGCGGCTCCATCTGGGGCCGTGCGGCTTGGAACGTCTGGTGGACCTGGGACCCGCGCCTCACCACCACGCTCATCATGTGGTTCGTGTACGCGGGCTACCTGGTGCTGCGCGGCTCCGGCATGGGCGGCGAGCGCCGGGCCATGGTCAGCGCCGTGCTCGGCGTGGTGGCCTTCCTCGATGTGCCGCTGGTGTTCTATTCCGCGCGCATCTGGCGCAGCGTGCACCCGGCCGTGCTGGCCAGCAAGGGCGGCGGCATGGAGCCGGAAATGTGGCACGCGGTGCTGGTGAACCTTGCGGCCTTTGGCGCCCTGTGGCTGACGCTGCTTCTGGCGCGCTACGCCAACGGCCGTGCCGAGGAGCGCGCCCGCGCGCTCATGCTGTCCCGCTAGGGCAGGGGAGGGGATTTCCGTGAACGGATACGTCGTTGCGGCCAACGCCGCTGTGTGGCTTTTTCTCGCGGCCTATGCCGCGTCCCTGGTCCTGCGCGGCAGGTCCATATCCAACAGACTGAAACAGCTGGAGATGCTCCGTGACGGACACCATGAATAAGAACGCGCCACTGGGCGGCGGACAGAAGATCATCCTTGTGGCGCTCCTTGGCGCCATCCTGGCCATGTTCGTGGGTTCCTTTCTGTACCGCATGCAGGGAAAGGGCCTGGTGGTCGAGGTGCGCCAGGAGCGCGGCGGCATGGGCGAGGCCATGGGCGGCAAGGGCGGGCCCATGGGCATGATGGGCGTGGACATGGACCAGCTGCGCGAGCAGATGCGCAAGATGCAGGAGAACCCCAACGACGTCAAAAACCTGCTGGAGCTCTCCAACACCTTCATGATGATGCAGGCCTGGGACAAGGCCCTGGAGTTCGTGACCATGGCGGCCAAGGCCGCGCCGGACGACCTGAACGTGCACCGGGCCATGGGCATGGTGCGCTTTGAGCGCAAGGAATACCCCGAGGCCAAGAAGTCCTTCGACGTGGTGCTCAAGAAGGAGCCCGACGATGTGCTGGCCCACTATAATATGGGCATTCTGCTGAAGCACTACATGCAGAAGCCCGCCGAGGGCGACGCGCACTTCCGCCGCGTGGTGCAGCTGAATCCCAAGGATCAGGACGTGCTGAAGGGCGCGCAGGAGGAGCTGGCGGCCCCGGCGGCCAAGTAGGTGCCAGTCCGGCCGTTGCCGCTGCCGTATTGACATGGGCGGATATTCCACTAAAATAGCCGCCTTCAAGGTGAAAAAGGCTGCGGAGTGGGTGCTCCGTGGCCGTGCGGGATATCAGGGTTTCTTGGCTGTCAGAACTTTTTTCTGAGGAGTTGGGATATGAAATCGAGATGGATGCTGACGGTTCTTGGCGTGGCCATGGCCGGTCTTCTTGCGGTTGGTTGCGGCGAGAAGAAGGAAGAGAAGAAGCCCGAGGCGGCTGCCAACGCCACCGCCGCGGCTCCGGCCAAGAAGGTCGTCATCGGCGTGGCCGGCGCGCAGTCGGGCGACCTGGCCTCCTATGGCCTGCCCTCCCTGAACGCCGCCAAGCTGGTCGCCAAGGACCTGAACGCCAAGGGCGGCATCAACGGCGTCCAGGTTGAAGTCATGCCCATGGACGACCAGTGCAAGCCCGAGCTGGCCACCAACGCCGCCACCAAGCTCGTCTCCGAGAAGGTCACCATCGTCCTCGGCCACATCTGCTCCGGCGCCACCAAGGCCGCCCTGCCCATCTACAAGGACGCCAAGGTCATCGTCATGAGCCCCTCGGCCACCAGCACCGAGCTGACCCAGAGCGGTTCCTACCCCAACTTCTTCCGCACCATTTCCTACGACCTGATTCAGGGCAAGGCCGCGGCCGAGTTCGCCGTGAACGAGCTGAAGGTCAAGAAGGTCGCCGTCATCCACGACAAGGGCGACTACGGCAAGGGCTTCGCCGAGAGCGCCAAGAAGGCGCTTGAGGACGGCAAGGTCGCCAAGGTCGCGCTGTTCGAAGGCATCACCCCCGGCGGCGTGGACTACTCCGCCGTGGTGCAGAAGATCAAGGCCTCCGGCGCCGACTGCGTGCTCTACGGCGGCTACCATCCGGAAGCCTCCAAGATCGTGACCCAGATGCACAAGAAGGGCCTCAAGATCGCCTTCGTTTCCGACGACGGCGTGAAGGACGACACCTTCATCAAGACCGCCGGCGCCGACGCCGAGGGCGTGTACGCCACCGGTCCGCAGATCCTGGCCGACAACGAAGTGTACAAGAAGGCCGTGGCCGACCATGAGAAGGAATTCGGCTCCAAGCCGGGCGCCTTCTTCCCGCAGGCCTACGCCGCCAGCCAGGCCCTGCTGAACGCCGTGGCCAAGGCCGGCAGCACCGACTACGACAAGGTCGTGGCGGCCCTGCAGAAGGAGTACGTGGAGACCCCGGTCGGCAAGATCAAGTTCGACGCCAAGGGCGATGCCGAGGGCGTGAGCTTCTCCGTGTACCAGGTGAAGAGCGGCAAGTACGAACTGGTGAAGTAGCCTCCGCCGCCCGGCATCCGGGCAGGCGATAACGAGCCAGGGGGCGGGGGCGTTTGAGCGCCCGTCCCCTGGTTCCGTAAGGGAAAGGCCGCAAGGAAGGCTGTTCCTGAGCGGTAGGACGGATGTATGGAATATTTTCTTCAGCTCTTTTTCGGCGGGCTCTCGCGCGGCAGCGTGTACGCCCTCATCGCCCTGGGCTACACGATGGTGTACGGCATCATCGAGCTCATAAATTTCGCCCACGGCGAGATCTACATGATCGGCGCGTTCATGGGCCTCATCGTGGCCGGAGTGCTGACGGCCATGGGCTGGCCCACCATGTCCATCCTGGTCATCGCGCTCATCATCTCGGTCCTGTATTCGGCGGCCTACGGCTACACGGTGGAAAAGATCGCCTACAAGCCCCTGCGCGGCGCGCCGCGCCTGGCCCCGCTCATTTCGGCCATCGGCATGTCCATTCTGCTGCAGAACTACATCATGCTCGCGCAGACCCCGGACTTCTTGCCCTTCCCCAGGCTGATCCCGGACCTTGAGTTCATGGAGCCCTACGCCAACTTTCTGGCCACCAGCGACCTGTTCATCATCGTCACCTCCATTTCGGTGATGGTCGCCCTGACCTTGTTCATCAAGTTCACGCGCATGGGCAAGGCCATGCGGGCCACGGCGCAGAACCGCAAGATGGCCATGCTGGTGGGCGTCAACGTCGACCAGGTCATCAGCATGACCTTCATCATCGGTTCGGCCCTGGCGGCCGTGGGCGGCGTGCTCATCGCCTCGCACATCGGGCAGATCAACTTCGTCATCGGCTTCCTGGCGGGCATCAAGGCCTTCACCGCCGCGGTCTTGGGCGGCATCGGCAGCATTCCGGGCGCGGTGCTCGGCGGACTGGTCCTCGGCTGGACCGAAAGCTTCGCCGCCGGCTATGTCTCAAGCGACTACGAGGACGTGTTCGCCTTCTGTCTGCTGGTTCTCATCCTTATCTTCCGCCCCGCTGGCCTGCTCGGCAAGCAGCGGGCCCAGAAGGTGTAAGCAATGGCCGCAATGCAACTCGTCACCAACCTGAAGAAATCCGTGGCCGCCTCCCTGTGGCTGGCCTTTCTGACCCTGCCCATCATGGTCATCCGCGTGGATACCGTGGAAAAGACCGTGACCTGGCGCTGGATGCACCTGGCGTACATGCTGGCGGGCAGCTTCGTGCTGGCGCTCGCCTGGTACTTCATGATGGACCGCCGCGACCGCGGCGCGGCCATCAAGAACGCCGAGGGCGGCGAGACCCAGTCGCGCCTGTCCAAAATGTTGGAGGACCCGCGCATCGCCAAGCCGCTCATGGCCTTCGGCCTTGTGGTGGCGGTGGCCTTCCCCTACCTGTTCTCCATGTACCAGACCAACATCCTCATCAGCGCGCTGATCTACGTGGTGCTGGGCCTGGGCTTGAACATCACCGTGGGTCTGGCGGGCCTCTTGGACCTCGGCTACGTGGCCTTCTACGCGGTGGGGGCCTACGCCTACGCGCTTTTGAACCACCACTTCCAGCTGGGCTTCTGGACGGTCCTGCCCCTGGGAGCCATCCTGGGGGCTTTTTTCGGCATCCTGCTGGGCTTCCCGGTGCTGCGCCTGCGCGGCGACTATCTGGCCATCGTGACGCTGGGTTTCGGGCAGATCGTGCGCCTGGTGCTGGAGAACTGGAGCGAGTTCTCCATGGGCCCCAGCGGCGTGTCGAACATCGCCCGGCCGGGGCTCTTCGGCATCAACTACAGCGTGGAGCAGGCCACCACCTACATCTACTACATCATGCTGGGCCTGGTGCTTCTGACCATCTTCATCACAGCCCGGCTGAAGGATTCGCGCATCGGGCGCTCCTGGCTGGCCCTGCGCGAGGATGAGATCGCCTGCCAGGCCATGGGCATCGACAACACCCGCGCCAAGCTCATGGCCTTCGCCCTGGGAGCCACCCTGGCCTCGGTCATGGGCGTGGTGTTCGCGGCCAAGACCACCTTCATCAACCCGGCCAGCTTCACCTTCATGGAATCGGCCATGATCCTGGCCATCGTGGTGCTGGGCGGCATGGGCTCTGTTCTGGGCGTCATCCTGGGCGCCTTCCTGCTCATCCTTCTGCCCGAATACATGCGCGCCTTCTCCGAGTACCGCATGCTCATCTTCGGCGCGACCATGATCCTGGTCATGGTCTTCCGGCCCCAGGGACTCATCCGCGCCAAGCGCAAGGTATACAAGATCAACACGGAAGCTGCGTGATGGAACAGACGACACACAAGGCGGTCCTTTCGGTCCGCAACCTGAGCATGAACTTCGGCGGCCTGCGCGCCCTTTCCGATGTGGACCTGGAGGTGCGCACCGGCGAGGTGGTGGCGCTCATCGGCCCCAACGGCGCGGGCAAGACCACCTTCTTCAACTGCATCACCGGCATCTACACCCCCACGGACGGGCAGGTGCTGGCCTACCCCAAGGACGGCAAGGAAAAGCGCATAAACGGCATGCGCACCAACCACGTGTGCGAGCTGGGCATGGCGCGCACCTTCCAGAACATCCGGCTCTTCCCCAGCATGACGGCCCTTGAGAACGTCATGATCGGGCGGCACTGCCGCACGAAGGCGGGCATTTTGGGCGCGGTGCTGCGCGGGCCCAAGACCCGCCGCGAGGAGCAGGAGGTGGTGGACAGAAGCTACCAGCTGCTCAAGAAGGTCGGGCTCGAAAAGGTCGCCAACGAGTATTCGCGCAACCTGCCCTACGGCGCGCAAAGAAGGCTCGAGATCGCC
>NZ_DATMYK010000318.1:0-14189 GCF_035560995.1 Humidesulfovibrio sp. | reverse complement strand
ACAGATCCTCATCCTCACCAGCCAGCTGGGCGGCTTCTTCGGACTGGCCATTCCGCGCGGAGGCGGCGTGGTGGCCGCCTGGGGGCATCTTTTCAGCCATTTGCCGCAGTTCAACCCTTACGTCACCGCCCTCGGCGCGGGCACCATGCTCGTGGCGCTCGCCGTGCGCAGGCTGAACCCCAGGCTGCCCGCGCTGCTCATCGCCATGCTGGCGGCAAGCGTGGGCAATCATCTCATCGGCGGGGCCGCGCACGGGGTGACGCTCATGGGCGCGCTGCCCGACTCCCTGCCGCCGCTTTCCCTCCCGGTGCCGGGCTTCGACGAAGTGCGCCACCTGGTGCCCGGCGCGCTGGCCATCGCCATGCTCGGCCTGGCCGAGGCGGTCAGCATCGCCCGGGCCGTGGCCGTGCGCTCGCAGCAGATGATCGACAACTCCCAGGAGTTCATCGGCCAAGGGCTGGCCAACGTGGTGGGCAGCTTCTTTTCGGCCTATGCCTCGTCCGGCTCGTTCACGCGCACGGGGCTCAACTTCGAATCCGGCGCGAAGACGCCGCTGGCCGCCGTGTTCTCCGCGCTTCTGCTGGCGGCCATCGTGCTGCTGGTGGCGCCGCTCACGGCCTATCTGCCCCTGGCCGCCATGAGCGGCGTCATCCTGCTGGTGGCGGTGAACCTGGTGGACGTCAGCGGCATCCGGCACATTCTGCGCACGGACAAGAACGAGGCCGGGGTGCTTGGCGTCACCTTCCTGGCCACGCTGTTCGTGCAGATGGAGTTCGCCATCTTCTGCGGGGTCATCCTTTCGCTTCTGATGTATCTGAAGCGCACCTCGCACCCCAGCTTCGTGGTGCTGGCCCCGGACCCGGACAACCTGCGCCGGCCCCTGGTGAACGTGGACCGCAAGCCCGTGAAGGAGTGCCCGCAGCTCAAGATCCTGCGTCTGGACGGCAGCATCTTCTTCGGCGCGGTGACGCATATCTCCGAGGAACTGCACCGCATCATGGAAACCTTCCCGGAGCAGTGCCACATCCTCATCGTGGGCAGCGGCATCAATTTCATCGACGCCAGCGGCTGCCACATGCTCTTCAACGAGGCCCTGCGCCTCAAGCTCTCCGGCCGGGACATGTTCTTCTGCTCCCTCAAGACGGATGTGCAGGAGGTGCTCACAAAGGGCATGTGCCTGAAGCGCCTGGGTGGCGAGCACATTTTCGAGTCCGAGGGCTTGGCCATCGCCAAGATGGTGCAGCGCCTGGACCCGGAGCGTTGCGCCTGCTGCTGGGCCCGCGTGTTCCGCGAGTGCGAGCGCATGCCCGGCGGCGAGCATTACCAGCCGCAGCAGCCCGCTAGCGTGTGAGGAGCCCCCAGGCCGTGAACGCGAACCAGCCCACATAGCCAAGCAGCATGAGGCCCAGCCCGCGCATGATGAGCGCGTACGCCGGGCTGCCCATGAGCGGCCCGAAGCGGCCGGTAAGCCACGCCACCAGAACCTTGGAGCCGATGAGGCAGGAGAAGAAGCCCAGCAGGAAGGCCAGGGCCGCGCTTGCGCCTGCCGTCCAGGCCTGGGTCAGCAGGGGCGCGCCCACGCCGCCCCAGAACAGGTAGGGGCTGGGGTTCAGCAGGTTGGCCAGCACGCCCTTTTGCAGCGATTTCGGTTCCGCCGGGGCCGGGGCCTGGGCATCAGGCCGGAAGCGCAGGCTGGAAAGGGCGCAGAAGGCGAGGTAGGCCGCGCCGCCAAAGGTCAGAAGGCCCAGCAGCCTGGGGTGCGCGGCCAGCCCGGCGGTGAGGGCCAGGGCGGTGAGCACGATGGGCGCGTCGGTCAGCAGGGGCGAGGCCGCGACCTTGGCTCCCTCGCGCACGGAGTAGCGCAGGGTCTGCACGATGACCAGCGCCAGCAGCGGGCCCGGGGAAAGCCCGGCCGAAAGGCCAAGAGCCGCGCCCGTTATGGCGGCAGTGGCGGGTCCGTTTATCATTTGGGGAGCGTTTCCGGCCGGACTCAGGGCATGTTTTCCGGGTTCTTCCCCGGCAGGGCGGAGGGCACGGGGCCGAGCGCCATGTCGAAGCGGCGCAGGAATTCCTCGGCTTTGTCCTCGCCCAGGGGCCGGGCGAAGAGATAGCCCTGGAAGTACTCGCACCCCAGGCCCCGCAGGATGCCCTGCTGGCTCAAGGTCTCCACGCCCTCGGCCACCACGTCCATGCGCAGGCTTGTGGCCAGCTGGATGATGGCCCGCACGATCTCCAGGTTTTCCTGCCCGCATTCCAGCATGCGCACGAAGGAGAGGTCGATCTTCAAGTGGTCCAGCGGCAGCCGCGTCAGGTAGGCCAGGCTGGAATACCCGGTGCCGAAGTCGTCCACGGAGAAGCTCACGCCCATGTCGCGCAGTTCCGTAAGCTTGTTCAGCACCAGCGTGCCGCTCTGCATCAGCGCGGTCTCGGTCACCTCAAGCTTGAGGTTCTTGGCGGGCAGGCCGGTCTCCTGCAGTATCTCGCGCATGCGCGGCAGAAAGTCCGGCTTGGGCACCTGCTGGGGCGAAAGGTTCACGGAGAGCACGGCGTTTGCGAGGTGCGGATAGCGCTGGCGCCAGCGGTTCAGAATGCGCGAGCCCTCGCGCAGGGACCAGTAGCCCAGCTCCACCACCTTGCCCGATTCCTCGGCTATGGGGATGAACTCGCCGGGCATGATGAGCCCGCGCTCCGGGTGTTTCCAGCGGGCCAGGGCCTCGAAGCCGAAAAGCTGCTGCCCCACGCCCAGCTGGATGATGGGCTGGAACTCCAGGAAGAACTCGCCCCGGGCGATGGCCCGGTCCATCTCGTTCTCCAGGCGCACCACCTTCAGGGTCTGCGCCAGCAGGGAGGGCGTGAAGCTCTTGACCCGGTTGCGGCCCATGCTCTTGGCGCGGTGCATGGCCAGATTGGCGTTGCGCAGCACTTCCTCCGCGCTGGCGGCGGCGGTTTGGCCCAGGGCCAAGCCGATGCTGGCCGTGACGGTGAGCTCCTGCCCGTGCACCGTGATGGGTTCGACCATGGCCTGGCGGATGCGCCGGATGGCCTGGACAGGCCGCTTGTACGAGTCGAATTCCTCCATGACCACCACGAACTCATCGCCGCCCATGCGGGCCACGGTGTCCAGCTCGCGCACGCTGGCGCGCAGGCGGGCGGCAATCTCCACCAGCACGGCGTCGCCCGCGGTGTGCCCCATGGTGTCGTTGATGAGCTTGAAGCGGTCCAGGTCCAGGTAGATGACGGCGTAGCGATAGTCGGGCCTTCTGCGCTTGCGCTGCAGGGCCGTGTCGATGCGCTCCACGCAGAGCGAACGGTTGGCGATGCCCGTGAGGGGATCGTGCAGGGCCTGGTGCCGCAGGCGGGTTTCCAGGCGCATCTGTTCCGTGTGGTCCAGGAACATGCAGGCGCACACGCCGGGCTCGGTCTGGAAGCAATGCAGCTCCAGCGCCCCGGCCAGCTGCCCGTCGCGGTAGCCGTTCGGTCCGCTCTGCCAGGTGTCGGCCTGGGTGCAGGTGCGCATCAGGCGCTTGCGCAGCTCCGGCGAGGAGAGTTCCGGGAAGGCGGTCTCTATCGGTTGGCCCAGGAGCGTCGCGTGCTCGCGGTGCAGGATTTTGTCCGCGGCCGGGTTTGTCGCCATCAGGATGAGCCTGCCGCTGGGGGTGAGGCGGTAGAGGTGCACGCCAAAGGGCGAGGCCTGGAACAGGGCTTCGGCGCGGCGCTCGGCCTCGGTCAGGGCGTTTTCCGCGGTCTTGCGCGCGGTCACGTCCACGCCGGACTCCCAGGTGGCCCAGCCTGTGACGGGCTGCGCCTGCCGGGCCTGGGTCCAGGCGATGACGCGTTCACTGCCGTCGGCCGCGCGCATGTGGAACTCGCGGTCCGTGAAGCCTTCCGGCTCCCGGTGCCAGGCGCGCACGGTCTCGCGATAGCTCGGGTCCGGGTACAGGCGCTCGAAAATGTGCGGATCGGCCAGCACCTCCCGGGCCGGATAGCCCAGCACGCGCTCGCACTCGCGGTTCCAGAACACGATGCGCCCTGCGTCGTCGTGGGCGTGCAGCAGGAGCGGCAGGTTGTCCACCAGCGCTTCCAGGCGCTTCTGGTGCAGGGCGCAGGCCAGCTCCGTGTCGCGCAGGGCGGTCACGTCGATGACATGCCCGGCGGTGAGCCCTTTGGCGCGGGTGTTCAGGGGCAGCTTCTCGCGCAGGAGGTGCACCACATGCTCACGCCCGTTCCATACCAGCACGCGTTCGCCGCTTTGCGGCACGGGGGCGCGCGGAGGGGGGAAGAAAAGCGCCTCCGGCGCGTTGAGCAGCGCATCGGCCGGTTTGCCCAGCAGACGGCAGGCGGCAGGGTTCACATAGACGAGCCGCCCGCGCTTGTCCGAGGCAAAGACGGGCAAGGTGACGGAGTCGAGGACGCGGGCGAACTCACGCGCTGTCAGTCCCGGTTCTTGCCGCGGGCCGGAACGTTTCGGGAACTGCCTGGTCTGGCTCACCGCTTGGGGGGACGGCTTTGCGCGCATGTTCACCTGCAGGGTGGATGGTGTTGCAAGGGCTGTTATCATCCTGGCGGGCAAAAGCAAGAGGGCACGTAACCGCATGGGATGTTTGACCCCGGAACACGTGATGGCTGGACGCGGCATGCCCCGCATGCTACGTACGCGCAGGCGCGCCCCACACGGGCGCAAGACCGCGACACAGGAGGCTCCAATGCTGAAAGACTTCAAAGAATTCATCATGCGCGGCAACGTGGTGGACATGGCCGTGGGTATCGTCATCGGCGCGTCCTTTGGCGGCATCGTCAAATCCCTGGTGGACGACGTGCTCATGCCGCCTATCGGCCTGCTGCTTGGGCGGGTGGACTTCACCAACCTGTATCTCATCCTGCGCGACGGCGCCGTGCCCGGCCCCTATGCGGCCCTGGCCGAGGCCAAGAAGGCCGGAGCCGTGACCCTGAACCTCGGCCTGTTCGCCAATACGGTCATCAATTTCCTCATCGTGGGCATGGCCATCTTTCTTGTGGTGCGCGCGGTGAACCGCCTGCGCGACATGCAGAAGAAGGACGAGCCCGAAGCGGCCCCCAGCACGCGCGACTGCCCCTTCTGCGCCATGAACATCAGCCTTAAGGCCGTGCGCTGCCCGCACTGCACGTCCGATCTTTCGGACTGAGCGACGCCACGCTTTAGTTTTTCCGCCACCGTAAGGAGGCATGCATTGTGCTTGGAAAAACGTTCTTTGTTCTCTCAGGTACTTGCGAATTTCAGGGGCTCTGACTTATGGTTGTCCGAGACGCACGGTTTCATCGTTCATGTTTTGGCCAGGTGTTGTCTCGCTACGTGTTTGGCATTGCCGACCATTTGCGTATGTAATCGGGACAGCATCATGCGAACAGCATGACCCGGCGAACGTTGTAGCCGCAATCAGGTCAGTACTGCATCTCTCTGTGCTTCGTCTTTGTTGTCCAAGGAGTCATGCGGAGGTTCCCCCATGCCTTTCAGCGCGCTCAGTGGCCTCAGGGCAAGACTGTTGGCTATAGTCCTGCTGGCCATGCTCCCTGTTCTATGTTTGGCTTTATATATGGCCATGGAGGACCACCAGCAGGCGAAAGCCTCGGCGGTGGAGAGCAGCAGACACCTCACGAGGACATATGCGGCATCGGGCAATGCGCTCATTGAGCGCACGCGCGAGTTGATGAAGCAGGCGACCCAGCTTTCCGCAGGGCAGACGCCGGGCGACTCCGCCTGCCGGCGCATGGTTGAGACCCTGCTCCTGCCCCAGCACCACAATGTCAGCATCCTCCGACCCGACGGCAGCGTCTTGTGCGCTTCGCAGCCCCAGGTCGACAACATCTCCCGCGCGGCGGAAGGCTGGTTCCGCAGGGCCTTGGCCACCGGCGCCTTCAGCGTCGGACATTTCCAGACCGACCCGGTGACCGGCGCTGGCGAGCTGCCCCTGGCCATGCCCGTGCGCGGGCCCGGCGGCGAGGTCCGCTTCGTGCTGTCGCTCGGACTTACGCTCTTCAGCCTGCGCGATGTGCTGGACGACGAACCGCTGCCCGAAGGTGCCGCGGCCTCGATCATCGACCGCACCGGCACCATCCTGGCCCGCTTCCCTGACGAGCCCGCCGCCGTGGGCCGCAGCGCCCCGGACGCCGAGAGCTTCCTGCCGGAGCTGGTGGGCCAGGGGCGCGATACTTGGGAATCGGTGGGCGTGGACGGGGTGCGGCGCATCTATTTCCTGTCTCCGCTTTCCGCCAGCCAGGACCGCGGTCTGTTCCTGCGCGTGGGCATGCCCGCCGACGTGGCCTTCGCCGCCGCGGACCGCGCCCTGAAGCGAAATGTGGGGTTCATCGGCCTCATGTGCGCCGTGGTGCTCCTCGCCACCTGGATCTTCAGCAACCGGCTTGTGCTGCGGCACACCAGGGGGCTGTGGCTGGCCACGAAAAAGCTCACGGAAGGGAACTATTCCCACCGCATCGGCCATCAGGGCGGCGGCGAACTGGGCGAGCTGGCCCTGGCCTTCGATCATATGGCCGGCGTGTTGGAGGACCGCACCGCGCGGCTTTCCAGCGCTGAAATAAAGTACCGCGAAATTTTTGAGAACTCTGTCGCAGGCATCTTTCAGGCCACCCCGGAAGGGCGCCTGTGCGACGCCAACAAGGCCATGGCGCGGCTTCTCGGCTACAGCGAGCCGGAGGAGCTGCTGCGCAAGGTGGACGACATCGGCCGCGACGTTTACGCCGAGCCGGAGCAGCGCCGCGAGGTCATGGAGCGCCTGGACCGCGAAGGCACGGTGTCCAGCCTGGAATTCACGGCCAAGCACGCCAGCGGCGACAAGGTCTGGCTGTCCATGGAGGCGCGGGCCATCCGCACGGCCGAAGGCGTGGTGGCCTACTACGAGGCCATGGTCTCGGACATCACCCTGCGCAAGAAGATAGAGCAGGAACTGAGGGCCAAGCAGGAGAAGTTGCACGCCCTGCTGGAGTATTCGCCCGCCCTCATCAGCATCAAGGACGCGGAGGGCCGTTACCTGCTCTCCAGCCGCATGCACAGCCAGGTCCGCTCGCGCGGGCAGTCCATTCTGGGCCGGCGCGTGGATGAGGTTTTCACGCAGGAAGTGGCCCAGGGCATTCTGGCCGAGGATGCCCAGGTGCTCGCGCTGGGCAAGCCCCTCACTTATCAGCGCCCCCTGCCGCTGAACGGCGAACTGCGGGACTTCGTGGCCATCAAGTTCCCCCTGCGCGACGCAGCGGGCAGGCCGGACCGGGTGGGCACCATTTCCTACGACGTGACCGACCTGGAGCGCGTGCGCGAGGCCCTGCGCCAGAGCGAAGAAAAGTTCCGCATCATGATCCAGACCTCGCCGGACCTCATCTGGTTCATCGATCCCGAAGGCTACCTGCTGGAAGCGAACAGCGCCAGCCGCGAACTCATCGGCTATGAGCCGGAGGAACTGCGGGGCAAGCACTTCAGCAGCTTCTTCCACCCGGAGGACTTGCGCAGCCATGACCGCGAGCAGGTGTTGCCGCATTTTCTGGGCGCGGGCGACACGCCCGTCAGCCCGCCGAAGCTCATCAACGAACGCCGCCAGCTGCCGCGCTCCACGCGCAACCTGAACCTGCGGCTTGTTCCCCGGCGGGAAAGCAAGGCCGAGGTGGCCAGCCGCAGCTTCGAGCTGTCTTCCTGCGGCCTGTGGCAGGACATGCGCTTCATGGGCACCATCGTGGTCATCCGCGACATCACCGAACGCAGAAGCGCCGAGATGGAGTTGACGCGCAGCCAGGAACTCCTGCGGCAAACCCAGGTCATGGCGCGTATCGGCGGGTTCTCGGTGAATCTGGACACGCGCGAGGGCGGCTGGACCGAGGAGGCCGGGCGGCTTTTGGGCTGTGAGGTGCAGCTGAACGGCGCCTGTGTGGGCATGCCCGATTTCTGGAGCCGCCTGGACTTTTTGGCCCAGGAGGACCGTGAGCTGTTCCGTGCTGCCCTTCTGCGGGCGGAGGAGCTGGGCGAGAGTTTCGACCTGGAACTGAAGCTGGAGCGCGGCGGCGGACCCCAGGCCTGGGTGCGCTTCATGGGCCGCAGGGCCGACCAGGACGGCGCGCGCCTGCTCTCCGGCTTCATCCAGGACATCACCGAGCGCAAGGAGCTTGAACAGCTCAAGACCGACATCGACGGCATCATCCGCCATGACCTCAAGGCCCCGCTGAACGGCATCATCAATCTGCCCGTGCTGATGAAGAACGACGGCAACCTGAACGACGCCCAGGTGGAGCTTCTGCAGCTCATCGAAGACTGCGGCCGCACCATGCTCCGCCAGATCGACATGTCCCTTGACCTCATGAAGATCGAACGCGGACAGTACGAGAGCCGCCCGGCGGCGTGCGACCTTGCGCCTCTGCTGCGCGAGGTCACGGCGCTCCTGGGCGACTCCGCGCGGGTCAAGCGCGTGCAGGTGACGGTGCGCCTGGGCGGGCGGCCCCTGGCCCCGGAGGACCGCTTCATTGTCTGGGGCGAGGAGCGCCTGTGCCACCCCATGCTGGTGAACCTGGTGCAGAACGCGCTGGACGCTTCGCCTCCGGGCGAACGGGTGGAGGTGGAGCTGCTCCAGGGCGAGTGCTCTCGCATCACCATTCGCAACCGGGGCGAGGTGCCGGTGAACATCCGCGACTGCTTTTTCGAGAAGTACGCCACCAGCGGCAAGACCGGCGGCACGGGCTTGGGAACCTACTCGGCCCAGCTCTTCGCCGAGGCGCAGAACGGCTGGGTGGAGCTGAACACCGACGAGCCCGGCTTCACCTCGGTCATCGTGCGTCTGCCCAGGCCCTAGCCGGGCTAGCCTTCAAGGGGCTCCGGCTCCAGGAATGGGTTGCGGTGCGCGGCAGTCATGAACAGGTAAGGATAGTTGGCCTTCAGGTGGCGCATGTAGTCCAACCACTGGGTGGCCAGCAGGCGGTAGGCGCGCTCCAGGTCGCCCTGCACGTGGGTGGCGTCGGCGTTTGAAAGCTCCGCCAGATCGAAGCGGAACTCCAGCTCCTCCTTGATGTGCAGCACCGCCCACAGCAGGTCGGTGAAGCTCTCGTGCTCCAGCAGGTTGGGATTTTCCAGCAGTCGCACCAGCAGGGGGCTCTTCTCCCCCAGGAACGTTTTGATGCGCCCCAGGGCGGCCACATCGGCCCGCACGCGGAAGGGGTGCCCGGACAGGGCGTCCGCATAGGTCGTGAAGCTCTTGTCCGTCCAGGAGTCGTGCTGGGGCGGCAGCCCGGCGCGCAGGGCGGGCAGGTTCCCGTCCAGGGCGGCAAGCTTGCGCATGAGCGCCGTGCCCGCCTCGCTGAAGAACACGCCGATGACCATGTTCAGCTTTTCCATGCGCTCGCGCTGTTCCCGGCGGGAGAGCAGATGGTCGGCCGTGGCGGCCATGGCGTTCATGAAGGAGCCCACGCCGGTGAGGATCATGATGCCGGCCACGAAGCGTCCGGCCCCGGTGAAGGGCACCACGTCGCCGTAGCCCACGGTGGACATGGTGACCACGCTGAAATAGAGCGCGTCGCCCAGGGGCAGGCCTTCCACGTGCATCAGCGCCAGGGTGCCGCAGACCAGCACCGTGAGCATGAGGCCTATGGACACCAGTACGCGCTGCTGGCCGGAATCGAGCCTCATGCGTCGTCCCCCATGCTGCCTTCGCCTTCCGCCTGGCGCACCAGGGCCGCGTAGCTGCGGATCTTCTCGCGTCCGGCCAGGGCCAGCTGCGCGCCGCGCGCCAGGGCCAGCAGCTCGTCCACCTGGGGCAGCGCCAGCACCGGGGCCAAAAAGCGCACCCGCCGGGCGATGCGCTCCACCAGATATTCGCTGCGGGCCATGCCCCCGGTGAGCACCACCGCCGCGGGTCCGTCCTGCGTGTCCTCGAACAGCGTGGCCGCCATGCCGCCCGCGGCCTTGGCCACGGCGTAGGCCAGGGCTTCGATGACCGCGCCGCAGTGGGCCTCGCCCTTGCGGAAGCGCTCTTCGACTTCGCGCAGGTCGTTGGTGCCGGTGTGGGCGTACAACCCGCCGGCGGTCAAAATTTCGCGGCGCAGCTGGGCCGGGTCCGCGCCCTTCTGGATCATCTCCACCAGCACCAGGGCGGGCAGGGCGCCCGCGCGTTCCGCGCTCATGGGCCCTTCGCCGTCCAGGCCGTTGGTCACGTCCACCACCTGGCCCCGGTCGTGGGCCCCCACGCTGACGCCGCCGCCCAGGTGCGCCACCACGAACTTGGCGTCGTGGTAGTCGAGCCCCAGGCGTTCCGCCGCCAGGCGCGCGGCCATGCGCTGCGAAAGGGCGTGGAACACGGTGCGCCGCCGGATGCGCGGCAGGCCGGTCAGGCGCGCGATGTCGCGCAGTTCGTCCGTCACGGGCGGGTCCACCACGTAGGCCGGGCAGCGGGAGCCCCGCGCGAAGCTGAGGGCCAGGGGCGCGCCCAGGTTGCAGGGATGCTCGCCGTGGAGATTGCGCGCCAGTTCGTCCAGCATCACGTCGTCCACGGCGTACACGCCGCCGGGCAGGGGGCGCAGCAGCCCGCCGCGGCCGGCCACGGCATCGAAGAGCGGCTCGCAGCCGTGGCGGGAAAGGGCGTCCTCCACGGCCCTGCGGCGCAGGGGCAGCTGGGCCTGGGAGCCGCCGCAGGCGTTGAGCTCCTCCTTGGCGTGGCGCACTTCCTCGCTGAAGATGAGGGCCTTGCCCGCGAACACGGCGAGCTTGGTGGAGGTGGAGCCGGGGTTGATGCAGAGGACGCGGGTGTCTGTGGTGTTGCTCATGTGCCGCCGTTATGCGTTGTTTGGGGTTGGCGGGGAGGTATTGCGCAGGGCCTCGTTGTGCAGGGCCCCATTGTGTTGGGCAAGGAAAACCGCCAGGGCGATGGAGGCGAACTTGGACTGCTCGGAGTCCCCGCGCGAGGGCACCACCACCGGTACGCGGCTTCCCACCACCACGCTGGCCAGGGGAATGTTCAGCAGGGTGCTCAAGGCCTTGTGCAGGATGTTGCCGGACTCGATGTCCGGGGTGAGCAGGATGTCCGCATGGCCCGCCACGGGATTGTCGATGCGCTTGAGTCTGGCGGACACCGGCGACACGGCGAGGTCCAGCGCCAGGGGGCCGGCCACCAGCGCGTCGCCGAAGACGCCGTCGTCGGCCATCTTGGCCAGCAGGTCGGCGTCGAGGGTGGCGGGCATGGCCGGGAAGTTGACCTTCTCCGTGGCGGCCAGAATGGCCGCGCGCGGGCGCACTATGCCCAGGGCCCGCGCCACTTCCAGGGCGTTTTTCAGAATGTCCATCTTGCGCTGCAGATTGGGGCGGATGTTCACCCCGGCGTCGGTGAGCAGCATGAGCCGGGGCTCGCCGGAGGTTTCCGGGTGTTGGGGGTGCTGGGGCGCGTCAAAGGCGGTGACGAGGCTCAGGATGCCGCCCGGGGCCACCAGCCCGGCGTCCTTGGCCAGCACGGCCTTGAGCAGCGTGGCGGTGGAGACCAGCCCCTTCATGATGAGCTGCACCTTGCCCTGGCGGTACAGGTCCACGGCCTTGGCCACGGCCTCGTTGTCGTCCGGGCAGTCGATGAACTCGAAGTCCGCGAAGTTTGGGCAGAGGGTTTCCGCCGCGGCGCAGGCGCGTTCCCTGTGGCCGATGAACACTGGCTGGGCCAGGCCTTTTTCGGCCGCCATGAGGGCGGCGCGCAGCACGAAGCGCTCCGCGCAGGGCGCTATGGCCACGCGCATGGTGCTGCCATGCGCCTGCACGGCCCGGATGATGTCGTCCAGGCTTTTCACGGCCTACTCGTCGCCGCGCTTAAGCGCGATTTTTCCGGTGCGGGCCATGGACAGGACGCCGAAGGGCGTGAGCATGCGGATAAGCCCCTCCACGCGCTCGGAATCGCCGGAAAGCTCGATGGTGATGCTCTTTTCGCCCAGGCCCACCACCCCGGCGCGGAAGACCTCCAGGATCTGCATGAGCTGCGACAGGCTCTCGCAGTCGCGCTGGATCTTCATGAGCACCAGCTCGCGGTCCACGAACTCGCGGCGGGAAAGGTCGTCCACCTGGATGACGAAGGCCATGCGGCCCACGGCCTCGATGACGTCGCTGGTGTCGTCGCCGTTCAGGGCGCCGTTCAAACCGTTGGGCGATTCGAAGCAGATGACCATGCGCGAGACTTCCGGGTTCTCGGTCTCGCCGCTGGAGATGCTGCGGATGTTCAGGCCGCGGCGCTTGAATTCCTCGGCCATGTCGGCGAGGACGCCGCTGCGGTTGGCCACCAGGGCGGAAATGGTGTGTTTCACGGTGCTTGGCTCCTTGGCTTCGCGCCGGGCGGATGCAGGCGCGCCGCTCGGCTCGCGTATTGTCGAAATCCTAACGGAAAGTGCGCGGGAAGCAAAGCCCGCGCCCGGCCAAACCCGCGGCCCGGCCTTGCCAATACTGTGCAAGCAGGGTAAAGAAAAGTATGGTCTATTGGATTTCCCTCCCGCGTTTGCAGGCCGCAGCGAGGCCTTCATGAAGGTGCGCTGCTGGGGCGCGCGCGGCTCCGTTCCCGTTTCCGGGCCGGAGTATCTGAGCTACGGCGGCGACACCTCCTGCCTGGAGATCCGCTCCAAGGACGACGACATCCTGATCCTCGACGCGGGCACGGGCATACGCGCCCTGGGCTGCGAACTGGCGGCCCGCCAGCGCTCGGACGTGACCCTGCTTTTCAGCCACTACCACTGGGACCACATCCAGGGCCTGCCGTTCTTCAAGCTGCTGTATAATCCCAAGGCCCGGCTGGCCCTGGGCGGCATCGGCGGCGGAGGAGAGAACCTGTTGCGCGTGCTCTCCCGCGCGCTGCGCCCGCCCTTTTTCCCTGTGCCGCTGGACAAGGTGCCCTCCACGCTTTCGGTGCTTTCTTATACGGAGGAAACCCTGCGCGTGGGCAGCCTGCTGGTGCGGCGCGTGGCGGCCTCGCACCCGAACAAGGGCGCGGGCTTCCGCGTGGAGGAGGACGGCAGGAGCCTCGTCTACCTGACGGACAACGAGCTTTCGCTGCGGCACCGGGGCGGGCTCTCCTTCGCGGACTACGCCGCCTTCTGCAAGGGCGCGGACCTGCTCATCCACGACGCCGAGTACACGCCGGAGGAATACCCGCAGCGCCGGGGCTGGGGACATTCCCATTTCGCGGACGCCGCCCGCCTGGCGCGCGAGGCCGGAGTGGGCGCCCTGGGGCTCTTCCACCACAATCAGGAACGCACGGACGAGGCCCAGGATCTGTTGCTGGCCCGCTGCCGGGGGCTGCTTTCCCGGCCGGGAGACCCGGACTGTCTGGCGCTCCACCAGGGCTGGGCCAGAGACTTTTCCGCCTGAGTTCCTTCTTTGGCGGGCCCCTTGCCCTCCGGGCGTCCAAACCGTTGGGGCACTTGATTTCTCCCCCCATACGTGCCACACCAGCACCTGCCGCATGAGGCGGCCTTTGCATGCATCCGGTTACGAGGAGGGGAAGATGCGCGCGCTCATCGTGGATGACGACTTCTACAGCCGTGTGGTCCTGCACGACATGCTCCGGGCCGTGGCGGAATGCCACATCGCCGTTAACGGTGAAGAAGCCGTGGGAGCCTTCAAGAAGGCGCTTGAGGACGGCCGCCCCTACGACCTGGTGTGCATGGACCTTGTGATGCCGGAGATGGACGGGCAGCAGGCTCTGCAGGAAATGCGCGCGCTTGAGGAAGAGCGGGGCATCGACGGCGTTGAGCGCAGCGTTATCTTCGTGGTGAGCATGGTCGAGGACAACCGTGAAACCAACGAGGCCTTCTTCCTCGGCGGTGCGGACAGTTTTTTGGTGAAACCTATCGAAGAAGCCCGGCTCATGGCCGAGCTTGGCGAACACGGGCTTCTGGGCTGACGGCCGCGCGCGGCGGTGTTTGAATTTCGCGCAAAAGTCGGCTACAGGATGCCGCGTCGGGTAGCGCATCGCTCCCGCCAGGAAGGTGCATGAGTCAGATTCTTGGGATTAAGTTCAGCGATCATGGGCCGGTGTGCTATTTCGCCTCCGGGCTCCATGTGTTGCGCGTGGGGCAGCACGTGCTGGTGGAAACGGACCAGGGTCAGGCCCTGGGCCGCATCGCCACGGTCAAGGCGCCCGACGGCGCAGACCAGTCCGGTATGGGCCAGACGGCCGCGCCTGCGGAAACCTACGCCACCGCAG
>NZ_DATMYK010000317.1:0-22682 GCF_035560995.1 Humidesulfovibrio sp. | reverse complement strand
GAAGGCCAGGCGCTTGCCGTCGGGCGAAAGGGCCGGGGCCAGGCGGTCGGCCAGGGCCGGAGCCAGACGTCGGGGCAGATGGCGGGGCAGGGCGGCCAGGCCGGGGTCGAGGGAGCGCAGCCAGAGCTCGCTGTATCCGCCGGAAAGCCGGGCGAGCGCCAGCCATTTGCCGTCCGGGGTGATGTCCGCCTGCTGCACCGCCCCGGTCTCGAAGCTGGCCTGCACGGGCAGGTTCACGTCCAGCTTGCGCGGGGCCTGGCGCGGGGCCATGGGCCGCAGGGCTTCCTTCGCGATGGCTTCTTCCGCGCTGGTTTGCGCCGTCTGGCCCGTCTTGTTCTGCGCCGGGGTGGAGGCTGCGGGCGCGGCCAGCAGCGGGGCCGACAGGATCCCGGCGAGAACTACGCCGGCCAGAAGCGTTCGGACAATCCGCGCGTTCATCGCTTCACCGTCCAGCCGCCGTCGGGATTCTGAAGCCTGTCGCCCGGGCGGGCGGTATCGGCCGCGAGCTTAGCGAACACGGCGCGCACCTTGGGCATGTCCGCCGGGGTCAGGTTGGCGTTGGTCTCAATGGCTCGGCGCATGACGACCTCGCGTGCGGCGTTGACCTCGCGCAGTACGCTGTCGAACTCCTTCTGGCCATAACGCGCGGCGAAGTCCTTCAAGTCGTCCGGGGCCTTGCCGCGCTCCATGCCGAGCGCGCTCAGGCGTCCCTGGTTGTCCTCGCCCACCCAGCCCAGGCGCTTGAAGGCGTCCACGTCGTCGGCGTGGAAGGAAAGCACCTGCATGGCCGCCACGGCGTCCTGCATCTCCTGGCTTTTCTTGGGTGGCGCCTGGATGCGCCCCAGGGGGTCCACCCCGCGCACCGAGGCCACGAGCAGAGTCTCCTCGGACAGGGAGTTGTACGAGCCCAGGATCTGATTCTCCAACGAGGTGCGCTCGCTGGCCACGTTGACCTTCACTTCGGCCAGGGTGCACCCGGTCAACCCGCTGGTCAGCAGGGCGGTCAGGCAGGGAATGGCGACGAGAAGGCGTTTCATTGGCGTGCTCCTTGGCGAGTTGGGCGTGGGACTACCGGGGCCTGGGACTGGTGTGTTCAATGACGCGCAGCGCGCCGGGCGCCCCTGCGCCGTCGCGGCAGATGAGCGAGCCGGAGGCCGCGTCCAGCAGCTTGACGAGCCCGGGTACTGCGGCCAGGGGCTTTGTAAGCTGCTTTTTCAACGGCAGGTTGGCGATGGCCAGACGGTCCACGGGCGGCAGGTCGAGCTGGAAGCCCTTGACCTCCACCGCGCCGGACACGGACAGGTTGCCGTAGGCCGCGGCCACGCGCAGGTTGCGCGGGTAGCCGATGCCCATGAGGCGGCGCTGCTGCACGATGGTTTCGTTCTGCTCCTGCGGGTCCAGGGCATAGAGCATGCGCTCCAGGGTGCGCGGCCCGATTTTGGTGATGTCGGCCCGGAAGCTGAGGCGTTGCAGCAGCTCCTCCGGGTCCGGGGTCAGGGGCATGGAAAGGGTCAGACGGCCGGAGGTTTCGGCCTGGCTGCCCAGGTCGCGCGGGGCCTTGTCCGGCAGCAGGCGGCCAGGGTCGATGCCGGTGAAGGCCATGTCGGCCTCCAGAGCGTAGCGCCCGGCGTTCTTGCGCAGCATGGCGCTGCCCAGCACGTTGCCGCCCAGCAGGCCAGCCCTGAAAGAACGCAGCCCCGGCACCGGGCCGGAATCGTCCAGGCGCAGCTGCACGTCGTTGATGGTGAGCGGCAGGCCTGCGGACTTGACCGTGAGCCGCGCCAGACTGAAGGTTCCCGCCGTGGCGCGGGTGGCGTCCGCGCGCACGAGCTGGCCCAGGGCGACGTCGGCGGAAGGTGCGCGGCTGCCTGTGGACGGGAACAGGTCGAACACCTGCTCGGACAGGGGCGTCTGCGTTGCCTCCAGTTCGCCGGGGCAGCGCAGGCCGGGCTGAAGGCTGAAGCGGCGGCTCAGGCGCAGGGAGCTGGCAAGACCGCTCACCTCCGTGTCCGGTCCAAGGCGCAGGTCCAGGCCCGGGCTCAGGAAACGCGCGGAGAGCGCCAGACTGCGGCCGCCCGCCAGACGCACGTCGGCCCCGGCCTCCAGGCGGCCCTTGCCGGACATGCCTACGGCCGCGGCCTTGGCGGGCAGAGCGTCCAGCCCTGCGGCAAGGCTGAAGTTCAGGCTGGCGTCCATGAGTTCCAGTGCGGCGGCCAGTCTGTCCGCGTCGCGGTCCAGCACCAGGTCCAGCTTGTCCAGGGTCAGGGCGAGGTTCTGGTCCAGCTCCAGGCCGTCCAGGTGCAGCATCTGCGAGAGCTGGGCCGAGCGCGCCCCCTGCTGCCGGGCGTTGAGGGTGAGGAGTCCGCGCAGGGGCTTGCCCAACCTGCCCACGCCGGGCAGGGCGTCCATGGGGCCGAAGGCCACACTGCCCGCAAGGCTGGTCTCGGCTACGCCGTCACGCATGGCGAGGTGCAGGGGCCGAGGGGTGGATACACCGCGCAGGTGCAAAGTCTCTGCGGGCTGGCCGGGAGCCGGTACCAGGGGCCAGTCCAGGCTCAGGGCGCCGAGCCTGAGCACAAGGTCGGCCTGATGCATGAAGTTCAGCTCCCGCAGGGTCTGGGACAGTTTCTTTGGCGTGGCGGACTGCGAGGCCTGTGCGGCTGGAGCCGGAGGCGGCAGGGTGGCGGCAAGGGTCCAGTCGGCGCTGATGCTGCCGGAGGCCTTGGCCTGGCGCGGCGCAAACGCTTGGGCCAGGGCCAGGGTCTGCTGCGCGTCCATGTTGAGGTTGCCGCTGGTGCGCAGCCCGCGCCCGCCAGACCGGTTCGGGCCGTCCAGGCTAGCCGTGCCCTCGCAACGCAAGGCCCGGCCCAGGTCCAGCGCGAAGCGCAGATCACGCAGGGCGGGGGTCTTCTCCGGGCCGGAGAGGCTGATGTCCGGAGCGCTGGCGCGTAAGGAGAACGGAGTTTCCAGGTGCTTCTTGCCGGGCTGGAGCACGCGTAGCACAGGCGCGTCCACGGCGAGGCGTTCCAGATTCAGGCGGGCGCTTTTGGCGGGCGGCAGCTCCGCCGTGAGGCGCAGGCTCTGCCGCAGTTCGGCCACAGCCGCCTTTCCCTTGACCTCGATGCTTTTGGCCTGGGCTTCCATCTCCATTGCGGCTGTTCCGGCCAGGCCGAAGAGCGCGGCCGCGTCCTGGGTCAGCCTGTCCGCATGAAGCTCAAGGCGTTGCAAGGCAAAGCCGCCCACGCTGACTGGTGTCTTTCCGCCCAGGCGGATGTCATCCAAACTGGCGGAGAGTACGGCTTCAGCCTGCCCAGGCGTAGTTCCGGGCAGTTCAAGCCGCGCGGAATCCATGCGCAACCGCGCCAAGCCGACGGAGAGCGAGCCGGAGGCGTCGCGGCGGTTGGCGTTGGAGGTCTTCACCTCCAATCCCTTCACGCGTGCGGAGAGCGCGGCCTTGCTTCCGGTGTCCCCCGCATCAGGAAGGTCGGCGGCAAGCTCCAAGGCCTCAATGTCCAGGCTGGGGCTGCCGGGGTCAAGTCCCGGCGGAAGGAAGGCGCGCAGGGCGGGCAGAAGCTCGTGCAGGGCCAGGTGCGCGGGCGCGAGGGAAAACGTCACGCGGGGTTTGCCCTGGGCCACGCCGGAGAGCCCGGCCACCCAGCGCAGTGCGCTTGTGGGGCGGATGTCCAGGCTACCGGGCAGGCGCGCGGTCTCGGACTTCAGGTCCAGTTCGGCCTCTTGCAGCAGGTTGAGGCTCAGCGGGCCTGCGGTCTTTCCTGCCAATGGGCCGCCAAGGGAATCGCCCCGGGCGCGCAAACCGTCGCCGAAGAACAGGAAGGCCAGGGCCAGGGTGTCCTGCGTGGGCTGGCTCAGGCTCAGGCTCAGCGCCACCGCGCCGTCCACTTGTGGCAGGGGCGAGGCGGCCAGCGGGCGCAGGGCGTTCAGTGTCACGCCGGGTTGCGCGCGCAGGTCGATCTTGAGGGTCTTGGCCAGACTGCCACCGGCGCGCAGCTCCAGGCCCGGTCCGTTGAGCTGCGCGGAGAGCACGGCCTGGGCCGGGTTCAGCCTGCCGGAGGCGTCCAGAAGCTGATCCAGGCTGGCCGTGAAGCGCAGCGGAGCGGTCAGGGCGCCATCAGTGAACAGTTGGAGTGCGGCCTCCACTGTAACCGGGCTGGACGCCAGACCCTGCACAGCGGCTTTGAAGGCCATGTCGCGCAGTTCCAGCGCCTTGCCGCCGGGAGCTGGCTCCAGGCGCACGGCCATGTCGGCCAGGTCGATGTTCAGGTGGGCGTCCAGGCCGAGGGCGCTGGGCACGAGGCCCTTGCGCAACGAGGCGAAGGCCGCGCGGAGAACCTCGGACAGGGGCTTGGGCGCGTGCGGCGGCTCGGCGGCAGGCTCGGCGTGCGGCACATGCAGGCGCAGGCCGTGCAGCTCCAGGTTCAGGCGCAGGTCGCGATGCAGCAGCGGCAGCAGCGAGAGGTCGGCGTGCAGGCTCTCAAGGGAGGCCAGGAAGGCCGGATCGGCAAGCTCGCCCTGGCCCAGGCGCAGGTCACGCAGGCGCAGGCCGTCGGTCCAACTGAAGGAAAGGGCCTTCAGGCTGGCCGTGTTTCCCGTGGCGGCGGCGAGTTGCCGCTCCACTTGGCTGCGCGCCCAATCCGAAGAAATGACGCCGGGCAGGGCCAGCAAAACGGCGGCGGAAAGCCCGAGCAGAAAGCACAGCGTCCACAAGACGCGGAGAAGAATCTTGTGTTTTTTTGAGTGGCTGTGCTTCGATTGCTTGGGGTCCGACATGACCGCTCCAGTACGTTTGTGCGCCTCCGCCTCATGCGCGGTAAAACTGTGGCATGCTCATGCTTTCGACGCGATTTTGCAAGAACCCCCTGGTTGTTGCAACGCTTTTCGTGTCAGCCAGCGGTGTCGGTTTTGGCCGGCTTTTTGCTTTATGGTGATTCACGTCCACATTCAGCAAGGAGTCCATGTCGTCATGAAGTTGCGCAGTCTCCGTCTCTATCTATCTATAATATCGTGTTTTGTGCTTATGGCGCTAGGGATGTTCATTGCCTTGCCCGGCAAGGATGAACTGGGCGCAAGCTTTATGTCCTTAACAAGTTTGCAAAAAGTTGTGGTTGAGTATGGTTGGATCTTTGTTTTCTTGCTGTTTTCGCTCTGCTTAGGCCTTGCGGTACGTATCTACATAACATTACGGAATTATGCTGATGAATCGTCCCAAAAGCTGACAATGTGTCTTTCCTCTGGCATCCAAGCAAGCCAAGTGTCTTCATATTTGAATGACGACAGATTTGTTACACTTTCTGAGATGTTAAACAATATTGTGAATGAGTGTCAGCGGCTTCGTCAGCACGAGTGCGAACTGGCGTCGAGCCTGGAACGGGAGACCAAAGCCGTGGGCGACGCTTGCTCTGCCGCCGTGGTTGCGAAGGAACGCGCCGAAGCTTCGCGTCGTGATGGGCTTCTGTCGGCGTCCAAGACTCTGGGGGTGGCCATCGGAGGCATTCATGCCTCGTGCGAGGAACTCCGGTCCCTTTCAGAGTCGAGCGGAGCTGGCGCGCAGAGACAACAGTTGCTGATGCAGGACGCTGCAGGGGCCATGGACCGCCTTGACGAGGCCGTGCGTCAGATGCTGACGCGCTCCACCAGCGCCGTGGACCAGGCTCAGATGGCTCAGGACAAGGCCCGCCATGGGTCTCTGGCCGTTGACGAGACCGTGGCCGCCATACGCGCCGTGGAGCAGAAGGCCCAGGATCTGGCCTCGGTGGTGCGCGACCTGGGCAGCCAGGCCCTGGCCGTGGAGAAGATAATGGACGTCATCAGCGACATTGCCGACCAGACGAATCTGCTGGCGCTGAACGCGGCCATCGAGGCCGCGCGGGCGGGCGATGCCGGGCGCGGCTTTGCCGTGGTGGCCGACGAAGTGCGCAAGCTGGCTGAGAAGACCATGAGCGCCACGCGCGAAGTGGCCCAGCGCACCCTGGGCATTCAGCAGGGCGTGGAGCGCACCGAGCGCGACATGGATGAGACGGCCAGCCGCGTCAATAGCGCCGTCGGCCTTGCCCAGGATTCCGGCGCGTCCCTGCGTGAGATCGTCGAGCTCGCGGGCGAAACGGCCCAGCACATCCGCGATATGTCCGAGGCGGCCAGCGAGCAGGCGGAAACTAGCGGGCACATCAGCGACATTGTACGCCAGGTGAAATACATTTCTGAACAAAGCTTCGAGGGAGCGCAGGGCGCGGCCGGTTCCGTGACTGGGCTGCTTGGCCGCGTGGTCGAGCTGGAGTCCATGAACGCCGTGTTCCAGCTCATCGGCAGTGGCTCGGTGCAGAACATCGTGGAAGGGCTGACCGCGGATTCGCGTGTACGCTCCATGCGGCGCGAGACTCAGGAACAAGCCCTGCGGCAGGCCCTGACCCAGCACCCGTCTCTTGAGCTGCTGTACTTGACGGACGCACAGGGCCGGCAGGTGGTTTCGAACATCGGGCGAGGCGCGGGCGGGCTCACCGCCGATGCCTCGGCCTTAGGCCGCGATTGGTCGCGCAGACCCTGGTACCAGCAGCCAGCGGAGACCCGCGGCATGGCGGTGAGCGAGGTCTACGTTTCGAGCGCCACGGGCGAGAACTGCATCACCGTGTCTGCGCCGATTCTGGCCGAATCGGGCGAGCTGCTCGGCGTGCTGGGCGCTGATGTGAACCTGGGTCGGGCCACGGCGGCCAACGGGAACGTTTGCTGACGGCCTGCCGGACCAGCGCCGTGAACGAAAGACCCCGCTTCGGCGGGGTCTTTTTTGTGGCCTAGGGGGCGGGCGTTATGACCCCACAGGCCACGGCCGGGCCGGAGTTGCCAGACGGCTGCGTGGTGAAGTCGTCGGGCCGGGCGGTGATGATGACCGTGCGGCCTTGCAGGCCCGTGGGCCCCTTGTCCAGGGTCAGCACCGGCATGCGCGCCTGGAAGCGCGCCTCGCCGTCCTGTCCGGCCGTGAGCATGGGCAGATCGCCCAGATGGTGCGAGGGACTGGCTGGGCTGCCGTGCCGCGCGCCGAAGGGATTGAGGTGCGCGCCCGCGTTCCTGGCGCCAATTCCGCCGCAGTCGCCGCCCTCGTGGATGTGCAGGCCGTGGGCACCGGGTGAAAGCCCGCTGAAGCTGCCCTGGATCAGCACCTCCTTGCCTTGCTGGCGGAAGGTCATAAGTCCGCTGGCCGTGTTGTCTTTGGTGGGCTTGAGGGCAGCCTGAAGGTCCGTGTTGAAGCCGAGATGCGCGGGCAGGCCGCAGCCGCCGAGCAAGAGCGCGAACAGGACCAGGGCGGCGAGGGGGGGCAAGGTGCGTTTCGGCATGGTGCCTCCTTGAGGGCGGATGCGTATCGTCGGGCGGTCGCGGCTGGGTGAGCTGTCGGCAACGCCTGTGTTTCGCTCATTAAGATACGGAGCACGCTGTGTCAAAACAACCCGCGCTATGCGATCCCCAAGTTATCAAAAGGGGGCGAGCAGCCGGTCAAGAAGGTTGCTTGTCGCAATGCTGCAGGAGCTGGGCATGATATTTTGCCGCCATGGAATCTGAAACAGTCTTTTTACAGGCTGAATAGAATTGAATAACCCTGGAATGCCGGTAGAATGAACGAGCTCGCAGACGTATTTTTCGTGCCTGATATTTTCTGGAAATATTTGGAGAAATGTGTTTACAAGCTCATTGCGCAGGGTTAAAGTCGTTTAACAAGCCATGTTGGTTTTTGTCTTTTGCTCAGACTCGATGAGTAACAATGTTTTTGTAGGAGTTCAGTAAACGCATGTCTAAGTCTATTTATGTCGGGAATATCGCTTTCAGCACTTCCGAGGACGAAATCCGCAACCTCTTCTCCGCTTTCGGCGAAGTTGTGTCTGTGAAGTTCATCAATGACCGTGAGACCGGCCGCTTCCGTGGCTTCGGCTTCGTGGAGATGGACGAGAATTCTGCCGCTGAAGCTGTTCGCAACCTGAACGGCAAGGAAGTGGGCGGCCGCTCCCTGAAGGTCAACGAGGCCCAGGAGCGCGAATCCCGTCCCATGCGCCGCGACTACTAAGCCGCCGCAACTGCGACCTTTGGCCCCATCCTGCTCCGGCAGGGTGGGGCTTTTGTTTTGCCTTGCGCCTGCTGTGCGCCGCCGGGAGGCCAAATGAAAAGCGGCCACGCCGCTTTGGCATGACCGCTTGAAAATGCTGGTGGGCAATACGTGATTCGAACACGTGGCCTTCGGCTCCGGAGGCCGACGCTCTATCCAGCTGAGCTAATTGCCCTCAGGGATGGCCTAGCTAACCTTTCGGCCAAGGCCTGTCAAGGCGCACCGCCGGGGCATCCCGGTGCGCACGGAACCTTTACAGGCCGAGGCTCGACAGCAGATCGTCCACGGAGCCCTGGGTGCTGTCCAACTGGGGGCCCTGCAGGGTGGAAAGCTTGTCCTTGGCCTTGGCTTGCAGATGCTGGAAGTCTGCCTGCTCATTGGGCGCTTCGCTGTGCGCCTTGATCATGAGGCCTGTGGTCATATATACGTCGAGCACAATCTTTTCGATCTTCTTGATGGTCTCGATGATGATCTTGATGCGCTGGCCCGTTAGGTCCTGGAAGCTCAGCGTGGTCATGATGCTCATGAGGTCCATGCTCAGTGTGTCGTTGATGCGGCCCAGGGTTTCGCGCTCTGCCTTGGACACGCCGCCCTTTTCAAAGGATTTCACTATGCCGGCCAGCGTGTCCGACAGGGTCTGAAGATTCTCGATGGTGTCGATGATCTTGACCGTGGCGCTTTCCGTGGTCTGCAAAATGGCGTCGAGCTGGTTGGAGGCGCGGCTGAAGAGTTCGTTGGGGTCTTCGCTCAGAGGCACGGCGGGGCCGTTGGCGTTCTTGGCCGTCTTGATCTCCTGGTAGATCTCCTTGAAGCCCTTTTGCAGGTCTTCATTCACGCGGCGGTAAAACTCGCCTTCCAGGAGCGCGCCGCTCAAGGTCTTGGAAATCTCGCGTTCCACGGCGGCGGAAAGGGACTCCCGCAGGTCGGCCGTCAGTTGATCGGCCACCTTCTGCATCAATTCACGCATGAGCGGGTTGTCTTCGGTCACGTTCCGCCTCCTTGGGAAGGGTCAGCTCAAGTCGTTGTCGTCGGTGTCGACCACCATGGCGCGCACCGGACACACCCGGGTGCAGATGCCGCAGGCGGTGCACTTCTCCACGTCGAAGACCACCAGGCGGGTCGCCAGATCAACGCTGAGCGCCTTGGTGCGGCACAGCGAGGTGCACAGGCCGCAGTGCATGCAGGCGTCCTCGTCGCGCGTGACCTTCTGCGAGGCCGGGGTCAGCTTGATTCCGTTCTCCTTCAGATAGGAGAGGCCCTTGCGATAGTTTTCCTCGCGGCCGGAGATCTCAAGGGTCAGGGTGCCCTCATGGCGGGGGCTGATGTCTGCCTTGAGGATGTTGAAGCTCAGGTCGAACAGGCGCGCAAGGTTGCACACCACGGGCCTGCCGCTGGCCTCCGGCGGGAAGGAGAGATAGACGATCTTGTGGAATCCGTTGCCATCTTCAGTCATGCGAGCCTCTGTGCCTGGTCCTTCCGGTTGTGGCTGCTTATGAGCAGCCTGCTCTGACATCTACTTGTGGTCCTTGATGAACTTCTTTGCGCTGATGGCCTCGGGCGAGCTGGGGAAGCGGGAGATCAGGTCCTCAAGCACGGCCTTGCCCGCCTTGTCCTTGCCGATCTTGTAGAAGGCCATGCCCTGCTTGAGCACGGCGGACTTGTACTTGCCGCTCTTGGGGAAGCGCTCGATGACTTCCTGGTAGGCCAGCACGGCCTTGCCGTAGTCCTGAAGGTTGAAGGCGCACTCGCCCACCCAGTACACGGCCTCGCTGGTCTTTGCGTGCTTCTTGAAATTGGTGGCGAACTCGGAGTAGAGGCCGCGCGCCTCCTCGTACTTGCGGGCCTTGAAGGCGGCGTCGGCGCGGGCGAAGAGCGCGTCGGCCGTGTCCACCTTGGCCGGGTCGACCGCCGGGGCGGCGGGCTTGGCGCTCTCGGCCTTGGCCGGAGCCTTGCCCTTGTCGGCCAGGGCTGGTTCGCCCGCGGGCGCTGCGGCGGCCGGGCCGCCCAGATCCATGCCGAACTGGCTTTGCAGGGCGGTCTTGATGTTCTGCACGTCGCTGGCCACGTCCGTCAGGCTGGGGCCGCCCGCGGTATTCATGGCGCCGAACTTCATGGTCAGGGTATCGAGCTTCTCCTGAAGTTTGGCCACCTGCACGCGCATGGACTCCAGCTCGGCCCAGGTATTGGCCTGCTTGGCCTGCACGGGAGAGGTGCTCTTCTGGATCTCTTCGCGCAGCTCCTCCTGGCTCTGGGTGAGCTGCTCTTCAAGCTTCTGGATGGTGCGGCGGCTTTCCTGCCGGTCGCGGTAGGTCTGGTTTTGCAGGGTCTCCAGGTCGGATTTGGTGGCGCAGCCGCTCAAAAGCGCTGCAAGACCGAGGGCCAGAACGGCGGTGCGGGTGTTCCGAACGGACATCAGAGTTTCCTCCCTCTTTTTCTGCCAAAGATCAGATACGCCAGTCCCCCGAAAAAAGGAACCATCACAGCCAGCTGAATCCAGCCGAACTTGGCGTTGCTGGACCCGAAGTCACGGTGGAAGGCGTCCCAGATGGCGTACAGGCTGATGGCCACGAAAAGGCCGACAGCGCCGAGGATGGCTATCCACTGGGACGGGGCCAGCGGCGGCAGCTCAAACATAAGGCCGGGCTCCTTAGGCTTTGCGCGCGGGCGTTTTCCGCTCGTGCCGGTTCTTCATGTACATGGAGACGATGACGCAAAACGCGCCGCAGGTGATGGCGATGTCGGCCACGTTAAACGCCGGCCAGTGATAGTCGCCAACGTAGAAGTCCAGGAAGTCCACCACGAAGCCGATGCGGATGCGGTCGATCAGGTTGCCCAGCGCGCCGCCCAGCACCAATCCCAAGCCCCAGATGAAGAAGCGGTCGCCGTGGTCCGCCGTGGAGAGCAGATAGTAGATGAACCCCACGGCGAAGAAGGTGACGGCCACAAAGAACCAGATCTGCCAGCTGCTGTCCGGGTTGTTCAAAAAGCCGAAGGCCGCGCCCTTGTTCAGTACGTGGGCCAGGTTGAAGAAGCCCGGGATCACGGGGTCCGTGTCCCACAGGACATACTTCCGCTGGATCACGGCCTTTGTGAGCTGATCCGGCAGGATGACGCCCGCAGCCAGCAGGGCCGCCGTCTTGAGACGCGAATCCATCATCGGCTCCTAGGCTCCCAGCACAACGCCCGTGCAGCGGGGGCAGATTTCCGGGTGCGCCGCGTTCTGGCCCAGGTTCTCATCATAGCGCCAGCAGCGCTGGCACTTGGCTCCGGTGGCGCGGGCCACCGAAACCTTGAGGTCCTTCAATTCTTCGGGCGCGTAGGCTCCTTCCGGGGCTTCGGCCAGGGGCTTCACCTCGGTCCTGGACACGATGAAGAACTCGCGCAGGTCAAGTCCCGGCTGGGCCAGGGCCTCGGCCACATCGCCTGCGGCGTAGAGCGTCACGCAGGTTTCCAGGGAATGCCCGACCTCGCCCGCCTTGCGCATGGGCTCAATGGTCTTGGTGACCTCGCCGCGCACGGCCAGCAGCAGTTCAAAGGCCTGGCGCCCGGCATCGGACAGGGCCGGCGCGGCCTTGGGCAGGCGCATGGTGAACACGCTGGCCCCGCCTGGGCGCATGGCCTCGGGCAGGGTCTGGAAGGCCTCCTCGGCCGTGAAGCTCATGACCGGGGCCATGTCGTTCAGCAGATTGATCAGGGCCCGGTAGAGCACGGTCTGGGCGCTTTTGCGCTCCAGGCCCGCGCAGACGTACAGGCGGTCCTTGATGATGTCGAGGTAGAAGGCCGAGAGGTCAGTGGTGCACAGGTTGTGCAGGGTATGGTAGACCTTGTGGAACTCGAAGTCCTCGTACGCCTGCTGGATGGTCTTGTGGCGGCGTTCGACGAGATCGAGGGCGAAGCGGTCCAGGGGCAGCATGGCCTCGGGCGCGACGGCATCCTTGGCCGGATCGAAGTCGGCCAGGTTGCCCAGGATGAAGCGCACGGTGTTTCTTATGCGGCGGTAGGCGTCCACCAGGCGGTTCAGGATCTCGTCGGAGATGCGCACGTCCTCCTGGTAGTTCACGGCCGACACCCACATGCGCAGGATCTCCGCGCCGTACTTGTCGATGATTTCCTGCGGGGCGATGACGTTGCCGATGGACTTGCTCATCTTGCGGCCTTCGCCGTCCACCACGTAGCCGTGGGTCAGCACGGCCTTGTAGGGCGGCACGCCGCGCGTGCCCATGCTGGCCAGAAGCGAGCTGTGGAACCAGCCGCGATGCTGGTCCGAGCCTTCAAGGTACAGGTCGGCCGGGAAGGAGAGTTCCGGGCGCTGCTCCAGCACGGCGGCGAAGCTGGTGCCGGAATCGAACCACACGTCCAGGATGTCCGTCTCGCGGCGCCAGTGCTCGCGTCCGCACTTGGGGCACTTGAGCCCGGCGGGCACGATTTCCTCCAGCGGAGCCTCGAACCAGTAGTCGCAGCCCGTGGGGTGCTGGGCGAACTTGTCCACCACGCCCATGACCCAGGAGGTCTCGAAATAGGCCTCGTCGCAGTCCTCGCAGATGAGGGCAACGATGGGCACGCCCCAGTTGCGCTGGCGCGAGATGCACCAGTCCGGGCGGTTCTCGATCATGTTGCCGATGCGCTCCTCGCCCCAGGCGGGAATCCAGCGCACGGTCTCGTGGATGGCCTTGAGGGAGTTCTTGCGCAGGTCGTTGGCTTCCATGCTGATAAACCACTGGGTGGTGGCGCGGAAGATCACCGGCTCCTTGCAGCGCCAGCAATGCGGGTAGGAGTGGCTGATCTTCTCCTGCGCAAGCAGGTTGCCCACCTGCTTCAGCTTCTCGATGACCTTGGGATTGGCCTCGAACACGGTGAGCCCGGCGAAGAACTCCACGTCGGTGAGGAAGCGGCCCGCATCGTCCAGGGGCGAGTAGACCTCAAGGCCGTATTTCAGGCCCACGTCATAGTCCTCGCGGCCGTGGCCGGGGGCGGTGTGCACGCAGCCGGTGCCCGCGTCGAGGGTCACGTGGTCGCCCAGGATGATGGGCGACTTGCGCTTGTAGAATGGGTGGCAAGCTTCCAGGCCTTCCAGCTTGGCGCCGGGCACGGTGGCGATGACCTTGGGGGAGTCCCAGCCGAAGATCTCGGCGCAGGGGGCCAGCAGGCGCGCAGCCATGAGGTACAGGCAGCCGCCGACCTCGGCGAAGACGTAGTCGAACTCCGGGTGCACGCACACGCCCATGTTGTCCGGCAGGGTCCAGGGCGTGGTGGTCCAGATGGCCACGAAGGTCTTGGCCGGGTCGTACTTGGCACCGGCGGGCAAAAGGGCCTGCACGCGCTTGTCAGTCAGCGGGAAGCGCACGAAAATGGACGGAGAGGAGTGGTCGGCGTATTCGACCTCGGCCTCGGCCAGGGCGGTGTGGCAAGAGCAGCACCAGTAGATGGGCTTCTTGCCCCGGATCACCGAGCCCTTGTCCATGAAGTTGCCAAGCTCGCGCGCGGTGGCGGCCTCGTACTTCGGGTCAAGGGTCATGTAGGGCTTGTCCCAGGTGCCCAGCACGCCCAGGCGCTTGAATTCGCTGCGCTGGATGTCCAGAAATTTGAGCGCGTATTCGCGGCAGAGCTTGCGGATGACCACCGCGGGCAGCTCTTTTTTCTTCTTTTTGAGCTCGGTCTCCACCTTGTGTTCGATGGGCAGGCCGTGGCAGTCCCAGCCGGGCACGTACTGCGCCTGGCGGCCGCTCATGTTGCGCGACTTGACCACGATGTCCTTCAAGGTCTTGTTCATGGCCGTGCCCATGTGGATATTGCCGTTGGCATAGGGCGGGCCGTCGTGCAGGACGTAGGTCTCATTGCCCTCGTTGGCCGCAACCATCGCGCCGTAGGCGTCGATCTGCGCCCAGAACTTGAGGATTTCGGGCTCTTTCTGCTTCAGGTTGGCCTTCATGGGGAAGCCGGTCTGCGGCAGCTTGAGGGTCTGCTTGTAGTCGCTCATGTCGTGTTGTGTCCTTGCTCGTAACGCGGGGTTATGGTGAAGCCTGCGCGGCGGTTCATTGGAACGGAGTAACTTGGAACATCACGGGCCGGAAGTCAAGCCAGACCCCCGCCCCCGCGACAGGGCGGGCGCGGCGGCCTGGGGCTGCTGCTGCCTGGATTTGCTGCAGCGAGGCTACTTGCTGGTGTGGGTGTACACCCCGTCCCAGCCCTCGGCGGGGCGATGCTCCGCAAGGGTGCGGCAGCGCTCGGCGTACATGGTGTACAGGGCCTCGTTGCCCGTGCTGGCCATAAGCTCGTCGAAGGCGGCCTCGGCCTCGGCGAAGCGCATGGCCTTGTACAAGGCCAGCGCCTCGTTGTGCTTGGCTATTTCTTCCGCGCGCGCGGCCGCCTGCTCATGGGGCATGGCCGTGTAGATGGTGATGGGTTCGTGCTTGCCCTTCACGCGCACGCTGTCCATCTCCAGGTAGCTGTAAGCGTCGCCGCAGGCCTCGCGCATGGCCTCGCTGATGAGCAGCGTCTGGCCGTAGTATTTGGTCAGGCCTTCCAGGCGGGAGGTCAGGTTCACGTTGTCGCCGATGAGCGTGTAGTCGAAGAGGTCGGCCGAACCCATGTTGCCCACGCGCACGCGGCCGCAGTGCAGGCCCACGCCGATCTTGATGGTCAGGCCGAACTTCTGCTTGAAGCCCTCGTTCAGATCCTCCAGATGCTTCAGCATCTGCAGGGCCGAGTCCACGGCCTTCTTCTGGTGTTCTGGCACGTCGAGGGGCGCGTTCCAGAAGGCCATGATGGCGTCGCCGATGAACTTGTCGAGGGTGCCCATGTTGCCGGTGATGACGCGGGTCATGGGCGTGAGATAGTCGTGCAGCAGGTCCGTCACCTGGGTGGGCGTCAGCTTCTCGCTCATGGTGGTGAAGCCGCGCACGTCGGAGAACATCACCGTCACTTCCTTCTCCTGGCCTTGCAGGCTTAAGGATTCGGGCGAGTCGTAGATCTGTTTGATGACCGCCGGGGCCAGATAGTGCGAGAAGGCCCCGTGGATGAACTTCTTCTGCTTTTCCTCGCGCCAGAACTTGATAAGCGTGAGCAGGGCGAAGTTCGCGCCCAGGATGATGTAGGAGTAGAGCGGCGAGATGTACACGCGCATGCTGGACATGAGATACGAGGTGCCCTCCCACATGCCGAAGGCCATGCCCACCAGCGGCACCACAATCCACACGGCCCTGGCCCAGGTGACGAGCAGGGTGATGAGGATGCCGGAGAAGAGCGTGGCCGCAAGCTCCACGGCCGGGGCGTAGTCCGGGATGGAGATGAAGTCCTGGGTCAGGATGTTGTCCAGGATGGTGGCGTGGGTCTCCACTCCGGGATACACGGCGGTGAAGGGCGTGGCGCGCAGATCCTTGAGCCCCGCAGCGGAGGTGCCCACGAAGGCGATCTTGCCGTTCAAGAGCGCCGGGTCGGCCTTGCCGTCCATGATGTCCACGGCGCTGATGTAAGGGAACGCGCCGCCGCCGCCGCGATAGTTCACGAGCATCTGACCGGCGCGGTCCACCGGGATGACGGAGCCCGCGTAGCGCAGGGACTCGGCCCCTTGCGTGTCGAGCTTGAGCATGATGCCGGGATCGCCGGTGGCCTGCATGAGCGTGGCCAGGGCCAGGCTGGGGTACAGCTGTCCCTGGTAGTTGATGAGCAGGGCCACGCGCCGCAGTATGCCGTCGGGGTCGGGCGTGGCGTTGAAGAAGCCGGTGGACGAGGCCGCCCCGGCCAGCACGGGCAGGGGGCACACGGCGCCGAAGGCCGAATGCAGGGCCTGTTCCGGCGGCAGCGCGCCTGGGGCGGAAAGCACGGCCACCTGCGCGGGCTTGATCAGGCAGTCCCCGTCCTGCTTCTGCTGGTCGGCCTCGGCCTTGGAGAAGGAGAAGTAGAAGCCCAGCACATAGGGCTTGCTCGCCAGCACGCTGGCCAGCAGGGCGTCGTGGTCCTCCAGGGCCTTGGGCAGCCCCTGGAACTGCACGTCCACCATGAGTTCCTTCTTGATCTGTCGCTGGAGCAGCGCGGGCGAGGTGCGGTCCGGCTCGGCCAAGACGACGTCCATGCCCACGGCCAGGGCTCCGGCCTGGCGGATTTTCTCCAGCAGAAGCGCCACGCGGTAGCGCGGCCAGGGCCATTGCCCCAGCGCGGCCAGGCTCTTTTCGTCGATGTCCACGATGACCGGGATGCCGGACGTCTTGGTGGAGTGGTTGCGGCGCAGGTGCTGGTCGTAGATTTTGTAGTCCAGAAAACGCAGTATGCCCGGCTGGGCGACATAAAGCGCCGCCGTAAGCAGCGAGGTGGCCAGACCGGTGGCCAGAAGCAGGAATTTGCCGCCTGTGAAGAGTTTCTTGAGGAGCTTCGTCATGGGGATCTCCTGCCGCCTGGGCTGGTATCGGTCTGCGTAATTTTGCATGGACCGGCCCGATAATCAAGGGTTACGCTTGCAATTTCAAATTGCGTAGGGTAATTCTCCCATAAACATAAACTGTAGGTTCAGACTGTGCCCGTGCAGGGGTTGTCGGGACCAATTCATACACTGAGAGGCTTAGGTTTGCTGAGACACAAGCATCGCAAATCCTTTGTGCTCGCCATCCTGCCCGTACTTCTGACGCTGACGGGTGCCGCCTCAGTTTTCGCGGCGGAGGACGCCCCTACTGCGACAGCCAGGCAGCTGGCCGATATTCCCATCACGCTCAAGGAATCCGTCGCCCACCTCATGCAGACTCACGACCGCATCAAGGCGGCCGAAGCCACGGTCAAGACCTCCGAGCACATGGAGAAGCGCGCCAGAGGGCTCTGGTATCCGCGTTTGAACGCCCAGGTCGACGGTGGCAGGGAAGACATCAACCACTCCGACGGCACCAAGAGCACCGGCATGAACCGCAACGTCGAGACCCTCTCGGCGAATCAGCTCATCTACGACTTCGGCGGCACGGGCGGGGCCATCGCCCAGGCCCGAAGCCAGCGCGAGGAAGCTAAGGCCAAGCTGGAGCAGATGCGCCAGGAAGTGTCCATGCAGGGCGTCAACGCCTACCTGGGCCTCATCCGCGCGCGGGAGATGCTGCGTTACGCCATCCGCTCCGAGGACAACATCAAGCGGCTCTCCGGCATGCAGGAAGCCCTTGTGGAGCGCGGCGTGGGCCTCTCGTACGAGGAACTCCAGATCAAGGCCCAGCTTGCCGGGGCGCAGGCCCACCGCGTGAACGTGGAACGCTCCATGGTCAGCGCGCGCAACAACTATCGGTCCGTATTCCAGTTCGATGTGAGCGACGCGCAGATAGAGAGCCTGCTTCTGCCCTCCATGCCGCAAACCTCGCTGCCCTCCACCCTGGACGGTGCGGTGGAGCAGGCCCTGGACGCCAACCCCTCGCTGGTCGAACTCATGCACAGCATCAATTCCCGCCAGGGCGAGCTGGCCCAGCGCGAATCATCCATGTATCCCAAAATCGAGGCCGTGGCCGAGGCCATGCGCAAGGAAAACGACCAGGGCGAGACTTCCGTGCGCACGGAAGGCCGTGCCGGCCTGCAAGTGACCTACAATCTTTTCCAGGGCTTCCGTGACGTGGAGGCCACCCGCGCCGCCAAGAGCGACATCGTCTCCGTGCGCAAGACCCTGCTGGACCGCCGCCGCACGGTTGAAGAGCGCGTGCGCAACGCCTGGAACGACATGACCACCCTGACGCGCACGGTTGCCCTGTACGACAACCAGGCCAACATCACCTGGTCGTTCCTCGAACTCATCAAGAAAAAGAAGGCCCTTGGCGGCGATGTGAACCTGCTGGACATCCTGGTCGGTGAACGGGACTACATCTCGGCCACCAGCTCCAAGGTCACGGCGGACATTGACCTCATCACCGCCGCATACACCCTGTTCTACCAGATGGGCCAGCTGCGCCCGGAAGTCGTCGAGAACTAGCCCGGCCCCTTGCCGCGCCAGCCGCTCCGCCTCCTTCCTCCCGCATCAGCAGGCTTGGGTCGGTCATGAAGGAACTGCTCCGCCGCCTCTCTCTTTGCCCGCGCATCGCCTGGGAAATCCTGGCGGCGTCCTTTCTGTCCAACCTCATGTCCCTGGCCTCGTCCATTTACGTCATCCTCGTGCTGAACCGCTACGTGGGCTACGGCTTCGACGGCACGCTCTATACCCTCACTTCCGGCGTGCTCATCGCCTCGGCCTTGGGCTTCGCCTTCGGCGAGGTGCGGAGTCGGCTGGCCGGGGTGGTCAGCCAGGGGCCGGACGAGGAGCTGGGCGAGCGCACCCTGGCCGCCCTGGCGCGCACCCGCTTGGGCGACTTGTACCGCCTGCCGCACGGCCGCCACCAGGAAATGCTCGGCGCGCTGCAACAGGTGCAGGGCTCCTACGACGCCAGCAACGTTTCGGCCGTGCTCGACGCGCCGTTCATGCTCATCTTCCTGCTGGCCATCGCCCTTATCCATCCCTGGCTCATGGTGCTGACCTTTGTGGCCGTGGGCCTTACCACGGTGCTGACCCTCACGGGTCTGCGCAAGGGCGAGGCCGATGGCCTCAAATACCAGCAAGAGTCCCAGCAGCACCGCAATCTGCTCAGTTCCGCCGTGTCCGGGGCCGAAACAGTGCGGGCCTTCCTCGGCGGCGAGTTTCTGCGCCGCACCTGGCGCAGGCAGGTGGACGCCCTGGCCGAGCTGCGCCAGCTCATGGACGGCCGCAGGCAGAAAAGCCGCATGCGGCTTGAGTCCGTGACGGTGCTTTTGCGCGTGTTCATCTACGCCATCGGCGCCATGCTGGCCGTTGCCGGTGACATGAGCGTGGGCGGCCTCATCGGCGCGAGCATTCTTTCCAGCAAAGTGTTGCAGATGAGCACCGCCTTTCTTCAGGCCTTCCTGGCCGGACGCAGGGGCGAACAAGCCCTGATGCGCCTCTCCGAGTTCCACGCCATGCCCCTGGAGCCCCTTTCCGGCGCGGCCCTGCGCGCGTTTTCCGGGCGGCTGGAGTTTCGCGACGTGGGCTTCGCCTATTCCGGCACCGCAAGCCCCTTGTTCGAATCCCTGAACTTCACGCTCATGCCGGGCACGGTCCTGTGCGTCACCGGCTTGAACGGCGCGGGCAAGACCACCTTCTGCAAAGTGGCGGCAGGATTGCTTGAGCCCGGGCGCGGGCAGGTGCTGGCCGATGGCGTGGATCTGCGGCAGATGGCACCGGACTGGTGGCGCAGACAGGTGCTTTATATGCCCCAGGAGCCGGGCTTCCTGAACACCACCATTCGTGAGAACATCACTTTGGCCGAGCCCGAGCCGGACAGCGCGGCCTGCCAGGAACGCCTGAACCAGGCTGTACGCGCGGCCTCCCTCAAGCGCTTTCTCGACACCAGCAGCCAGGGGCTGGACATGCCCATCATCGAGGGCGGCAAGACGCTGTCCCTGGGCATCCGCAGGCGCATCGCCCTGGCGCGCGCGCTGATGAATCCCGGTAAGCTGGTGATCTTCGACGATCCCACGGAAGGGCTTGACTCCGAGGGCTGTCTGGCCGTGTACGCCATTCTGAACGCCCTGGCCAAGGCCGGGCTCACCCTTGTCATCGCCACGGCCGACGCCAATGTGCTCAAGGGCGCGTCTCTGGTGCTCGACATGAACCAGAAGCCCACCCCGGTCCTGGGTGCTGTGCCCGCGCGCGCGCCGAAGCAGGAGGACGAGTGATGTCCGAGCCCACGCCTGCTCCGACGGCCGAATCCGCGGCCGAGCCCATCGCCTCAATCCTGGGGCCCCAGGCCCGCACCTGCGCCCTGGACGCCGCGCTGGTGGCCCACCGCCGCTTTCTGTACCTGTGCTTCAGCCTGTTCGTGCTCTCCTTCGCCTGGGCCGCCTTCACGGATCTGGACATCGTGAGCGAGGCCGTGGGCGAGGTCATTCCGCAGACGAAGGTGAAGAAGATACAGCATCTTGAAGGCGGCATAGTGCGCGAGATACTGGTGCATGAGGGCGATCATGTGAAGCAGGATCAGCCGCTCATCGTGCTCGACGCCGCCGCTGCCGACGCCACCACCGAAGAATTGGACGTGCGCCTGGTGAGCCTGCAGGTCGAGGCCCTGCGCCTGGACGCGGAGTCCAAGGGCCTGCCCCAGCCTGTTTTCCCGCAGGAGCTGGAGGACAAGCACAAGGACATAGTGGACCAGGCCCGGAACCTGTTCGAGGCCCGGCGCAGGCGCTTGCAGACGGACATGTCGTCCTTGTCGGAGAAGGTCCGCCAGCGCGAGCAGGACATCCGCGAGACCAGCGCCAGACTGGAGAACCTGCGCCGGAATCTGCCCCATGTGGTCCGGCAGGTGCAGCGCAGCGAGGAGCTCATCCGCGAGCGTCTGGTGAAGGAGGACGAGCTCATCGGACGCCTTAAGGAGCGCAACAACACCGAGAGCGCCATCCAGGAGAATTCGGCCGCGCTTTCCCGCGCCAGTGCGGCCCTTGCCGCCGCCAAGGAGGAGCTTGTCCACGCCCAGAACGCCTTCAAGGAGGACGTGGAGAACGAGCTCAAGAAGGTCCAGCGCGAACTGGGCGAACTTACCCAGCGCATGAAGAAGTTTCGCGACAGTCAGAACCGCACGGTGTTGCGCGCCACCGAGGCGGGCATCGTCAAGAGCCTCGCCGTGGTCAGCGAGGGCGAAGTGGTCATGCCCGGCATGACCGTGGCCGAGATCGTGCCCCTGGGCGACAAGCTGGTCATCGAAGCCCACCTGCCCATCCAGGACATCGGATATGTGCGGCCGGGGCAACTGGCCGTGGTCAAGCTGGCCTCGCGCGATGCCCGGCGCTTCGGCAACATCGAGGGCAAGGTGCTGCACGTGAGTCCGGACGCGGTGACCCAGAACACCCCCGGCGGCGTGAACACCTTCTACAAGGTGCTGCTGGAGACCGAGACCGATCATTTCTCGCGCAAATCGAACCGCTACGACCTTTTCCCGGGCATGCGCGTATTGGTCGGCATCCACATCGGCAAGCGCTCGGTGCTGGGTTATTTTCTTGATCCCTTTGTGGACGCCATGAGCGGCTCCATGCACGAACGTTGAGCCGTTTTACGGGCGCTTCTTCATTCTCTAGTCGTAACTCTCTGTTCGAAAATATCTTTTCTCGGTCTGGCAAAACACAAATAGCCCCCGTAAGGAGGCTATTTCTACCGCGCAAGAAGGCAGGGTGCGGCGGCTAGGCCGGGTTGTTCAGCAGAACCCCGGTCATTTCCTTGATGGAGGCCGAGAGCTTGAGCAGATCGTCCTGCGGGATCTTGCGCAGAACCTTGTTGCTCTTCTCGTCGACAATCTCCACCTGGACCCGGTTCTGGGAGTCGTCCAGCACACGGATCTTGAGACCTGTGCCGCTGGCCTCCAGTTGCTTGCCCAGCTTCTGGGCGGTTTCCTGGGCGGTCTGCTTGTCGGCCGCGCTTGCGGCGGCGTTGGACTTGGCCTCGGTTTCCCCGTTTGCCGTTCCCGCTGCGGGGGAGGACTGCGCGGCTGTCCGCTGCTGTCCGGTCGCACCGGCGGCAGTTGTGGTGGACTGTGTCGGCATGGCGGTTTGGGCAAGGGCGAACCCCTGCCTGACGTCCGTGTCTGAGGGGTTGATGTTCATGACGAGTACCTCGGTTTCTTGTATGGACGACTAAAAAGGTTGGTTCTGTCTTTACGATAAGTGTATCGACGGAATTGAGGCAAAACTTTAGGGCGGTTTTAAACAAAGTAGTTTTACGTAGCGCAGGGCTGTTGAATCTGGCTGAAATACGGGCAGGTCTTGTGCTGCCCGCCACCATTTGCTAGCGTCCAAAAAGCAGAGCCCTGGCAGCAGCGGGGCACATCCAATCTTTCTGGGGGGGAACATGAGGAAATTGTTGATATCTTTTGCCTTGGCCTTGGGAGTGTGTGCCCAGGCCCTGGCCTCATCATCGGGGCCGAGCCTGCCGGCTGATGAAGCCATGCAGATTTTGAAGGACGGCAACGCCCGCTACGTCGCCGGGCAGTCCACCCACGGACACCAGGGGCCGGACCGCCGTGCCGAAACCGTCAAAGGCGGCCAGCACCCGGTGGCGACCATCATCGGCTGCTCCGACTCCCGCGCGCCCCTGGAGGTGTTGTTCGACCAGGGCGTGGGAGACATCTTCGTCATCCGCGTGGCGGGCAATCTCGCCGGGCCGGACGAAATGGGCTCCATCGAGTATGGCGTGGGCCACCTGGGTACGCCCGTGGTGCTGGTGCTGGGGCATACGGCCTGCGGCGCGGTGACGGCCGCCGTGCAGAACGCCAAGGTCCACGGCAATATCCCCGCGCTCATCAACCAGATCAAGCCCGCAGTGGCCAAGGCCAAGAGCTGGAGCCCCAACGCCAGTGGCGACGATTTGCTGAACAAGAGCATAAAGGCCAATGTCTGGTTGACCATGGAGAATATCCTGCGCAAGAGCCACGAGGTGCGCGAGTTCGTGAAGAACGGCAGGGTGCTGGTGGTTGGCGGCATCTATGATCTGAGCACCGGCCAGGTGACCTGGCTGGGCCAGCATCCGGAACAGGGCAAGATTTTGGTCGCGGCCGAGCACAAGCCCGTGCATGTGAAGCCCAAGCCC
>NZ_DATMYK010000316.1:0-2043 GCF_035560995.1 Humidesulfovibrio sp. | reverse complement strand
GCATGTTAGTTCTTCGTGCCCCGCTTGCATCTTGAACACCTTGCCACAGTGTTCACCAAACGCCACGTCCCCTTCAAGCATCGCTTGAAGGGGACGTGGCGTTTGCCTGTGCGGGGTTCGGGGGCGCACAGCCCCCGCCGGAGGGGGGTGCAGGGGGGACGACGGAGCCTCCCCCCTGCCCTCATCCTACTTTCTGTTGAAGCGCACCAGACTGCGCGCGCCGTCGTCCAGGCCGCGCGCATCGATGCAGTGGGTGGAGCAGCTGATGCAGGGGTCGTAGGCCCGCACCAGCATGGACAGCTTAAGTTCCAGGTCCTTCTCGGACAGGCCGGAGAGCCTGGGCACGAGCGCATCCAGATCCTTTTGGATGTTGGCGTGGTTCTGGTTGGTGGGAATGACGCAGTCGGCCTGGAAGATGCGCCCGGCGTCGTCGTATTCGTAGAAGTGGAACAGGATGCCGCGCGGCACTTCGACGGCTCCCGCGCCGCGTCCGGCGGACACATGCGCGGGTTTTGCCGGGGCCTCCTCGCGGATGCCGCGCACGAGCAGCTCGTCCACCTGTGTGATGGCTTCCTCCACCGTGTGCACACATTCCACCAGCTGGGCCAGGGTGATGAGGAAGGGGTTGGTCTCGCCCTTCTTGAGGCCCAGTTTCTTGGCCGCAGCTTTGGCGCGCGGCATGAGGAAATCGGCGTTCAGGTTGAAGCGGGCCAGGGCTCCCACCATGTACGACTCGCCCTGGTTCTTGGTCCACTTGGCGGTGGAGGTGGGAATCAGATACTCGCGGGTGATGTTGCGGTACTGGCGCACCGGGCGGCGCTCGTCGCGGCTGGAGCCGATCTCGCCCCAGTACATGGCGTATTCCGCCGGGGAGACCAGGGCCACGTACTCGGTCTCACGCTCGAACTGGGGGAACTTGTCCCGCAGGCCGGCGAAGAAATCCACGGCGAAGTCCAGATTGGGCAGGGTGTCCACCAGCATGGCGCGCAGGCTCACCAGGTCGTCGGTGCTGGGGAACATGGTGAAGCCGCCGGGGGTCATGCGCTGGGGATGCGTGGTGCGGCCGCAGATGATGCGGCTGAATTCGTTGCTCACCCGGCGCGCGGCGATGAACTTGAGCACGGCGTCCTTGTGGGTCTGGGCCAGGGGCAGGATGGAATCCACGCCCATGAGGTCCGGCAGCACGAGATAGGCGATGTGCAGCAGGTGGCTTTGCAGATTCTCGGCGTGCAGGGCCAGGCGGCGCAGCAGGTGCGTCTGCTCGCTCACGTTGATGTTCAGCGCGTCTTCCGTGGCCTGGAGGCTGGCCAGCTGATGGCCAATGGCGCAGATGCCGCAGATGCGCGAGACGATGTGGTGCACGTCGGTGTAGTCGCGCCCGACGAGCATGGCCTCGAAGAAGCGCGGGGCCTCGGGCACTTCCCAGCGGCAGGTGGAAACGCTGCCGTCGGCCTCCACGTCGACCACGATGTTGCCGTGGCCTTCCACGCGGGTCAGGTAATGGACGCGGACCTTCTTGGGGCCCGGCACGTTTTCGGGCACGGAAACAGGCGTCGCCGGGGACTTGGCCTTTTTGGGTTTTGCGGGTGCGGTCTTCGCGGAAGTCTTGGCCATGGTCTCTCCTCTCCTCGGCCCCAAGCCGGGCCGCTGGCTGACGTCGTGACTAGAGGGCGGCGCCGGTATCGCCCAGGAAGAAGCGCAGGAGGTCCTGGATGGCCTTGCGGCTGGTGCCGGGGCGGTCCATGACGATGCGCGCGGCGTCGAGGTTTGCTCCGGGCACCAGGCCCCGGCAACCCCAGCAGTGGGCGCCCTGGGAAACGCAGGCGGCCTTGCAGCCCGCGCGGGTGATGATGCCAAGGCACATCTTGCCCATTTCGTAGCGGCACACGTTGCCCGCCTGCTTGCACTCCACGCACACCGGGAAGTCGGCTATCCAGGGTGCGCGGCCCAGCAGCAGCTCCTTGGTGATGCGCGCGAACTCGGTGGGGTCGATGGGACATCCGGGAATTTCCGCGTCCACCTTGACCACGCTCTTCAAGGGAC
>NZ_DATMYK010000315.1:0-15065 GCF_035560995.1 Humidesulfovibrio sp. | reverse complement strand
ACCTGGTGGAATTTCCCCGCCCGATTCTGGGCGAGTTCGCGCGCCTGTACCTGGAGCTGCCCGCGCAGGTGCTTCTGACCAGCATGCAGAGCCATCAGAAGAGCTTCGGCATAAAGGGCGCCGACGGCAACCTGCTGCCCTTCTTCCTCACCACCTTGAACATCGAGCCCACGGACATGGCCATCGTCAAGAAGGGCTGGGAGCGCGTGCTGAAGGCCCGGCTTGAGGACGCCCGCTTCTTCTGGGAGGCCGACCTGGACACCCGGTTCGACGAGTGGCTGGGCAAGCTCGACAGCGTGGTCTTTTTGGGCCCCCTGGGCAGCATGGGCGACAAGTCCCGCCGCCTGGAGGTGCTGTGCGCCAAACTGGCCGAGGCTTGCGGCCTGCCCGTGGCGGACATGGCCCGGGCCGGGCGCTTGGCCAAGGCCGACCTCATGAGCGAGCTGGTGTACGAGTTCGACTGCCTGCAGGGCGTCATCGGTGGCATCTACGCGCGCAAGAAGGGCGAGAGCGAACTGGTGGCCCAGGCCATCGCCGAGCAGTACCTGCCCGCCGGGCCGGATTCGCCGGTGCCCGCCACCCTTTCCGGCGCGCTTTTGGCCATCGCCGACAAGGCCGACACCATGGCCGGCTGCTTCGGCCTGGGGATGATCCCCACCGGCGCGGCCGATCCCTATGCCCTGCGCCGCGCGGCGCTGGGCATCAGCCGCATCATCATGGAGCACGGGCTCATGCTCAAGCTCGACGAGCTGCTGGCCTGGGCCCAGGAAGGCTACGAGAAGGCCGAAGGCCTTGCGGGCGTGAAGTGGAAGCTGGCCCCGGCCGAGGCGCGGGCCAAGATGCTGGACTTCTTCGGCCAGCGTTTGCGCGCGCTCTTCGCCAGCGGCGAGGGCGACAGCCGCGTGGCCGACGCCGCGCTCGGCGCGGGCTTTGCCGACATCCACACCCTCAAGCTGCGCTTCGACGCTCTGGCCACCTTCAGCCGCCAGACGGACTTCGAGCAGTCGGTGCTGACCTTCAAGCGCGCGGCCAACATCATCCGCAAGCAGGGGGCCGAGGCCGACGCGGCGCTCACCGTGACCATCAACGACGCCCTGCTGGAAACGGACGAGGAGCGCGTGCTGGCGGCCGCCCTGCGCGAGAGCGCCGGACGCTTCGAGGAGCTCTGGGCGGCGTCGGACTTCGCCGGGCTGTTCGCCATGCTGGAGGAGCTGCGCCCGTCCGTGGACGCCTTCTTCGACAAGGTCATGGTCATGGCCGAGGACCCGGCCCTGCGGCAGAATCGTTTGAACATGCTGTACGCGCTGGTGGAGCGGCTGGGCCGCCTGGCCGATTTCAGCGCGCTTCAGGTTTAGGGCCGGACAAAAAACAGCTTGACAAGCTGCGTGCGTTCTAGGTAAGCACCCTGTCTCGACTCATTGTCGGGACTGAACACCAAAAAAGAATCAGGAGATAGAGCCTTGGCCAATCATACTTCCGCCTTGAAGAGACACCGTCAGAGCCTTAAGCGCCAGGCCCGTAACAAGGCCGTCAAGACCCGCATCAAAAATGTGGTGAAGGCCGTGCGCCAGGCCCTGGCCGAGAAGAGCGCGGAGAAGGCCACCGCGGCCCTTACCCTCGCCAGCTCCGTGCTGGACAAGGCCGCGTCCAAGAAGGTCATCCACTGGAAGAAGGCCGGCCGCTGCATCGCGCGCCTGCAGACCGCCATCAACAAGCTGGCCGTCTAAGCCTTACTCCCCCTGTCTGACGACAAAGCCCGCCCCGGTTCTCCGGTGGCGGGCTTTTTGCGTTGCGTGTGCCGTTGTGCCGTCAAAAGCGGGTTTGGCACCCGCAGCCTAATCCACCCGATAATGACACCCCAGGCTCTTCTTGTTCCGCATGGCCGCCTGGGTGACCACATAGGCTGTCTGGCAGCCGTGGAACAGGTCGATGATGGGCTTGCTGATGGGCGTCTGCTTGTAGAAGTCGTGCATGTTCTTGGACAGGGTGCGCAGGTCCTCAAAGGCGCGGCGCAGGCGGGCGGTGGAGCGGATGATGCCCACGTAGTTCCACATGGTGTTGCGGATGGTGGCCCAGTCCTGGGCGATGAGCGCCGGGTCCTCGTTCTGGATGTCGCCGGGGTTCTGCCAGTCCGGGATGGAGTCGGCCAGCTTCTTGGACAGCCGCCACTTGGCCCCCAGGCGCTTGGCGATGTCCTGCCCCGCGCTGTGGCCCCAGAGCATGGCCTCGAGCAGCGAGGTGCTGGCCAGGCGGTTGGCCCCGTGCACGCCCGTGCAGGTGCATTCCCCGGCCGCGTACAGGCGCTCCAGGGTGGTGCGGCCGCGCGTGTCGACCAAAATGCCGCCGCAGAAGTAGTGCGCCGCGGGCACCACGGGAATGGGCGCGCTGCGCATGTCCACGCCGTGCTCCAGGCATTTGCTGTAGATGGTGGGGAAGCGCTCGGCCACCTCGTCGTGCATGCCGCGCGTGGTGTCCAGGTACACGCAGTCCTCGCCGGTGTGCAGCATCTCGGCCATGATGGCCCGGGTGACGATGTCGCGCGGGGCCAGGTCGGCGCGCTGGTCGTAGCGCGCCATGAAGGCCTCGCCCGCGCCGTTCACCAGCCGCGCCCCCTCGCCGCGCACGGCCTCGGATATCAGGAAGCGCCGCTCGAAGCGCCGGGCGCCCTGGTAGAAGGCCGTGGGGTGGAACTGCACGTATTCCAGGTTGTGCAGCTTGGCCCCGGCGCGGTGGGCCATGGAAAGGCCGGAGCCGATGGCCTCGCGCGAGTTGGTGCTGTGCAGGTAGATGCGCCCGGCCCCGCCCGTAGCCAGGATGGTGAAGTCGGCCAGGATGATCTCCACCTGTCCCAGAGCCTCGTTGAACACATAGGCCCCCACGCACTGGTTGGCCAGATTGTACTTGAAGTCCAGGTGCATGGCGTGGTGGTGGGTGGACAAAAGGTCGATGGCCGTGCGCTTTGTCAGTACGCGGATGTTCGGGCAGTCGCTTACCGCCTTGGTCAGCTGCTCCATGATGGTCAGGCCGGTGTGGTCCTTGGCGTACAGGATGCGCGCCACGCTGTGGCCGCCCTCGCGTGTGAAGTACCAGGAGTCCGGGTCGCGGTGGGCAAAGGGCACGTGGTAGGCGTCGATGAGGGTCTTCTGCAGGACCTTCGGGCCCTTGTGGCACAGGTAGCGCACGGCCCGCAGGTAGTTCTGCTTCCACCCGGCGGTCAGGATGTCCTTTTCCAGAATGCCGGGGTCGTCGTCCTCGGAGTGGAACACGATGCCGCCCTGGGCGAGCCTGGTGTTGCCCGAAAAGAGATCCTCGCCGGAAGTGATGAGGGTCACGTCCGCGCCGGAATCGGCCAGGTTGAGCGCGGCCAGGGAACCGGCGATGCCGGAGCCGATGACCAGGACGTCGGTCTTCAGGCGATAGTCGTTCATGGACGGTCCTTTGGCTGCCGCCGGGGCAGCCGTGCGCCCGCTGGGCGTTCTAGGAACAGATGTCGAGCATGCGCGTGAGCGCCACCTGGGCGTGTTCGGACACGTCTGCGGGCAGCGAAAGGGGAGTTGCGGCGTCCAGGTTGTCCAGCAGCTCAGCCAGGCGCTCCTCGGTGGTCTTGGCCATGTTGGTGCAGCGCATGGTCTTGATGGGCACGATGACCTTGCCCTCGGCCTTGTGCTTGTCGGCCAGACGCAGCACCAGGTTCACTTCGGTGCCGATGGCGATTTTGGCCCCTGGCGCGGCCTGGGCGCAGTAGCGGATGATGTGCGAGGTGGAGCCCGCGCTGTCCGCCGCGCGCACCACGGCCGGGGAGCACTCCGGGTGGACCACGATTTTCACGCCGGGTATGGCCCTGCGGATGTCATCCAGGTGCTGCTTTTTGAGGGCGTGGTGGATGACGCAGGAACCGGGCCAGAGCAGCAGCCGGGCGTAGGCGGCCTTCTTCATGTCCACCACGGGCTGCCCGGGGCGGATGCTGACCTGCAGGCGCTCGCCCTGGGGAATGTTCAGCTGGTTCGCGGTATTGTTGCCCAGGTGCTTGTCGGGCAGAAAGAGCACGGCATCGCCTTGCTGCAGGGCCCATTCGAGCATGACCTTGGCGTTGGCGCTGGTGCACACGCTGCCGCCATACAGGCCGCAGATGGCCTTCACCTCGGCGCTGGAGTTCACGTAGGCCAGGGGGATCACGAGCTTGCCCTGGCTGCGCAGCTCGTTCAGCACGTCCTCCACGCGCTGGGCCGGGGCCATGTCGGCCATGGGGCAGGTGGCGTCGGCGTGGGGAATGTGGATCTTCTGCCCGGGCCTGGCCAGGGCCACGGCGGATTCGGCCATGAAGTACACGCCGCAGAACACCACATGTTCGGCCTCAAGGCCGCCTATTTTGCGCGCCAGCTCCAGGGAGTCGCCCTGGAAGTCCGTGTGGCGGATCACCGCTTCGTTCTGGTAGTGGTGGCCCAGAATGGCCAGGCGGCTGCCGTAGCGCTTGCGCGCGGCCTCGATGCGCTCGTGTGCGGAAGTCATGTGCGTGTCGTCTCCGTCCGTGAAACGTGAGGTTCCGGGTTCTGGCTACAGCGCGCTGATGCGCATGCTCAAGTCGGCCACCGGGGCGGAGTGGGTGAGGCGGCCCACGGAAACGAAGTCCGGGCCGATGGCGCCGATGGCCGCGATGTTCTCCAGGTTCACCCCGCCGCTGACCTCGGTTTCTATGCCCGCGGGCACGCGGGCCAGGGCCTGGGCCAGCTCCTCCAGGTCCATGTTGTCCAGCATGATGCGGCTGACCTTGCTGCGCACGGCCTCGTCCACCTCGTCGAAGCTGCGGCACTCCACCTCTATGGGCGGGCAGTCCTCGCCATAGGCGGCGCGCAGTTTCTCCACGGCCGGGGTGATCCCCCCTGCGCGGTCGCTGTGGTTGTCCTTGACCATGAGCATTTGGGAAAGGTTCAGACGGTGGTTTTGGGCCCCGCCCACGCGCACGGCGTATTTTTCGGGATATCGGAGCCCCGGCAGGGTCTTGCGGGTATCGAGCAGGGTGGTGCGGCTGCCCTTGAGCGCCTCCACGTACTTGGCCGTCAGGGTGGCTATGCCGGACAGATGGCACAGGTAGTTCAGGATCACGCGCTCCGTGCGCAAGAGGTGCCGGGCCGGGCCCTGGATGGCCGCGATGAGCGCGCCGGGGCCCACGCGGTCGCCCTCGTCCACGTTCAGCATGTGCTGGAACTCGCAGCCCGCGAACTCCAGGATCAGCGGAATGAGCGGCAGGCCCGCGATGACCGCGTGGTCCTTGGACACGATGTGCGCGGTGGCCAGGTCGTCGTCGCTGAAAATGCCTTCGCTGGTCAGGTCCTTGCCGTCCTCGGAAAGGGCGATGCGGATGCCTGCCAGCAGGAAGAGCTTGGCCTCGGCCTTGAAGAAATCGTCGAACAGGGAGGCGGAATCGGTGGCGGACATGCTGTGCATTCCTTTGGCTCTGCGCCCGGGCCGGAAGGGGCGCGCGGTGACGGTCCGCGCGTGCGGCGGACCACAAATTCGTGGGCCGGAACGTACAAGACCAGCCCCGGCCCGTCAACTTGGGGCAGGGGCGAATATTGCCGCTTGCGTTGGCTCCTGGCCAGCGTGGCGCATTGCGCCGCCTCCCCCCGCAGGAGGGTTCAGGCAGACTGACATGGCGGCCTGGAGCGGGGGGAACCGTTCCAAACGGACCGTCCGGCTGCGCCGGCACGATGGGGTGTGCGGGCGAAGCCGGACGGCTGTCGGTAACTTCTCTGGTGAACCGCCGGAGAAGTGTTGGGCCTTGATTGGGTTATCCTTTGTCCGGGCGTTAAGCACCGGCCTCAGGACAGTTGAGAAATTCGCTGGTAACCTGGGACAAAAGGCAGCTGCACGCCCAGCCCCTTGCGCACTTCCTTGAGGTCGATGATCTTCGGATCGACGAGGTTGAAGCCCCGGCTCTTGCCGCAGGCCTCCTCGTCGGCGTGGCGGCCGTCGTAGATGATGTCCTCGATGATCAGGTAGTCCTGGGCGCCCAGGAGCTGATCCCAGCGGTGGACGACGAAGCCCAGTTTCTGGGGCTCGAAGCGCGCAACGTTCCGCCACTTCCAGTGCGTCTTGCAGAATTCATCGTCATAACCCAGCAGGGCCAGATACTGCACCTTGGTGTCGATGTAGTGGCGATTGGCGAAGAGCATGGCCGAATCTGCAATGGCCGAGGTATCGAACGGGACGGTGTCGCCGCCGACGAGCGCGTCGATGGAGCAGATGCCGTCGTACTTCACTCCGCAGGTGCTGGTGCGGCCCTGGCGCCACCATTCCAGATACTTCTTGGCGTAGAGCTTGCGGCCAAGCCGCTCGATGGTTCCCGCCGAACTGGGAGAGATGGGATGCAGGGCCAAGTCGCAGCGGTGCCCGGTGATGGTGATCGCAAGATCCATTGCAGTTACCTCTTTCTAGTCTTGTGGATGGTCGTGGTGCGCGCCCTTCGGCGCATCGTTCAGCCTTAAACTATTTCGGCGCTTCCGTGGCGGCAGCTCCCTGAACCTGCGGAGGGACAGGGTCCAAGTTCTGTGGCTGTGGTCTGAGGGATTCCTGGCTGGCACGCTCCAGGTGGGCCTGGCGCAGGCGGTGAAGTTGGGTGACGCTCATCTTCGCGGCAAGCTCAACATACGAAGATATATTGATTATCTCCAAAGCGTTCTTTGGGCAGGCCTCCACGCAGGCGCACACTTCCTTGCCGGTGTCGGCGCGCCAGGCTTGGCACAGGTCGCACTTCTTGGCCGAAGCCTGGTTCTTGCGCCCGGTGAAACCCACCTCGCCCTCCACGCCGACCTCGATGGCGCCGAAGGGGCAGGCCATGACGCACATCTTGCAGCCCACGCACATTTCCTCATTGACCATGACCACGCCGTCGACGCGGTGGATGAGCCCGAAGGGGCAGGCGTTGGCGCAGGGGGCGTCGGCGCAGTGGTGACACTGTGTCGGATACTTGAGGTTGTCGACCTTCATGACCTTGATGCGAGGCATGACCGGCAGCCCGCGCTTCTTGGCCTCCTTGTACGGGAGGTTGATGTGCGCGCTGACGCAGGCCATTTCGCACTTCTTGCAGCCGATGCACTTTTCAGGATTGGCATGAATGATGTGATTTTGGGTAAGATTCGACATGCTCGTCACCCCTGCAGTGAATTTTCGACTTCTATGCTTTCCACGTATAATTCCCGTCCGGTCGCAAGCTTGATGGAACCGGTTCCGCAGGCGTGGCAGCGCATGCGCCTGTCCTGCCTGCGCACCGTGGCCTCGCAAAGCAGGCACGTGCCTGTGGCCGGAATGCGCTTGATGACCAGCTTCGCCTTGTCCGCGATGGTGCCTTCGGACAGCATCTCGAAGCAGGCGGAAAGCGTCGTCGCCTCCACCGCGGCCAGCTCGCCGAGGCACAGGCACACACTCTGGACTGCGCCCACGCGCGCCCGATGCGCCTCGTCGGTCACAATTCCGAGAATGCTCATGGCCATCGAGGATTCATGCATACCGGGTCCATCCATCCGTTTTCGCAGCGTACGGCCTTTCTCTTACTGGAATTGCGGACGGGATAATGTCAGTAGGACGACGCTTGTAAAAAATTTCACAAAAAAGAAGGCCGCCGAAACGGCCTCCCAGGCGATGAAATGGATGCGGACTAGCGTTCAGTGCATGAGACGCAGGGATCGATGCTGTTCACTATGAGCGCAATGTCGGCTACCTGACAATTTGCCAGCATGACTTGCAGCGCCTCCCAGTTCATGTAGGTCGGCACGCGCCACTTGAGCCGCTGGGGCGTGTCCGTGCCGTCGGAGCGCACATAGTAGAACACCTCGCCCCGGGGCGCCTCGCTGCGGGCCACGGCCTCGCCTGGGGGAATCAGCGGCATGCCGTCCGTGGCGATGGGGCCGGCGGGCATCTGGCGCAGGCACTGCTCGATGATCTTCACCGATTCGACGGCCTCACGCAGGCGCAGGAGCGCCCGCGAATGCACGTCGCCCTTGCTGTCGGTCTGCACCTCGAAGTCGAGTTCAGGGTACATGGCGTATGGGGCCTTGCGCCGCACATCGTAGGCCACGCCGGAGGCGCGGGCCACGGGGCCCACCACGGCGTGGCGCCTGGCTTCCTCAAAGGGCAGAAGGCCGATGCCCCGGGTGCGGGTGCGGATGAGCGGGTCGCGCTCGAACACCCCGTACAGCTCGTCCAGCTGCGGCTTGAGCTGCTCCAGCTGGCCCGAGAGGAAGGCGGCGGTGTCGTCGTCGATGTCGCGGCGGCAGCCGCCGATGACGCACTGGCCCAGGTTCATGCGGTTGCCGTACACGCCTTCCTTGGCGTCCTGCATGATTTCCCGCACTTCCATGGCGTGCATGAACAGGGAGTCGAAGCCCGTCAGGTGGGCCATGATGCCCACGTTGAACAGGTGCGAGGCGATGCGCTTGGTCTCGTCGGCGATGACCCGCAGATATCTGGCCCGCTCCGGCACGGCGAGGCCGCTTAAGTTCTCCACGGCCATGCAGTAGGTGGCCGGGTGGCTGTTGGAGCACAGGGAGCAGACGCGCTCGGTCAGGGTGATGTTCTGGAAGTAGTTGCGTTGCATGGCCAGGGCTTCCATGCCGCGGTGCACGTGCCCGGCGGCCAGCTCGACCCCGCGCACGGTTTCGCCCTCGACCTGGATGTCGAAGTACATGGGTTCTTCCAGGGCCACATGCAGGGGACCCACCGGCAAGGTGAAGGTGGAGGAGGACATCAGTTTGCATCTCCCTTGGCCCAGCCGGGCAGTTCCTTTCCGGCAAAGACCTTTTCCCACAGCGTGGAGGTCGAGGCGCCGTTCATCAGGGTGGAAAGCGGGATCAGCCGGTCCAGCAGGCCCGCGTCCAGGTCCTTGTCCACGAACAGGCGGCGCGGGTTGGGGTGGTTCTCCAGCACGATGCCGTAGAGTTCGGCGAACTCGCGCTCGTTCCAGTCCGCGTTCTTGAACCACGGGGTGATGGACGGAACACGCGGCGGGTCGTCGGGCAGGCAGGCCGTGACGGTGACGGCCAAACCGTCCAGGTCGAAATGGTAGGCGATCTCGCGGCCTTCCATGCGGGCGAACTTATCGTTGCGGTAGGCGGTGATGGTCATGAGCCGGGCCCCGGCCTCGGCCAGCAGGGGCGCGATGACGGGCAGGCTCCTCGGGTCGCAGAGCTTCACCCAGCCGAAGGCGTTGCCCAGGGCGTCCGTGGTCCAGTGCAGAAAGCCGTTGCCGAGCACCTGGGCCACGGCCTTCTCTGTCGCTTGCTTCGCTATCTCGTTCATGGGCGATCCTGGGTGGTGATGGAGTGGACCTTGGCCACGTGCTTGGCGATGCTCTCGCGCTTGCACTTGGGACACAGCAGGAAACGTTCGGGCGAGCGCGGGCCGAGCTTATCCACGATGGCCTGGGGGCGCGGCTGGATCTTGGCGCCGCATTGGGCGCATTCTCCGAAGTGGATGAAGCTTGAGATGCAGTTGGTGAACTTCTCTTCCCCCAGGTGCGTCAGGTGCCAGTTGCTGGACATGGTCAGCGCGCCCGTGGGGCAGTAGTGGGCGCACATGCCGCAGAACACGCAGGAGTTGTGCCACAGCAGGTACTGCATGCCGGTGCCTTCCTCGTTCACGCGGATCTGGATGGCACCGGCCGCGCACACGTGGCGGCAAATGCCGCAGAGAATGCACTTCTCCGGATCGAACACCGCGCAGCCGCGAAAGTTCTCATGGGTCTTCGCCGGGGCGAAGGGGAAGGGATCGGTCGAGGGCCCGAAGATGAGATTGCGAACCATGATCTTCAGGAATGGGAGCATACGCCCTCCTCAAGCCTTGCGCGCCAGACTTCCACCGCCTTGAGCACGCCTTCCATGATGGCCTGCGGCCTGGGCGGGCAGCCAGGCACGATGACATCCAGCGGAATGTAGTGGTCGATGTCCGCGCCGACGGAATAGCCGTCGCGGAAGCACCCGCCGGAAACCGGGCACACGCCGATGGCCACCGTGACCTTGGGATGCGGGATTTCGTCGTAGACCCGCAGCACCTTGTCGCGCACGCGTAAGGTCAGCGGACCGGAAATCAGCACCACGTCCGCGTGGCGCGGGCTGCCGCAGTACTTGCAGCCCAGGCGCTCCACGTCGTAGCGCGGAATCAGCGCGGCCGTGGCCATCTCCACATCGCAGCCGTTGCAGCTCCCCGCGTTGATCCGGTAGATCCACGGGGAGCGCGTGGCGAGCTTGTTCAGGAATTGCAGCATCGGGTATCCTCTCTAGCGCAGCATGAACGCCAAGCCGAGGCTCACCAGGGCCAGCGGCGAAGTGTACTTCACGAAGAACGAGAAGCCCTGGTCCAGCCGCAGCCGTCCCGTGGCCGCCCGGAAGCACGTGACCGACAGCATGAGCAGCACCAGGCACTTGCACACATGCCAGGCCAGGTTGCCCAGCAGGCCGATTCCGCCGCCCATGCCGACGGGGAAGAGCGGGTTGGGGAACAGGAGCGCCACGGCCAGCTCCAGCACCACCACCAGCTTCACCGCGCTCATGAGGTTGAACACCGCCAAGAGCGGGCCGGAGTATTCGAGCAGCGGTCCCTCGATGACCTCGGGCTCGGCTTCGGGGATGTCGAACAGGCCGTGGCCCATGGTGCCGGGGATGAAGATGATGAGCGCAAGGGCCGCGGGCAGCATCACCGGATCCAAGAGCAACGGCCCGTGCTGGAACTGGTAGTCCATGATGGCCGGCAGCGACAGGAAAGAGCCGGTGGCCCCGCCCACGCGCACGGCCACGGCCAGGAACGAGGCGATGAGCGGCATCTCGTAGGCGAACATAACGCACATCTCGCGGGAAAAGCCCAGCGCGCCGTAGGGTGAGCTGGAAGCTCCGCCCGCAAGCATCAGGCCCATGGCCGGAATGGGCAGCAGGTACAAAAGCACCAAGAGGTCGCCCAGGCCGGTCACGCCGCTCCATACGCCGCCGATGGGCATCACCGCCGCCGTCACCAGCACGCCGGTGAGGCCCAGCACCGGGGCCAGGCGGAAGGCCACTTCATTGGCCGTGGTGGGGATGAGCGTCTCCTTGGTCATCAGCTTGATGAGGTCGAGCACGGGCTGGTACAGAGGCGGGCCCACGCGGCGCTGCAACCGGGCCAGCACCTTCCTGTCCGCGCCCTTGAGGAACAGGCCCAGGGCCAGGGCGAAAAGCCCGCCCGGGAAGATCAGCACGGCGAAGGCCGCTTCCAGGACGCTAGTCATGTTCACCTCCAAGGCGCTTGAGCGAGAAGTGGCCCTTGGTCATGCCCGCCAGCAGCTGTATGGGCGCGGCGTACAGGTCTCCGGCGCGCACGCGGGTGAAGCGCTGGTCCAGGCTGGTCTCGCCGCAGGTGTGGATGGCCGTGCGCCGCACACGCTGGCTGGTGAGCCGCGACACGGCGAGCCACACCCCGCCGCCCACGAGCAGGAGCATGAAGCAGAGCAGCGTACTGTTGCTTGCGCCCATGCCGGAGGCGATGCCCGTGAGGGCGACGGCCGGGGCGGCGATGCCCAGGGACTGCTCCAGCCCGGCAATGGGAATGAGCGCCAGGCCGGGGAACACGCCGGTGACCAGGCACAAGGTGGCCAGAATGATCATTGGGACGCGCATGGCCGGGCCCACTTCCTGGGCATGCTCCGCTGCGGGCGAAAGCTGGCCGAAGAAGGCCCCGTGCATGAACTTGAGGAAGTAGGCCAGGGTGATGACGCTGGAGAGGATGGCGATGATCGCCAGGATGATGTCGCCGCGCTCCACCAGGGCGTAGTAGATGGTCAGCTTGGAGCTGAAGCCGTTGAAGGGCGGCATGCCCGCGGCGGAGAACAGCGCCACGCTGAAGCACAGGAAGGTCACCGGCATCTTGCGGCCCATGCCTCCCAGCTCCTCCAGGTTGTGGGCGTGGCTGGCGAACATCAGCGCGCCTGCGCACAAGAACGCCAGATCCTTGAAGAGCATGTGGTTGAACAGGTGCTGCAGGCCGCCCATCACGCCAAGGGGCGTGTCCAGGCATACGCCGAGCACGATGTAGCCCAGCTGGCTCACGGTGGAGTAGATGAGCATCTCCTTGATGCCCGTCTGCACCAGGGCCTTTACGCCCGCGTACAGGATGGTGACGCCGCCTATCCACGCGCCTACATACATGGCCTGGTCCAGGGCCTGGGCCGCGCCGCCCGTGGCGCCCTGGGCCAGAATGAAGCGCAGGAACAGGATGCCGAAGGGTCCGCTCTTGAGCAGCATGGCCGAGATGTAGCCGCTGACCGGCGTGGGCGCGGTGGGCGGGTGCATCTGCCAGTCGATGCGCACGGGCAGCATGGCCGCCTTCATCAGCATGCCCACGCCCATGAGGCACAGGCCGGGCAGCCAGACCTCCGCCGGGGAGGCGGCGATGGCCCGGGCGATCACCTCGACGCCGTAGCCGCCGCAGGCGTGGCCCAGAAGCAGCACGCCCATGAACAGGAACGAGGCTCCGGCGATGTTGAACAGGAAGTACTTGGTGCCCTCCTTGAGGGCGGAAGGGGTTTCCTCGTGGATGATGGCGAAGAACAGCGGCCAGCTGCTCATGATCTCCCAGAAGCAGAAGAAGGCGATGAGCGAACTGACCGTGGTCATGCCCACAAGGCCGCTGATCATGACCAGGAAAACGGCGAAAAAGCGCCACGCGGTGTGACTGTGCGACATGTAGCCCGTCGAGTAGGCCACGTTCAGCACGCCCAGGGCCAGCACCAGCAGGGCGAAGTAGCGTTGCAGGTCGCTGGGGAAGGCCGTTGCGGCCAGGGCCGCGCCAAAGGCCAGCACCAGGCTTGCCGTGGCCGCGCCGCCGCAGCGCTTCAGGTTGTTGCGCAGGAGAATGACCAGCACTGCGCCGACAAGCGGCAGAACCACGGCGGGCGGCCAGTTGATGGCGATGTCGGGCAGCGCGCCCCCGGCCGGGAAGAGCGCCGCGGCCGCGGGCAGCACAAGCCCGGTCCACTGCGCCGGGAACAGGCCGGAGCACAACGCCAGGGCCGCCAGCACACCGATGGACAGGCCCATGGTAATGGGCAGCGGGCCCACGGGAGCGCCCTCGTACCGGCTGAAGAAGAGCACCTTGATGATCCGGCCATAGTATACGCAGCCGATGAGCCCGCCCACCAGGATCAGCGCGGCGATCCAGGGCTGGCCCGCGTCCAGCGCCGCCTGGAGCATCAGAAACTTGCTGAAGAATCCGCCCATGGGCGGCAGACCCATGATGGCCACAAGGCCCACGGCCATGCAGGCCCCGGTGAAGGGCATGGCCTTGCCCATGCCGGCCAGGTCGCTTAAGCGCTGGCTGCCCGCGCGCAGGATGAGCCCGCCCGCCGCGAGGAAGAGCAGGTCCTTCATCACCGCGTGGTTCAAAACATGGGTCAGCGCGCCCGCCGTGGCGGCAAAGGTGCCCAGGCTCAGCACCAGACCGATTTCGCCGATCTGCGCCAGGGTGGAGTAGGCCAGCATGCGCTTGATGTCCTGCTGGGCCAGGGCCATCACCTCGCCGATGATGAAGGTGACCGCCGCCATGGCGGTCAAGAGCCAGAGCACCCACTGGGAGTATTCGCCCGCATGCGGTGCGCTGGCCAGAGCCGCGACAACAAGGGCCACGCCGAACACGCCGACCTTGGTCAGCAAGCCGGACAGGGGCGCGGAGATGGACGAAGGGGCCACCGGGTGCGCGGCCGGGAGCCAGGAATGCAGGGGGAAGAAGCCCGCCTTGACCGTGAAGCCCGCCAGCAGCAGCAGAGCCACGCCAGCGGCTCCGGCCGGGCTGTAGGCCATCAGCGCCGTGGACAGCTGGTCCAGCCCGCCATGCGCGCCGTGGGCGGAAAGCGCCAGCAGGCCCACCTGCATGACGTTCGCGCCGCCCACGCACATGATCAGGTACTTGGCGCCCGCGGCCAGGGACTCGTCGCTGCGCTTATGCACCACCAGCATGTACGAGGAGAGGGTCATGACCTCGAAGCAGGTGTAGAAGGCCACGCCCTCCGAGGCCGAGGCCAGGCCGATGAGCGAGGCGAGCATGAGGAACAGGAAGAAGAAGTAGCGGTCCTGGCCCTCGTGCCCGGCCATGTAGCCGATGGAGTAGACCACCACCAGACCGCCGCCCAGGGCGAAGAGCATGGTGAACAGCTGGCGCACAGGGCCGAGGGCCGGATCGAGCATCGGCCCGGCCAGCACCGCGCCGAGGGTGGCGGCGGCCAGGGCCAGGGCGGCGAGCCCGCGCAGCTTCGGCGCAAGGCGGCCCACGGCGACCATGGCGAAGGCGCCCAGGTAGGCGATGACCACCGGAAGCGGCCAGCCGCCGCCCGGGGACATTTCCGGCAGATGCCCGGCTTCGCCCGCCATCCAGCCCTGCACAAGGGCCACCAGCGGCCCCGGCGCCAGACAGGCCAGGGCCAGCGCCCCGGCGATGGTCAGGCTGCCCGCGCCGACACCGGCGAAATATCCGGACGTGGGCTCGGTCTGGTTGCCTCGCTTCAGACAGATTTCGTGGACAATGCGCACGGAGTAGACGGCGGCGATGATTCCGCCAACGGCCAGGGCCAGTGCGAGGAACAGGTTGCCGCCCTTCACGGCGGAAAGGAGCAGCAGCTCCTTGCCCGGAGGCGCGGTGAAGGGGGTCAGGCCGATGGCGGTGAAGACGGAGAAACCCAAGAGCAGCGCAAGGCCTGGGCGTCGGGTCCCCGCGCCCGACAGAGCGGAGAGCGAATAGCCGCCCTGTTCCGCCGCCAGCCGCCGCAGGCACAGCCACCATACGGTCCTGGCCGCCGTTTGGTAGAGCAGATGTAACGCGGCTCCGGCTGCACCGCCCGGTTCTCCGGATGCAAAGCCCACCAGCGCGTACCCTATCTGGGCGCAGGCGGAATATGCCGTGAGCTGCTTAAGGTCCTTGAAGGAGAGGAGAGCCAACACTTCGCCAACAAGTGCGAGCATGACGCCTGCAAGCATTGCGTACTGGATGGACATCTGCATAAGTGTCTCCTTTACGACATATGCATAGCCCAAGTGAAAGCTCATTTCTGTCGT
>NZ_DATMYK010000314.1:0-10132 GCF_035560995.1 Humidesulfovibrio sp. | reverse complement strand
GGCCCCGGCCGCGAGCGACACCACGAAGCCCCGGCGCGTGGGCTCGGGCAGGTGCTCCTCGCCCCCGGCGGAAGGCGCGGCGGCGAAGGTCATGCGGCTTTGCGGGCAGGAGTCCAGGCAGTTCATGCACATCAGGCATTCGTTGGTCTTGAGGACGCCCGAGGGACTGCACGCGCCCTCGCAGTAGCTGTCGCACAGGGTGCAGTTGCCGCACTCGCCGTGGGCGTTGTCGTCCTTTTTGCCCATGCGCCAGGGCGCGAAGCGGTTCAAGAGGCCGAAGAGCGCGCCAAGGGGGCAGACATAGCGGCAGAAGAAGCGCGGCCGCAGGAGGTTCAGGCCGAGGATGGCCGCGAACACGGCGAACAGCAGCCAGACCGAGGCATAGTGCCGGGGCTTGGAAAACAGCACCTGGAAGCCCGCGTCGGCCACCGGGGCCAGGGTCAGGTTCACGGAGCGGAACAGCAGCGGCAGGGGGTCCAGCAGGCCGCTCTGCAAACTGCCGAAGCAGGCTGCGGCCAGCAGAAAGGCCAGCACGTAATACTTGGCCGCCTGCCAGGGGCTGTGGCGGTTGTCGGCCAGTCTGGCGCGCAGGGCCTGGCCGCGCGCGCCGGGAACTTTCGCCGCCACGCGCCGGGCCAGCCAGCCGCAGGCCTGGTTCAGCGCGCCCAGCGGGCAGATGAAGCCGCAAAAGGCCCGGCCCAGGAAGGCCGTGAGCGCGATGACCGGCACCGCCCACAGCAGCGGCGCGTACCAGGTGTGCGTGGACAAAAGCGTGCCCAGCGCGGTCAGGGGCGAAAGGGACAGGATGAAGTTCACCGGCCAGCCGGAAAGCCGCCAGAACTCCCCGCCAAGGGTAGAGACCGCGCACAGCCAGAGCGTGACGAGCACGAAGAAAACCTGACTGGCGCGCCGGGCGTTGACGATGCGCAGGAGGGGTGCGGCCATGCCTATGCCCCCAGGTCCAGGAACTGCGGGTTCAGGGCCTTGTAGTCCATGCTGCCCGCCCCCGCGCCCTCGGCCAGGGCCAGGTACGGGGCCTCGGTCAGGGCGCGGCCCAGAAGCTCCATGCCGAAGGCGTCCGCCGCCACCGGGTCCGTGGACACGGCCAGCACGTGCGCGGCCTTGAGGTCCGACAGCGAACCGCCCGTGGGCCCGTTGGACATCATCACGGTGACGCCGTCCAACACGCACAGCGTGGGTTTGGTCAGCAGGGACAGCTCGGCGATGATGCCGTTGATGTCCTGGTGGAATACGTTTCTGCGCCCGCCCAGAAAGCCGTAGAGGTTCTTGAGACACATGGAGGCCCCGGCGCGGTGGTGGTCCTTCACCGGGGCCATGTTGATGAGCTTGGTGACGCCGGTGAGCGCCCCGGCCAGCGCGGGCCAGTCGCGGATGAGCCTGCCGCCCACGGCTCCGGTGGCGGGCACGCTGACGGGCCGGAACAGGTCCTCGCGCGGGAGGATGACCTTGGCCCCGCTCTTCTGCGCGGCCTCGGAAATGCCTGTCAGGGCGAAGCAGCTTTCCGGACTGTGGATAGGATTGTCCGTGAGGCTCACGGACGCGGCCCCGGCCTTGAGGCACAGTCCGGCCATGGCCGCCACCAGGTCCGGATGGGTGGTGGCCCCGAGGGTGGGCGAGGTGGCGAAGGCCGCGTTGACCTTCAGCAGCACGCGGTCGCCCGGCTTGATGAAGGCCTCCAGCCCGCCGATGGCCGTGAGCGCGCGGACGAGCATGGCCGCGCGGTCCACGGATGCGGCGGCGGGGTCGGCGCGCACGATGCCCATGCGGCCGGGCTTGCCGCGCAGGGCCTCGATGGAGAAGTCGCCCAGGCCCTTGGCCTCGGCCGTGTCCGGCTGGGCCTTGGGCCCGTGCGTGTCCAAAAGCGCGGCGGCCAGCCCGCCCCCGGCCAGGGCGAAGGCCGTGGCCCCGGCCGCGCGTTTCATGAAGTCGCGCCGTGTGAGTTCCGTCCCGGTGCGGGGCGTGCCGTCGGAATGTCCGGGCCTGCTCATTTGTCCAGCCCCCGCGCCTTGAGCGCCGCATCGAGCGGGTTTGCAAGTTTGAGGGCGCTGGCCAAGTCCGGGGCGTCGTGCACCCCGGCCAGGATGTTGCCGCGCACCAGCAGGATCTCCACGCTGCCTTCCATCACCAGCACCACGGACCCGGCGGGACTTCCGCCCGGCGTCTGCACGGCATAGCCGTTGTCGGTCAGGAAGCGCTGATAGGCCTGTGCGGTCTTTTTTGCTTCGGCCGCGTCGGGCCGGCGGGCGATGAAGGCCGTGCCGCCGCCCGCGCTCTGGTCGTATTCCGCCGTGTACACGTTGGCGAAACCCTGGAAGCCGAAGGTGTCGGCCACGGTAAGGCGCAGGCTGTCGGCCTTGAGCCCGGCCTTGGGGAAGAGGTCGCCCGGCTGGATTTCGCCAGCGCCAGGTTGCGCGCCCTTGCCCGGCTTGCCCTCCTCCCCGGCTCCGCCGCCCAGGCCCGCCAGCACGGCCTTGGCCAGGGCTTCCAGCGCGGGCTTGGCCCCGGCGCGGTCGGCGATGACCTCGATGTAGTCCGCGCCGTGGGTCAGAAACAGGGCGTTCTCCGTCAGGTAGCCGTTCTTGGCGAGCCCGCTTTGCGCCGCGCCGGGCCTGCGCTGGCCGCTGAACGCGGCAAAGGCGGCGTCCTGGGTCTTCATGCGGTAGATGTACACGTCGATGCGCGCGGTCCCCGCCTGATAGCTGCGACAGGCCATGCCCGCGAAGCCCGCGGCCAGGTACAGCTCGGCCTTGCCGTCGATCTTGTCCGACAGGGTGGCCGGGGTGAAGGCCTCGGCCTTGGCCAGGGGCTTCAAGCCGGGCGCGTCCTCGGGCAGCAGCCCGGCCAGGGTGGCGGGCTTGGCGCCGACAGGAACGTTGGGGTCTGCGGAGCTTTCAGCGGGAGCGGCTTCGGACGAGGCCGCTCCCGCGGCGCTCTGCCCGGCCTGAGCTTTGAGGGCCGGGGCGCGCAGGGCCACCTCCACCGCCGGGTTCAGGCGCGTGCGCCCGGAGAGCATCCAGGCCGCAAGGCCGCAGAGCACGGCCAGCACCGCCAGGGAGGCCAGGCGTTCGGCCCGGCTCACGCTCTGTTCGCGCCGCGCCATGGCTACTTGCCCGCGCGTCCGCTCGTTACAGGCCCACCCTTCAGGGCTTCGCCCTTGGTCAGATCGAACACCGGGGCCAGGCGGCCCTCGGCCTTCAAAATTTCTTCAAGATTCTTGCACACCAGCTCGCCGTTGACGGACAGGAAGCGCAGCTCCGCCGTCGGGGCCAGTCCGGATTGCACGGCCTTCTTCAGGTGCTCCTGGGCCTCGCCGTAATATCCGGCCGCCTTGCCGCCGTGAAACTGCCTGCGCCAGGCGAACCAAGCCTCGGGCGTACTGCCGGGGGAGGTGACGAACACCGCGTGGCTGACCGTGCCCGGGCAGTCTTCCTCAAGGGTCACGCTGAACTCGAAGGGCGGGATGTCCTTCAGGCCCTTCAGCCGCTCCACGCGGGTCTGCTCGCCCTTTTCGATGAGCCAAGCGGTCTTGCAGGCGCGGGTCTTGGCATAGGCCGAAACCGGGCCGTACACGGCCGTGGGCGCGTTTTCGTCCGCCGTGAAGTAGGCATTCAGCACCTCGGACGGCGGGGCGTAGGGGATGAGGTCGCCGGTCTGGCGCAGTTCCTGGGCTTGTTTGCTTGGGGCTTGCGTGCTTGCGGCCTGTTTGCCTGGGGCTTTGTCCGCCGCCAGAACAGGCGCGGCGCAGGCGCAGAAAAGGCACGCAGAAAGAAGGATCGCGGTGGCGCGGCAATGCATGTGGTCCCTCCGGGGTATGGGGTGGGGGACGGGATTGGTCAACAGTGCGAGAATAGGTGAAACACCCAGGAACGGTCAACAATGGACAGCGGTGATAGTATCCGCAAGGTGCCTGCCCGGAAAGCGTCCCGGCTCCTGGACCTGTGGCTCGCTTCTGGAGTTTTACTCCGGCGCGCGGCGGGAGGAAATATGCAATCCTCGCATTTTGTTGCCTGAAACTCTCGCAGGCGGGCCAGGCGTCATGACGAGAAGGCGCGCCCCTAGCCCCAGAGGGCGTAGGCCGCCAGCACCAGGGCGATGCTCGCCGCGCGCAGGGCCTGGTTGCTGATGATGAGGTTCAGCGCCAGCGCGGGCCGGAAGATGCCCGCGTAGTACGGGAACTGGTGGCGCACGGCGCGCACCGGGGAGGACAGGATGTTGCCCACGAGCAGGGCCAGCACCAGCTCCTTCACCGTGAGCCCGCCGGTCTGCACCAGCGCGCCCGCCGCGGCATAGCCCGCCGTCGTCTCCGCCGCCATGTGGAACACCACGATGCCCATGGCCTGGGGCGGCAACCAGGACAGGAAGCCCATGTGCTCGGCCATGTAGGCTTCCATGGCGTCGAACACGCCCCAGCGCTTGAGGAAGAAGAAGGCCACGTAGATGGGAATGGTGTAGAAGATCATGCGCGGCAGGCGCTTCTTGAAGCGCGCCCAGGTCTTCTTGAAGGCCGCCCGCCAGTCCCACTTGGGGTCCTCCGCCAGCAGGCAGGACACGCAGCCTTCCGGCAGGGGCGGCAGGGTCAGACGTCCCAAAAGCACGATGCCGAGCGTGCGCAGGAGCGCGGCCAGGACGGTGAGGCCCACGTAGAGCGCGGCGGCGGCCCCGATGAAGGGCGCGGCGATGAAGAACAGCGTGGGCAGGTGCAGAAAGTACGTGGGCAGGCTGTTGAAGAGATTGGAGAGCATCACCTCGCGTCTGGTGATCTCGCCGCGCTCGTAGGCCTCGGCCAGCATGGTGTTGGCCGCCGCGCCGGAGAAGAAGGCCAGGGAGAAGCTGGCCCCGGCCACGTCCTTGAGCCGCCCCAGGCGCACCAGAGGCTGGGCCACCTTGGCCACGGCGCGGGTCCAGTGCAGGGCCTCGATGAGCGTGCCCACAAAGAGCCCCACGCTGACGGACAACAGCAGGCGCGACAGGGGCACGGCCAGGCCGTGCCACAGGGCGGGAAGGGTCAGGGATTCGGCGACGGCCTGCATGCGGGCTTACGCGTCCCCGTATTCGGAAGCGGCGCGGAACTCGGCCAGCTCGGCCGGAGCCATGCGCCGGGTGTTGGCCTCGGCCGGGAAGGCGCCGGAGCGCACCTCGGCGCAGTAGGCGGCCAGGGCCGCGCGCGCCGGGGTCCAAAGGTCGGCGTACTGCTTGACGAAACCGGGCCGCAGGCCGGGGCACAGGCCCAGCACGTCGTGGAACACCAGCACTTGGCCGTCGCAGTCCGGCCCGGCCCCGATGCCGATGGTCGGGATGCCGATCTCGGCCGTGATACGCGCGGCCACCTCGGCCGGAACGGCCTCCAGCACGATGGCGAAGCACCCGGCCTCGGCCAGGGCGCGGGCGTCGGCCACCAGGACGCGGGCCGCGCGGGCGGTCTTGCCCTGGGCCTTGAACCCGCCGAAGCGCGCCACCTGCTGCGGCGTCAGGCCGATGTGGCCCATGACCGGAATGCCTGCGGCCAGCATGGCCCGGATGTGCGGGACGAACTCGGCCCCGCCTTCGAGCTTCACCGCGCGGGCCCCGGCCTCCTGCAAAAAGCGCCCGGCATTGGCCACGGCGTCGGAAATGGATGTCTGGTAGGAGAGGAAGGGCATGTCGGCCACCACGAGGGCGCTTTTGACCGCGCGGCACACGGCCTTGGTGTGGTGCAGCATGTCGGCCATGGTCACGCCGAGTGTGTCGGGCAGGCCCAGGCAGACCATGCCCAGGCTGTCGCCCACCAGGATCACGTCGGCCCCGGCTTCGTCGGCGAGCATGCCCGTGGGATAGTCATAGGCCGTGAGCACGGCGATTTTCCCTTCACCCTTGCGGGCCAGGATGTCCGGGGCGGTGCGCTGTTTCTGGGGCATGGCGTTCTCCTTACAGGGACCGGCGCACGGCGCGCGGGAGGGATTCCGCGCGCGGGCCGGGCCGTGGCGCTCATTAGAACCGGCCGCGCCGCCACGTCAAGCGGCGCGCCTTTTGTCACAAGGGGGCCTTTGGCCCGATTGAGGGAAAGTCCGCCGATGGCGCTACAGCGGCCAGACAGGGGCCAGCGCGCCCTTGTAGAGGCCCTCGGCCTCGGCGGGCACGGCGATGAGCCCGTCGGCCGCGAGCAGGGTCTTCAAAAGCCCGCTCTTGCCGAGCACGGGATGCGCCAGCGGCGGCAGGCCGGGCCGCGCCTCCAGGCGCACGCGCACGAAGTCCTCGCGTCCGGGCCGCCCGGCGATGTTGCGCGCCAGCTCGGCCACGAAGGGCGGCGGGGCGGCGGAAAGGACATCGGCGCAACCCGAGAGGTGCCGCAAGAACGGCGTCACCAGCACGGTCTGCACCACCTGGGCCGAGGTCACCTGGCCGGGCAGGCCGATGACGGCCTTGGCAACGCCGCCGGCACCGACGCGCGCCAGAATGGTGGGCTTGCCCGGGCTCATGGCCACGCCGTGGGCCAGGATCGAAGCGCCGGGCTGGGCCAGGATGGCGGCAACGGAATGGTCGCGCGCGCCGATGGAGCTGCCGCCGGACAAAAGCACCACGTCGCAGTCCGCCAGGGCCGCGGCCAGGGCGTCCGTCAGGCGCGGCAGGTCGTCGGGAACGATGCCGAGCGGCACGGGGAGCGCGCCCGCCTCGGCCACGAGGCAGGCGATGGCGCTGGAGTTCACGTCGCGGATCTGGCCGGGACGCGGCGTTTCGCTGGCGGGCACCAGCTCGTCGCCGGTGGACAAAATGCCCACGCGGGGCCGCCTGCCCACGCCGACCCGCGTGACGCCCAGCGCGGCCAAGAGGCCCACGTCCTGGGCGCGCAGCACGCGTCCGGCGGGCAGGGCCGCCTCGCCCTTTTTCACGTCCTCGCCGGGGAGCATGACGTTCTCGCCCGGGGCCACGCTCTTGCGCAGCTCGATGGTGCCCGCGCCGGGTTCACCTGCGCCTGGTCCTCCGGTCCCACTTTCGCCAGTCAGAAGATCGGTGTGCTCCACCATGATGACCGCGTCGGCCCCGTCCGGCAGGGTGCCGCCGGTGGGGATGCGCGCGCACTGGCCGTGCTTCAGCACCAGCGGCCCGCCTTCCGGCGCGGCGCTCCAGTCTATGCGCAGGTCGGCCACGCAGTCGGCATAGGCCGGATTGGTCTCGGTTGCGCCAAAGGCGCTGCGCGCGGCCAGGGCGTAGCCGTCCATGCTGGCACGGGCGGTCTGGGGCAGATCCTCCGGCGCGGGCAGGGTTTGCGCCAGCACGCGGCCCAGGGCTTCGGCCAGGGGCACGTCCTCAACGCCCAGGTGGGCAAAAGAAGCGAGAGCCGCGCAGAACTCCGCGCGGCTCACCACGTTCAAAAAGCCGTGCTTGTCCAGGGTCTTCACAGCGGGATCACTCAATGTGGATGTCCACCTTGCCGGGGATGTAGCCCTTGAGCTCGGAGAGCATGCCCAGGATGCCGCTTCTGAGGATGCGCTCCACAAAGGGGTTGAGCGGCAGGGGCTGGCCGCCCACGGTGATGCGGATGCTGTTGTTCATGGCCTTGCAGTCGGCCACGGTGGCCGTGCCGGCCACGATGTCCACGGCCAGGCCCCGGCAGTTCTCGCGTCCGCAGGCGCCGCAGTCGAGCCCGGGCAGCAGGAAGCCCGCCTTGGAGGCGATGCGCGCCAGGCCCGCCACGTCGCGCGTGGCCATGAGCTCGTCCAGGGCGTGGTCGCCGTAGGCCGCCAGGGCCAGCTCCGGGTCCAGCTCCCTGGCCGTGGCCTCGTCGCCCGCGATGATGATGCGCGGCATGAGGCCCATGGTCTTGCCGCCTTCCATGACGAGAAAGTCCGTGCTGACCAGGGGCAGCAGCTCGGCCAGGGGGCGCTCCGCCGGCCAGGACACGAAACTGCCGCCGGGCGAGAAGCCCATGACCATGTCGGCCCGGGTGCGGAAGCGGGCGGTGTCGGTCTCGGCCTTCTCGTCGAAGCCGTGGTGCGAGTGCTTGACCATGGTGACGGTGAGGCCCTGCTTTTTCAGGGCTTCGGCCAGCTCCATGGCCAGGGTGGTTTTGCCGGACTTCTTGAAGCCCACGACGGCGATGGCGCGCATGGCTGCTCCTTGTTCTGTGGGTTCGCTATTCTGTTCGCTATTTCGCTGTCTCTGGGGGAAGCTTCCCGTCTCGTCGGCCTAGTCCTCGCCGCCGCCCACGCCCAGGGCGCTGATGAGCGACAGCAGCAGGTCGGGCTTGTCGTGCAGATCGCTGGCCTGCAAAAACGCCATGCGCTGGCGGAAGCGCGAACGCACGGTGGAGCGGTAGGCCTCCTGATTCTCCACGCCCGAGGGATGGTACATGTCGTAGTAGCCGGGCAGGATGGCGTCCACGCTCTTCTTGGCCGGAATCTGCGCGCCGGGCAAAAGGTCCAGATCCTCCCACTGGAGTTCTTCCAGCAGCAGCGCGGTTTGCAGCCGCAGCGAGGTCTTGAGCGGGATGGCCTTCAGGTCCACGTCGGAGGACTTCCAGAACCCGCTGGAGTTGAAGCAGTAGCCCACCGCGCCCTGGTCGAAGACCTTGGCGAAGGCCTGCACGTCGCGCCACAGCTCGTATACGCGGAAGGGGTTGGCAAAGGGCACGAAGACCAGCTTCTGCAGCTCTTCCTCGGGCACGTTCTCGGCCCGGTTGCGGCGCGTCATGAGGCTTGCGCCCATGGCCACGGCCAGCTCCGGGCTCTTGAAGCGCATGAGCGGCGGCAGGCAGGAGTCCTTCATGAGCCAGCAGATGATGTTCGGGAAGTCGCAGCGGTTCACGTACGCGCCAAGCAGGTCGCGGTCGAAGAGCGCGCGGCCGTTGGAGTTGCGCAGATCCTGCCCCAGGGGCAGCACCTTGCCGTCCTTCTCGATGAGCCCGTGGTTCATGACGCTTATGATGTAGCGCCAGTCCCCGTGGCCGACGGGCCGGGCGTCGGTCTTGTCGAAGAGCGTGGGCTCCCACACGCGGCACACCTTCTGCTCGCAGTCGATCTGGAAGGCGTCGTCGTGCAGCACCACCTTCTGGAAGCCCTCGGGCAGGGTGCCGCCGTTGTCCGCGCTGTTGGTGTGCGAGCTTTTGCCCGTGCCGGAAAGGCCAAAGAAGGCGATGCTGCGCTTGCCCATCTTCTTGGCCGCCTTGTCGGCGCAGGCGCTGAAGTCCAGCTCCTTGATGCCGCCGTGGCAGGCGGCCATGCCGAGGCGCATGCCGCTGGTCCAGGCCAGGGTGAGCGTGCCCTTCTTGCGCTCGCCGAAGTAGCGCATGCCCAGGTTGAAGATGACGTTGGCCCCCTCATCCACCAGGGCCAGCTGCGGGCCGCCGTGGTTGTTGTAGAAGGGGTCCATGTTGCTCCACAAATTGTCGCCTATGACCAGGATGTCCTGGATGGGCAGCTTGGGGCTCTTCTCGTATTCCTCGGCCAGTTCGTCATAGGGGGTGAAGTTGGCCAGCCAGTTGAATATGTTCACCGCGTCGTCCACGCCGCCCACCAGGGTGGCCTTGATCATCAGGTCGCGGTCGAGGCCCAGGATGGCGTGGGCCTTGATGAGCGGACGCTTCTGGTAATCGAACATGGCCTCGCGCAGGTCGCCCAGCACCTTCTGCTGGTCCGAGGGCGACATGGCGTTGTAGAAGCGGCGGGCGTTGGCGCTGCGGCCCACGATGCGGCCGTGGCAGTTATTCAGCACGCGCGCGCCCTTGGGCAGGCCCAGGCGCTTTGCGGCCGCAGGGTACACGGGCATGTCCGTCAGGGAGACGTCGGACTGGGAGAGCGCCAGCTCGTAGGCCTCGGCGGCGGTCACGGCGCGCACGCGGCTGTCCAGGATCACAGTTTCGGCGATGGCGCGCAAAGGGGGCATCTTGGCCAGGTCGGGTCCGTAGAACTCGTAGCTGGTCTGGCTCGACATCCATTTCCTCCGAGGTGGTTTCCGGCTGTGCGCATGCCCTCCGCCACCCGATGCAGGCCGGGGGGTATCCTTGCGCAGACTCACACGATAGGCCAGAAACCGGGGGGCGGTCAACGGGGGGGGCCTCCGCCCAGCGTATGGCAGCGCCGCGCGCCGCGGAAGCGCAGGCGCGCTGCATGGCCAGGATGCCCGGAAGGATCATCTT
>NZ_DATMYK010000313.1:0-6396 GCF_035560995.1 Humidesulfovibrio sp. | reverse complement strand
TTTACACCCCAGGTAAAGGAAGTGTTGCCAAATTCCGGGCGAACGCCCAGGGAGCGGGGGAACCATCCTCAATTCTGGGGCGCATCGCCGTTAAAACGGCGTAGGACACCTTCGGTCCGAGCCCGTCAGCTAACCTCGCAGGCGTCGAAGGGGAAGACCTCCGGTACAACGGGGCCATCCCCCGCATTCATCCGCACCGGAGGTTTCTTCATGTCCCCAGATTCCCAGGCCGCGCACCGGCCGGATTCCCCCGCGCCCGCACAGGCCGCACCGCAGCACGAACCCCTGCCCTCGTCGCCCGCTGTTGGCAACGGCGATAACGGGGAAGGGCGAGCGCACCACGCTTCGGGGCGCACCATGGGCCTGGCCCTGGCCGCTCTCGGCGTCGTCTACGGCGACATAGGCACCAGCCCGCTGTATACTGTGAAGGAATGCTTCCACGGCCCCCACGCCGTGGCGCTTTTGCCCGTGAACATCATGGGCGTGCTTTCCCTCATCCTCTGGTCGCTGTTCATCGTGGTAAGCCTGAAATACGTCATGTTCGTCATGCGTGCCGACAACAAGGGCGAGGGCGGCATCTTCGCGCTCCTGGCCCTGGTGAAGTCCTCGGTGGAGGGCACGGGCAAAAAACGGCACACCCTGCTCATCAGCTCCGCCATGTTCGGCGCGGCCCTGCTCTACGGCGACGGAATCATCACTCCCGCAATCTCCGTGCTCTCGGCCATGGAGGGCATGAACGTGGCCACCGATGCGGCCGAGCCCTTCATCCTGCCCGGCACCTGCATCATCCTCATGCTGCTGTTCATGATGCAGAAGCACGGCACCGAGCGCATCGGCAAGGTGTTCGGTCCGCTCATGATCCTCTGGTTCGCGGTCATCGCCGCCCTGGGCGTGGCATCCATCACCCAGCGGCCGGAAATTCTGGCCGCCGTGAACCCCGTCCACGCCGTGCGCTTCTTCGTGGAGAACCATCTGCACGGCATGGTGGTGCTCGGTTCGGTGGTCCTGTGCATCACCGGCGGCGAGGCCCTTTACGCCGACATGGGCCACTTCGGCCGGCAGCCCATCCGCATGTCCTGGTACACAGTGGTCCTGCCCTCGCTCATGCTCAACTATTTCGGCCAGGGCGCGTTGCTGCTGGCCAAGCCCGACATGGCCTTCAACCCCTTCTTCGGCCTGGTGCCGCAGGTGCTGCTCTACCCCATGGTGGCCCTGGCGACCATCGCCACGGTCATCGCCTCGCAGGCCATGATCTCCGGCGTGTATTCCCTGACGCAGCAGGCGGTGCAGTTGGGCTACTGCCCGCGCATCCGCATCATCAACACCAGCGCGGAGACCAAGGGCCAGATATACCTGCCCGGCGTGAACAACGCCATGATGCTGGCCTGCATCGGCCTGGTGCTGGCCTTCAAGAGCTCCAGCGGGCTGGCCGGAGCTTACGGCATCGCGGTAACGGCCACCATGGCCATCACCTCGGTCATCTTCTTCTTCGTCGTGCACACCCTGTGGCGCTGGCCCATGTGGAAGACCGCGCCGCTCATCGCCCTGTTCCTGGTGTTCGACGTGGCCTACCTGGGCTCGAACCTGTTGAAGATCCTGGACGGCGGCTGGTTCACCCTCACCGTGGCGGCCCTCATCATGGCCGCCATGGCCACCTGGCGCGACGGCAAGGCCGCCCTGGGCCGCCAGTTTCAATCCATGGGCCTGCCGCTTGAACTGTTCCTGAACAGCATGGTGGCGGGCAAGCCCCCCTTGCGCATTCCCGGCACCGGGGTGTTCATGTCCGTCTCGGCCACGGGCACACCCATCACCCTGTTGCACCACTACAAGCACAACAAGGTGCTGCACGAGCAGGTTCTGCTCCTGTCCATCTCCTCGGCCGAGACGCCCTTCGTCTCCGGCAAGGAGCGCCTGCAGGTGACCAGCCTGGGCCACGGCTTCTTCCGCATCATCGCCCGCTACGGCTTCATGCAGACGCCCAGCGTGCCGGAGATTCTGCGCCTGGCCGGGGCCCACGGCCTGCACATGGACATGGCCAGCACCAGCTTCTACCTGGGCCGCGAAACGCTGCTCACGGGCGGAACCTCCAGGATGATGCGCTGGCGCAAGAGCCTCTTTGCCTTCATGTCGCGCAATGCCTGGAACGCCACGACATTCTTCGGCATTCCGCCGGGACGCGTGGTGGAGCTGGGCACCCAGGTGGAGCTCTAGCCCGGCACAGGCGACGCGGGCCGACGCTGGCGGTGGACCTGCGGCCTTTACCCCGGCGCAGGAACGCGCTATGCGCCCTTTCGGGGACACCTCCCCGAGCACGAGGAACACCAGGGCCATGCAGCACCAGAACCATCACCCGCGCCGACGCGCAGGCCGCCCATGACCGGACGCCGGCTGCGACTGCTTGCGCCCCTGCCCTATTTCGCGGCCTTTGTGGCCGCGCCCTTCGCCGTGCTGGCGGGCAAGCTGGCCGAACGGCCGGGCGTCTTCGCGGCCTATGGCCTGCGCGGGCTCGCGCCCTGGCTCACGCTTTCGGCCGTGGCGCTCGTTGTCTGCCTGTTCCAGGCGGCCAGCGCCCGCGCGGACCGCGACCAGCCCCGCTGGCCCCTGGCGGCCGTCGGGATCGTGCTGGCCCTTTCGGGCTGGCTGCTGGCGCGGCTTTTGGTTCCCCTGCTGGCCGAGGCCGAACACCTGGCTCCCCTGATGAGCGAACTGCGCCTGCCCGCCCTGGCCGTCTTCGCCGGGCTGTGGGCCTGGAGCTTCGGCGCGCCGGAACGCGGCACCCTGGCGAACGCTGGCGCGGCCCTGGGCGCGCTGGTGGTGCTCGATTTTCTGCTCACCGCCATCATGGCCCGCAGCCTGGTGCTGGGCGGGGGCTATCTTTTCGGCGAGGCGGCGGGCACGGCGGACATCCTGGCCTTTCTGCTCTGCCTGGGTCTGGCCGCCACACTGGAGGACGGGCCGGTTCCGGGCCAGCCGCGTCTGGCGCGCTGGCTCATCCTGGCCGGACTTCTGGCCGGGTTCTCGCGTCCCGGCCTGGCTGCCGCCGCGCTCATGCTTGTGTTTCTGGAGCGCGGGCCCTTCCGCCTGCGGCTGGCCATGGCTTTGGCCTGCGCCCTGGCCGCGTGGATGTCGCTGATGCTGCCCCTGCCGCACCTGGGCGGCGGCGACGAACTGGGCTTGGCCTGGCACCAGGCCGCCACCTTCGAGGCCCTGTCGCAGGAGCCCTGGGGCTTTTTCACCGGCCTGCCCCTGGACCAGCCCGTGGCCCTGGCCATGCCCGAATTTCAAGGCCTGCTCTGGGACGACGAGTCCCAGGGGCTGCCCGTGTACGCCTTCGACATCCCCTCCTCCGCCCTGCGCCTGCTGGCGGGCTGGGGAGCGGGCGGCCCGCTGGCCGTGCTGGCCGCTGCGGGCTTCTGCGCCCTGCGCGGGCGCGGCCGCTTCGGCCTGGGGCTTGTGACCGCGCTCATTTTCGGCGCGGCCTTCTCGCCCGTGCTGCACGTGCCCGCCACGGCCGCAGCCCTGGCCCTGGCCCTGGTTTCCGCAGCGAGCAGGCAGCCCCAGGGCCCGGACCGTCCCTAAACCAATCCACGTCGGCGCGCCCGGCGTTACAAGCGGAGAGAATCCATGACGGCACTTCCCCGGCTCACCGCAGCCCAGACGAAAACCAGCCCCCTGAAACGCCTTTCACACGCCGCGGCCCGCGGCGCCTGCGCGACGGCCCTCTTGCTGGGCCTGTTCGCGTGGCCCGGCCAGGCCCTGGCCATTAACGACGACGCCGTGCTGAAGCGCATGGACACCGTGCTTGAGGAAAACAACCGCCTGCGCGACGAGGCCTGGAAGGCCCGCAAGCATGGACGCGAGGCCGCCAAGCAGGCCGAGGACGCGCTGAACGCCTCGGACGACCGGCTGGAGCGCACCCGCACCGAGGCCCTGGCCCATGTGGCGGGCGTCACCCCGGCCCAGGTGGAAAGCCTGCGCAAGGACGGCAAGTCCTGGGGCCAGGCCGCCGGCGAGCTTGGCGTGCACCCCGGCTTCCTGGGCGTGGGCAAGGCCCCGCTGTACCAGTCCCTGCCGCCCAAGCGCAAAGCGGCGGAGGCGGACACCGTAAAGGGCAAGCGCGGCAAAAAGGCCAAGGAGACCGCCCAGGACAAGGCCCCGGCCAAGGCGGAGAAGGGCAAGAAGGCCAAGGTCAAGAAAGAGGCCAAGGCCGCGCCCAAGCAGCAGGCCAAGGCTGAAAAGAAAGTCAAAAAATCCAAGAAGAAAGACTAGCCCACCAGGAAGCAGCTTTCCCTATGCCGCATTGACGGAGCCTTGCCGTCCTGATACGTACACGCATAGAGCGTAGTATCAGGATAGGCGCGTCCGTGCTCCGACATCTTCTCGGCCCGCCCGCGCCCGCCTCCCGCATTCGAGAGAGGAGAGTTCCCCATGGCGCAGGAAATCGGCTCGGCAAAAGCTATCCAGGGACAGGTCACGGCCGTCGGGCCGGAGGGCTCCCGCACCCTCTCCATCGGCAGCCCGGTGTTCAAGGGCGACACCCTGGCCACGGCCAAGGGCTCGGCCGGGTCCATCCAGTTCCTCGACAAGACCGTCCTGAACGTGGGCGAAGGCTCCAAGGTCAGCCTCGACCAGTACGTATACGACTCCTCCAAGGGCTCCGGCCAGGCGCTGTTCAAGATGGCCCAGGGCACCTTCCGCGCCGTCACCGGCGAAATCGTCAAGCAGAACCCCGAATCCTTCAAGATGCAAAGCCCGCTGGCCACCATCGGCATCCGCGGCACGGAAACGGCGCACACCGTGCCCGAGCCGGGCCAGCCCAACGCCAGCGAAAGCCATCTGGTCATGGTCTTCGACGGCAAGCCCGTCATCGTGCAGCCACTGGGCGGCGGGGCTTTCCAGGTGCTGTCCCAGGCGGGCGTGAAGGTCGAGGTGGGCAAGTTCGGCGCGGGCCCGGTCATGGTCATGACCCCGCAGGAATTCAAGTACTTCCAGGCCCTGACCACCACCGGCGTGCAGCAGGGCGTGACCAGGGACACCATTTCGCCCCAGGGCCAGCAGACCAAGGATCCCAAGGTGCAGGGCGCGCAGGACGCCGCCACCAAGGCCACGGCCGAGGCCCAGGCCAAGGCGGCGGACGCGGCGGCGGCAAAGGCCGCGGCGGAGGCGGCGGCAAAGGCCGCGGCAGAGGCGGCGGCTTCCGGCGATCCAGCGGCCAAGGCCGCGGCGGACGCGGCGGCAAAGGCCGCGGCCGATGCGGCGGCAAAGGCCGCCCTTGATGCCAAGGCCGCGGCGGACCTGGCGGCAAAGGCCCAGGCCGAGGCCTTCGCGGCCCAGCAGGCCATGGCCATGGCCGAAGCGGCAAAAGCCGCGGCCGATGCGGCGGCGAAGGCCGCGCTTGATCCCGGCAACCAGGGCAACTCCCTGACGCTGAGCCCCGGCTCCGTCATTACCTTCACCACCACAACCAACTCGTCCGGTCAGACCACCACGGTCATCACCGTCACCCAACCCGGCGGCGGCAGCCAGGGCGCCACCGGCGGAGTCATCATCTCCGATCAGGCCGGAAGCACGACTGTCATAGACACCACCCATGACAACCAGAACAACGACCCCGGCAACACCGGCCAGACGACGACCACCACCACCCTGGACCTCTCCGGCAGCCAGCACGCCATGGAAGTGGACCTGAACAGCCACTACACCTTCGATCTTGTCAGCCACCAGTCGGCCAGCATCGCCTCAAGCATCGTCAACGTTGTGGGCAGCGGCTACGATGACGAAATCATCGGCAACAGCAGCGCCAACAACCTCCAGGGCGGCGACGGCAACGACACCATAGTCGGCGGCGGCGGGCCGGACTCCCTTTACGGCGGCGCGGGCAACGACAACATCGTCGGCGGGCCGCAGGCCGTGCTGGTGGACGCGGGCACCGGCGCGGACACGGTGACCACGGGCGCAGGCAGCGACGCCATCTTCATGGGCACGGCGCTGAACGACGCCGACGGGCAGGACAGCATCAACGCCGGCTCCGGGCACGATGTCCTGTACTTCACCGACAACGGGCACGACACCCACGACCTGGACACCGTCAAGGGCGTGGAGGAGATCATCCTGGGCGATGCCGCCACGAACATCGTCTTCCCGGGCCCCGCCACCTTCGGCTCCACGGATTGGGGCGACATCGGCGGCGTGCTGACGGTTGACGGCCACGCGCTGACGGCGGACCACAGCATGGTCTTCGACGGCTCGGCCGCCGTCGACGGCGCGTTCTCCATCATCGGCGGCGCGGGCAACGACATCCTCACCGGCGGCCACGGCGACGACACCATCGTCGGCGGCGCAGGCAACGACATCCTCACCGGCAACAACGGCAACGATTTCTTCGTGGGCGGCGCG
>NZ_DATMYK010000312.1:0-5825 GCF_035560995.1 Humidesulfovibrio sp. | reverse complement strand
CCACACCTGGGCCAGGGTATGCGCGGCGCCGGGGGGGATGAGCCCGCCGCCTGCGGAGGCGGCGGTGGAAGCGTCGCGGGAAAAGGCTGCGGAAGCGTTGAGGTCCAGGCGCACATCGCCGGACAGGAAATGTTGCAGGCGTCCGGCAAAGCCCATGCGCCCCCAGGGGCACAGGTTCAGGCTTTCGCCTGCGCGCGGCCCGCTGGGAGAGGTGAGGGCGAGGCCCGCCCCGCCGCAGAAACCCAAGTAATTGCCGCCGCCGTCCACAAACGCGCGGATGGCCGCAAGACCGGCCTCGCCCAGGCGCAGGGCCCTGCCGCGCGCCCAACCGCCGGGCACGATAAGCAAAGTGGGGAGCAGGGAAGGGGGCGACTCGCCAGCGCCGGAGATTGCGGAGTGCCCGCCAGCCGGGCCGCAGGCCCCGCACTTGCCAGAGAGCGCGCCCTCGGCTATGTCATGTGCGCGTAAAATCCCGTGGGGCACGCCCAGCGCGCGCAAAGCGCGCAGCACAAGCAGGCCCCACAGGTGCGAGTCATCCCACAAGACGAAAACGCGCGTCATCTGCCGCCCCCAGGGTTTCCGGCACCCTATCCGCGCCCGGGCCCCCTGGCAAGCGGCCTGGCAGGCGGAGTCCCGGATTGGCGAAGCCCCGCCGGGGGCGAACCAGCCGCCGCTGTTCCGGCCGAACGCGCTTGAAGGAGAGTTCATGTCCGACGCCACCGCTCCCCGGAATTCCGCCGCTCCCGCCCAGGAAGCCGCGCTGCCCAAGGGCTACGAGCCCGCAGACGTGGAGGCCCGCTGGGGCAGGCACTGGGAGGACAACAAGACCTTCTCGCCCGATCCGCAGGACGTGCTCTCCGGCAAGAAGGAGCCCTATTCCATCGTCATTCCGCCGCCCAACGTCACGGGCGCGCTGCACATGGGCCACGCCCTGAACCTCACGCTTCAGGACATCCTGTGCCGCTTCATGCGCCAGCAGGGCAAAAGCGTGCTCTGGGTGCCGGGCACGGACCATGCGGGCATCGCCACGCAGAACGTGGTGGAGCGCCAGCTGAAGAAAGAGGGCAAGAAGCGCGACGACCTTGGCCGCGAAGCTTTCATCGAGCGCGTGTGGGACTGGAAGAAGGAATACGGCGACCGCATCCTGAACCAGATCCGCCGCATGGGCGCGAGCGTGGACTGGACGAGCGAACGCTTCACCCTGGACGAGGGCCTGTCCAAGGCCGTGCGCGAGGTCTTCGTGCGCCTGTACGGCGAGGGCCTCATCTACAAGGGCAACTACATCGTCAACTGGTGCAACCGCTGCCACACGGCCCTGGCCGACGACGAGGTGGAGCACGCGCCCAAGAAGGGCAAGCTCTACCGCATCCGGTACCGGCTTGCGGACGGCAGTGGTGAGCTAATAGTCGCCACCACCCGGCCCGAGACCATGCTGGGCGACGTGGCCGTGGCCGTGCACCCGGAGGACGAGCGCTACACGCACGCCGTGGGCAAGAAGGTCATCCTTCCGTTGGTCGGCACCGAGATTCCGGTCATCGCCGATGCCTACGTGGACATCGAGTTCGGCACCGGCGCGCTCAAGATCACCCCGGCCCACGACATGAACGACTGGGCCCTGGCGCGCACCCACAAGCTGCCCGTGATCCCGGTCATCGACGACAAGGGCTACATGAACGAGAACGCCCCGGAGGCTTACCGGGGCCTTTCCAAGGGCGAGTGCCGCGACAAGGTCGTGGCCGACCTGGAGGCGCAAGGCCTGCTGGTGGACATCGCCGACCACGACCACAGCGTGGGCGAGTGCTACCGCTGCAAGAGCGTCATCGAACCCCACGTTTCCGAGCAGTGGTTCGTGAAAGTCGGTCCCCTGGCCAAGGCCGCGCGCGAGGCCGTGCCCGCGCAGACCCAGATCTTCCCCGCCCAGTGGGAGAAGACCTATTACGAGTGGCTGGACAACATCCGCGACTGGTGCATTTCCCGGCAGATCTGGTGGGGCCACCGCATTCCGGCCTGGACCTGCGAGGCCTGCGGCGAGCTCATCGTGCAGGTGGAGGACCCGGCCGACCTGGCGCATGGCTGCCCCAAGTGCGGCGGGGCCCTGAAGCAGGAAGACGACGTGCTGGACACCTGGTTCAGCTCGGCCCTGTGGCCCTTCTCCACCATGGGCTGGCCCGGCAAGGACGGTGCCACGCCCGACAAGCTCAAGGCCTACTACCCCACCAGCGTGCTGGTCACGGGCTTCGACATCCTGTTCTTCTGGGTGGCGCGCATGATGATGATGGGCATCCATTTCCAGGAGCAGGTGCCCTTCCACCACGTGTACATCCACGCCCTGGTGCGCGACGAGCAGGGCAAGAAGATGAGCAAGTCCACGGGCAACGTCATCGACCCCCTGGAGATGATCGCCAAGTACGGCACGGACTCCCTGCGCTTCACCCTCACGGCCTTTGCCGCCATGGGCCGCGACATCAAGCTCTCGGAAAAGCGCATCGAGGGCTACCGCCACTTCGTGAACAAGATTTGGAACAGCGCCCGCTTCGCGCTGATGAACCTGCCGGGCGAACCCGCGGCCACGCTTGAGGAGGCGCTCGTGAGCGCGCCCCTGGCCAACCGCTGGATTCTGCACCGGCTGGAGGAAGTGAAGGACGAGGTGGAGAGCGCCACCCTGGAGTACCGCTTCAACGACATCGCCCAGGGACTGTACAAGTTCATCTGGAACGAGTTCTGCGACTGGTACGTGGAAATGGCCAAGGGCGACCTCTACGCCGAGGACGAGGCCAAGAAGGACGCCACCCGCCGCGTGCTTTTGACCGTGCTCTCCGAAACCATGGTGCTGCTGCACCCGGTGATGCCCTTCGTGACCCAGGAGATCTGGAGCGTGCTGCCCGGCATTACGGACAAGGAACTGGCCCTTGCGCCCTTCCCGGCGCGCCGGCCCCAGTGCAAAAGCGCCCAGGCTGCCAAGGACATGGCCTTCTTCCAAGGCGTGGTGGGCGCTGTGCGCACCATCCGCACGGAGCTGTGCATCGACCCGGCCAAGAAGCTGCCGCTGATTGTCGATACCGGCGACGCGGGAGACAGCGCCCAGGCCGTGCTTACGGACAACGCGCACCTCATCGCCCAGCTGGCGCGCATCGATTCGGCGGACATCGGCCCCGGCAAGACCGGCCCCCGCGCCAGCGGCACGGCGGTTGTGGAAGGCGCGCGCATCTTCGTGCCCTTGAAGGGCATCGTGGATTTCAACGCCGAGGTGGCCCGCCTGGACAAGGAACTGGGCAAGCTGGACAAGCAGCTCGCCGCCCTCAAGGGCAAGCTCAGCGCGCCCGGCTTCGCCAACAACGCCCCGGCGGACATCGTGGCCGTGGAGCGCGAGAAGCTGGCCGGGCTGGAAGACGCCAAGGCCAAGCTCTCCGAATTGCAGGAGCGCCTCAAGGCCGCCCTGGCCGAGGGAGACTAGCCCCGGTGGACGCCGCTGCGCAGATACGCATACGGCCCTGCGTGGCCGCAGACGAGCCGCTCATGGCGGAGATCGTCAATGATGCCGCGTCTGCGTACAAGGGAGTCATCCCGGCCGACCGCTTTCACGAGCCGTACATGCCCCTTGAGGAACTGCGGGCGGAGATCGCCGCGGGCGTGCGCTTCTGGGGCGCGGAAAGGGGTGGCGAACTCGTGGGCGTCATGGGCGTTCAGAACGTGGACAACGACGCGCCCGGCGGCATCGGCGACGTGGCCCTCATACGCCATGCGTACGTACGCACTGCGCAGCGTGGCCTGGGTCTGGGCGGGAAATTACTGACGCACCTGATGGGCATTACGCAGCGGCCCATGCTCATGGGCACCTGGGCCGCCGCCGACTGGGCCGTGCGCTTCTACCAGAAGCACGGCTTCACCTTGACCTCGTTTGCGGAAAAGGAAACACTTCTCCGCATCTATTGGAACATTCCGGCGCGCCAGGTCGAGACCTCCGTGGTCCTGGCCGATGCGCGGGCCATCACCATGATACGCAAAGCCAGCTTGGAGAAAACCATGTCCACAGTCTACCTCATCGGCGCGGGCCCCGGCGACCCCGGCCTCTTGACCGTCCGGGCCAAGGAACTCATCGAGACCTGCGACGTGGTGGTCTACGACTACCTGGCCAACAAGGAATTCCTCAAATACGCGAGGAAGGACGCCGAGATCATCTACGTGGGCAAAAAGGGCGGCGACCATACCCTGCCCCAGGACCAGATCAACCAGCTGATCATCGACAAGGCCAAGGCAGGCAAGAGCGTGGCGCGCCTGAAGGGCGGCGACCCCTATGTCTTCGGTCGCGGCGGCGAGGAAGCCGAGGAACTCGTGGAGGCGGGCATCGCCTTTGAGGTCGTGCCCGGCGTCACCGCTGGCGTGGCCGCCCCGGCCTACGCGGGCATCCCGGTCACCCACCGCGACCATACCACAAGCGTCTGCTTCATCACCGGACACGAGGACCCGACCAAAGAGGAGTCCGGCCACAACTGGGAAGTGTACGGCAAGAGCAACAGCACCCTGGTGTTCTACATGGGCGTCAAGAATTTGCCCATGATCGCCGGCAACCTGATGAAGAACGGCCGCGACAAGAACACCCCCGTGGCCCTGGTGCGCTGGGGCACCCGCTGCAACCAGCAGAGCATGGTCAGCACTCTGGAGAACGTCGCCGCCGAGGCCGAGAAGCGCAAATTCGCCGCGCCCAGCATCATCATCGTGGGCGGCGTGTGCTCCCTGGCCGACAAGCTCTCCTGGTTCGAGAAAAAGCCCCTGCTGGGCAAGGGCGTGGTCGTCACCCGCGCCCGCGAGCAGGCCAGCGACCTGGCCGACGTGCTGAAAAACATGGGCGCCTGCGTGTTCGAATTTCCCACCATCACAGTGGAGCCCCTCGACGACTACGAAGAGGTCGAAAAGGCCATCCTCACCCTGGGCGGCGTGGACTGGCTCATCTTCACCTCGGTCAACGGCGTGAAGCACTTCTGGAACCAGCTGGCGGAGATCGGCCTGGACACCCGCGCCATAGGCGGCATCAGCGTGGCCGCCATCGGGCCCGCCACGGCCGATGAACTCAAGGCGCGCGGCATCACCCCGGATTTCATCCCGCCCAAGTACGTGGCCGAGGAAGTCGTCGCCGGCCTGCTCGAGCGCGGCATCGCGGGCAAGAACGTGCTCATCCCCCGGGCCAAGGTCGCCCGCGAGGTGCTGCCCGAGGAACTCGCCAAGGCCGGGGCCAATGTCCGCATCCTGCCCGTGTACGAGACCAAGCTGACCCAGCAGGATCCGGCCGAGATCGTGGAGGCCCTGGAAAAAGGCAAGATCCAGGCCGTGACCTTCACCAGCTCAAGCACCGTGGAGAACTTCTTCACCCTGCTCTCGCCCGACACCCTGAAAAAGTACCCCGACGTCAAGATCGCCTGCATCGGCCCCGTCACCGCCAAGACCCTCGCCCGCTTCGGCTTCACGCCGAACATCCAGCCCGAGGACTACACCATCCCCGGCCTGGCCGAGGCGCTGGGCAAGGGCCTGTAAGAGAAGAGCAAGGGGCTCCGCCCCTTGACCCCGCCAGGGGGTATGCACCCCCTGGACCCGCAGTCAAACGAGAAGCCCCGGAGCGCAAAAGCGCTCCGGGGCTTCTCGTTTGGGGCAGATCGAAAGGTGGCTGAGGAGCGGGGCCAAATCCGCCAGGGCTGGCGCTGTTTTTCGCCCGACTCCCCCCGCCCGGACCCTTCGCGCTGGGTTTTGCTTCAGGCGGCTTTGCACCTGAAGCAAAGCCCAGCGCCACAGGGAGTCCAGAGGGCCTTGTGCCCTCTGGCGGGGGTCTGGGG
>NZ_DATMYK010000311.1:0-12033 GCF_035560995.1 Humidesulfovibrio sp. | reverse complement strand
GTTGGCCACCTCAAGCAGCAGGCCCTCGTCCCAAACCACGCTGCCGCCGATGCTGGCGGCCAGGCGGTCGCCCTCGCTCTTCACCAGCTCCAGGCGTTCGCGCGCATCCAGCACAACGTTGGCCTTGTCGCGGATGATGTCGAAATAGTCGGCCGCGCTGTCCACGGTCCAAGGGCCGGGGCCCAGCACGCGGTGGCCCAAAGTGGTGCGGCCGGAGCTGAGGCCGGCGATCTCGATGGGCACCACGTCGGCGTCCAGCAGGGCCAGCACCCAGCGCAAGGGGCGGCCGAAGAGGAAGTCCAGGCTGCCCCACTTCATGCGCTTGGGGAAGGAGAGGGACTTGAAGGCCGTGAGGCAGAGGCCAGGCAGGATGTCGAGGGTCTTTCCGCCGCCCACGGTCTTCTTGGCGGCCAGGTATTCGCCCTTGGGAGTCTGCTGGATGAACAGTTCGGCCTCGGTGACGCCCTGGGTCTTGGCGAAGCCCTCGCCCGCCTTGGTCAGCTTGCCGTCGGCATAGGCGATCTTGACCGGCGGACCGGAGACGATCTCCTCCTCCAGGCGCTGCACCAAAGACAGGCCGGACACGTGGGCCACCAGCCGGCGCGGGGTGGCGAAGGCGCGCACGCCGCCGTGGTCGATTCTGGCCTCGGCCAGCAGGCGCTCGAACAGCTCGACCAACTCCTCGCCCAGGCGCGGAACAAAGCGCGCGGGCATCTCCTCAGTGCCGATCTCAAGAATGAATTCAGACATATATCGACTCACTTCCGGCTATTTGGCGGTTTCGAGCATGGGGTAGCCCAGGGCCTCGCGCTGGGCGGCGTACAGGGCGGCGATGGCCGAGGCCAGGGCGCGCACGCGGCCGATGTAGGCCGTGCGTTCGGTGATGGAGATGGCCCCGCGTGCGTCGAGCAGATTGAAGGTGTGCGAGCATTTGAGGCAGTAGTCGTAGGCGGGCCAGGGAACCCCGGCCTCGCAGAGTTTTTTGCACTCGCCTTCGAACTTATTAAACATGTCCAACAGCATGGCCGCGTCGGACAGTTCAAAATTATACTTGGACTGCTCCACCTCGTTCTGGTGGTACACGTGCCCGTAGGTCACCTTGTCGTTCCACTTCAGGTCGTAGACCGATTCCTTCTCCTGCAAGTACATGGAGATGCGCTCAAGGCCGTAGGTGATCTCCACGCTGGTGGGAAAGAGGTCGATGCCGCCCACCTGCTGGAAGTAGGTGAACTGCGTCACCTCCATGCCGTTCAGCCATACCTCCCAGCCAAGGCCCCAGGCGCCGAGCGTGGGCGATTCCCAGTCGTCCTCCACGAAGCGGATGTCGTGGGCGGCGGGGTCCACGCCAAGGGCGCGCAGGGAGTCCAGGTACAGGTCCTGCACGTTGTCCGGGCTGGGCTTCAGGATGACCTGGAACTGGTAGTAGTGCTGGAGGCGGTTGGGGTTCTCGCCGTAGCGGCCGTCGGTGGGGCGGCGCGAGGGCTCGACATAGCACACGTTCCAGGGCTCCGGCCCGATGACGCGGAAGAAGGTGGACGGATTGAAGGTGCCCGCGCCGCACTCGATGTCAAAGGGCTGCACCATGACGCAGCCCCGGTCGGTCCAGAAGCGCTGCAAGGTTTGGATCACGTCTTGAAAGTTCATATCGACTCCAGAAACCTAGATTTTTCTGTACGTTCCATTTTCCCAGCGCAAGCCCAGGTGCCAGGCCACGAAGCGGTCCACCACGCGGCCCAGCTCCCGGCGCATGTCCGGCGCCACGGCCAGCCTGGGCCAGTCCGCCGGGCGGCTTGCGCCGATCCATTCCAGCACCCGCACCGACCCCAGGCACAGGGGCTCGGAAGGTACGTCGTCGCACAGGCCGCACACCAAGCCGCCGCGTTCGACGGAAAAGGCCAGGCGCTGCGAAATATCAGCCTCGGCGCAGTCGTGGTCCCAGGCGGCATGGTCGCTGGCCGGGCGGCCGCAATGCACGCACAGGGCCAGGTCCGGCTTGAGTCCCTGCTCAAAGGTCAGCTTGGCCTTGAACAGAAGCGGCAGCATTTCCGCGCCCACGGAGCCGTCCTCCAGGGTGGACAGCGTCTCGCAGAGCAGGTCGAACACCCGGCGCGCACCGTCCTGCCCCACCTGCACGGCCTCCACAAACTTGAGGCAGTGGGCCACCAGGCCCAGCTTGCGCGGGTCGGCCCGCAGGCCGGGATAGGCGTGCAGAAGCTCGCCCTCCTGCAGCACGTGGTAGGAGCCGCGCCTGCTTGTGCCCACCGAGAAGGAGGCCAGTACCAACTGGTCCAGACAGCCGGAAAAGCGCCTGCGGCTGCGGCTGCCTCCAAAGGCGAAGGCCGTGATGACACCACGGCCCGCGCAGAAAAGTTTGACCCAGACGTCGTTTTCCCGAAAGCGGCCCACCCTGAGCACCAGGGCCTTTTCGGTGAACTCCATGCCCTACTCCCGGCCGGCCCCTAGCTAGTTGCCGATTTCGAGGGTGGCCGTCTGGCCGCGCTGGCCCTCGTAGGGATAGAACGCGCCGTTCAGCTGGAAGCTCACGCCCCCGGCGTTGCCCAGACGAATCTTGGCCTTTTGCGAGAACTCGAAGCGGCGGCTGTCGCCATCACGCAGGGTGAAGGTCTTGCGGCGCTGGCCCTCGCTCACCTCAACCCAGCAGGACTCGCCCGGCTTGCCAATGACCACCAGCTCCTGCATGCCCTGCGTGCGGGCTTCCGGAGCGGCGGCGGGCTGGGGGGCCTTGCGCGAGACTTCGATGGGCGCGCTGGCCACGCTGGCCCCGGTGAGGGGCGCGGAAGCCATGGGCGCGCCGGTTTTGAACTCCGGCATGGCCGAGGGCGTGGAGCCGGAAGCGGCCGGAGACACAGCCGGGGCCTGGCTCGGGGCGGGCGCGGCCTCGCTGGCGTTGGCTTCCGGCAGGGTCGCGCCGGACTCGGTGGAGTTCGTGTCCGTCACGTCCGTGGCGTTCGTAGCGTTTTCCGCAGGCAGCAGCGCGGCCACGGGCGCGGCCGGTTCCGTCTCGGCCTGGATGCGCTGGAACTGGTACACCAGCCCCGCGCAGCCAGCGGCCAGGATAAGCAGCACCACCCACAGCCACGCGCGGCGGCGCGGCTTTGGGGTCAAATCGGCTGGTTTGGGGAAGCGGATCTGGCTCTCCGGTTCCTCCGCCTTCTCTTGGACGGGCGCGGCGACAGGCGCGGCAGCCGGCCAAGAGTCGGGCTCGGAGACCGCTTCGGCAGCGGGCGCGGCCAAAGGCGCGGCAACAGACTCCGCAAGGGGCGCAACGTCCGGCGCAGGTCCGGAGGAAAGCGTCTCCGCGGGGGTGACGGCAGGCTCAGTCTCGGTCAATGAGGGCTCGCTCGGCGTGGGCTCGGCAACCTGAGCATCCGGCACGGCGGGCGCGGCGGGCGTGGGCACCTGGGGCACGTAGCCCGAATCGCCGTCGGACTGCTCATCAACCACGGCCACGAGCGGTTCGGGGGCCAGCCCCACAAGGCGGGCATAATTGCGCACATACCCCTTCAAATACACAGGGTGCGGCAGCAGCTTCACCGCGCCGTCCTCCAGCGCGTTCAGGTTGCGGCGGCTGATTTTCGTGGCGTCCATGACATCGCGCACGGACAAGCCCCGCCGTTCCCGCTCCTGCTTCAGAAGCCCGCCCAACTCCATCAAATTCATGTGCACGCCCCGCATCGGCCCCGAAGGACCCTACAAGTTCCGGTATTCTATGACTGCCTTTTCACGCAGTTTCAGCATGTATTCCTGAAAGACCTTCTCGAACTTGGCCTCGTGCAAGGATTGGTAGATCTGCTCGCGGACGGCGTCCAGGGGCAGTTCCTCGCCTTCCTTCAAGCTCACAACCTGCAGCAGCCCGGCGAAGTCCTGCACGCGCACGGGCGTGCTGATCTGGCCGGGCTTGAGGCCCGCAAGGGCGGTGTTCCATTCGGGGGCCAAATCCTTCCAGGCGATGAAGCCGATGTCGCCGCCGTGGCCCACGCCGGGGCCCTGTGAGTACTTGTTGGCCGCCTCGGCGAAGGTCAGCTGTCCGCCCTCGATCTGGCTCTTGAGCTCCAGGGCGGACATGCCGGAGGGCACCAGGATGAGCGACAGCTGGACCATGCTGTCCTTGGAGAACTCGGCCTTGCGCTCCTTGTAGCGCTGCTCCACCTCGGTATCCGTCACCACGACCTTGCTGGTGACCACGCCGCCGATGAGCCTGTGACGGATCATGTCGCGGCGCATGTTGCGGGCGAAGTCGGCTCTGGTCATGCGCTGCAGCGCAAGCTGACGCTTGAACTCGTCCTCGGTCAGGTTGCGTTTGCTCAAAAAGTCCTTCACCTGGTCCTCGACCTCGGCATCGGTGACTTTGAGTTTGTAGCGCTCGGCATCCTGCTGGATGAGGATGTCGTCGATGAGCTGGTCGAGGATTTGCTGGCGCAGGGCGGAAACCTGGGTGATCTCCTCCGTGCTCAGCTGGCGGCCCCGGGTCTGCTCGTAGATGGGACGCATGCGCTCGTCATGCTCGAATTTGGTGATGATCTTGCCATTGACCACGACAAGAACGCCATCAACCAGCAGGTCGTCGGCCAGGGCGGGCGACCGCCACACCAGGGCCATAAACAGCACCAGGGCGAAGACGAGGCCTCCGGCCCGAAAAATTCCAGGTACGCGCATGATGCTCCTTTACGCTCTCCGTCAACAATCCCGAGACTTGGACAACGCCCAACCCGGGGAACCCTACCTTGTCTCGTTGCCGCTTGCAACGTCCTGCTGCCCCTCGCCCGCGCTGGCGTTCCCGGCTTCGTCCGGCGCTTCCGCCGCTGGCTCCGGGGGCAGGTCCTCATTGTCCTTCTTGTGCAGCAGCCGCTCGCTGACCATGATCACCGAGGCGTCCAGCGCCTTGCCCAGCCAAGCATCGAAGGCCTGCTGGAGGCGCTCCTCAAGCAGCGCAGCCTCCACTTGCGGGTAGGCCTGGGCGATGTCCAGGGTCTCGGCCCCCAGGCGCTCCAGCAGCAGCAGCCCCTCAAAGCCAGCCCGGCCGGACAGGATGGCCCCCTGCCCGCCCGCGCCATTGGCCTTGTCCCCGTGCAGGGCGTCGGCCCAGGCCGGGGTCAAAAGCTCGCGCGGCACGGTGACTTCGCGCACCTGCACGCCGGGGAAGGCCTCGGTGAGGGCGGCGGTGTTCTTCTGCTGCCGGTACTGGGCCAGCACCTTTTCCACCTGGGCGCGCTCCTGCGCGCGCACCACGAGCACGCGCACGCGTTCCGGCAGCCGGAAAGCCGCCAAGTGCCCGCGGTAATAGGCTTCAACATCTCGATAGTCCAGCTTGATGGAAGGGCGCAGCACAAGCCGCTGAAACTTTTCTATGCCGCAGACATAGCGCAGCTGCTTGCGCCACATCTTGTGGTCGATGAATTCCTCGGCCAGCATCTGGTCAAAGCTGTCGTCGGGGTAGTCGGCGCGGACCTTGGCTTCAGCCTCGGCCAGTTCCTCGTCGCTCACCTCCTGGCCGCGCTTGGCCAGCTCCTGGGCCACCAGCTCCTGGGCGATGAGCTGTCCCAGGATCTCGCCATAGGCCTCGCGCAGCGCGCCCACGGAAGGCAGCGTGCCGGAAAGCGCGTCGAAGTGCAGCAGATCGTACTGGAATTCCACCAGCTCCAGCGGAATGGGCTGGCCGTTGACGCGGGCCACCACACCCACCTCGTCCTGCGCGCGGCGCACGCAGGCGGGCGCCCCGAAAACCAGGGCGGCCAACAGCCCGGCCACAAGGACCAGGGCGATGAGCGCAGTGCGGCGGCGTATCTTCATGCTCCGACCTTGTGCGGCGCGGGTGCGCCGCTGTCCAGCAACAGTTCCAACTCGCTCCGCAGGTACTCCAACCCGGCGCGCACGTCCAGGCCTTCGGGGTAGCGCAGCTCCAGCTTGGAAGGCGGCAACAGCCGCGCCTGGCGGGAAGAGTCGCCCACCCAGGCGATGAGCGTTTCCGGGGCCACGGCGCTGGCCTGCGTGCTGAAGCTGAGCACGGCCTTGGCGGGCGAGAGCTCGGCCTTGAGCACCTGCAGGCGCGAGAGCACGGCCTTGACCTCCAGCACGCTGACGAACTGCCGGGCCGCTGGCGGCAAGGGGCCGAAGCGGTCGCGCAGCTCGGCCTCAAGGTCGGCCAGCACGGCCAGGGTGCGCGCGCTGGAAAGGGCCTTGTAGTAGCGCAGGCGCTCCTTGGCGTCGCCCACGTAATCCGACGGCAGGTGCGCCTCGAACACGAAGGTCAGCTCCGGGTCGGTCTCCTGCTTCAGCGGGCCGCCGCGCACACGGCGCACCTCCTCCTCAAGCATCTCCAGGAACAGGTCCAGGCCCACGCGGGCGATCTGGCCGCTCTGCACCTCGCCCAGAATGTTGCCCGCGCCGCGCAGGCGCAAGTCCTCCATGGCCACCTGGAAGCCCGCGCCCAGGTAGTCCAGGTCCAGAATGATGCGCAGGCGGCGCTTGGAAATCTCCGGCAGGCGGTCCAGGCTGGGCACCACGAAGTAGGCGTAGGCCTGGCGGTCGCTTCTGCCCACGCGGCCGCGCAGCTGGTACAGCTGGCCCAGGCCGAACATTTGCGCCTGGTCTACGATGAGCGTGTTGGCGTTGGGGAAGTCCAGGCCGGATTCCACGATGGCCGTGCACACCAGGACGTCCAGCTCCTTGTGCCAGAAGCCGTGCATGGCGTCTTCCAGCGCCCGTTCGCTCATCTGGCCGTGGGCCATGCCCACGCGGGCGCCGGGAGCCAGCTTGCGCACGTACTCGGCCACCTGCTCCAGTCCTTCCACACGGTTGTACACCCAGAACACCTGCCCGCCGCGCTCAAGCTCCCGCGCCAGGACGTTGCCGAGCAGCGTGTCGTCGCGCTCCACAAGGGCGGTCTCCACCGGCTTGCGGTCCTCAGGCGGGGTCTCGATGACCGAAAGCCCCCGGATGCCGGAAAGGGAGAGCTGGAGCGTGCGCGGAATAGGCGTGGCGGTGAGCGTCAGCACGTCGATGTTCTTGCGCAGCAGCTTGAGCTTTTCCTTGTGCTTCACGCCGAAGCGCTGCTCCTCGTCCAGGATGAGCAGGCCGAGTTTGGGCAGCTCCACGTCGCCGGAGATGAGCCGGTGGGTGCCGATGAGGATGTCCACCTCGCCGCGCGCCGCAGCCTGGATGGTGACCTTCTGGTGCTTGGGCGGCACGAAGCGGCTGAGCATGCCGATGCGCACGGGAAAGCCCTCCATGCGCCGGGTGAAGGTCTGGTAGTGCTGCTCTGCCAGCACCGTGGTGGGGCACAGAAGCGCCACCTGGCGGCCGTCGTGCACGGCGCGAAAGGCCGCGCGCAGGGCGACCTCGGTCTTGCCGAAGCCCACGTCGCCACAGACGAGGCGGTCCATGGGCTCGGTGCCGCCCATGTCGGCGAAGACGTCGTCGATGGCCTTGGCCTGGTCCGGGGTCTCCTCAAAGCCGAAAGTGGCCTCGAACTCGCGGTACATCTCGCCCGGGGGACCGTAGGAGTAGCCCTTGGCCACGCGGCGGAAGGCGTACATCTCCACCAGGTCCTGGGCGATCTTCTCAATGGCCTTGCGGGCGCGCTCCGTGCTTTTGGCCCACAGGCTGCCGCCCAGCTTGTCCAGCCGGGGGTTCACGCCCTCCGGCCCCTTGAAGCGCTGGACGAGGTTCAGGCGGTCCACGGGCAGGTACAGCTTGTCCTCACCGTCGAAGAACAGCAGCAGGTAGTCGTTGGCCACGTCGCCGATCTTCAGGTGGTGCAGCCCGCCGAAGCGCGCCAAGCCGTAGTCGCGGTGCACAAGCAGATCGTCCGCCGCCAGGTCGTCGTGCCGGGACAGGCCCTCGAAGGCCTGCTTGCGGTCGGCGCGCACCTTGGGCGCGGCCTCCGGCTGGAGGATGTCCTCCGGCAGAATGGACAGCTGGCAGCTGGAAATCTCCATGCCCGCCTTGAGGGGCGAGATGAGCGCGCTGATGCCCTTGCCGCCGGCCACAAAGGACTGGCTGACCGCCAGCCCCTCCTGCTCCGCCAAGCCCAGGAACTTCTTGCGCGAACGCTCCGAATGGAAGGAGAGCACCACCTGCGCGCCGCTGGCGCTCCAGTCCTTGAGGGCCGTGGTCAGCGCGGTCCAGGGCCTGCGGGCCTGATCCGGCCGCCAGAAAAGATCGCCGAAGCTCTGATAGCTCTTCTCCGGCAGGTCCAGGCCGAGCTTCTCCTGGCCCATGACCAGGTCCTCGAAGACGATCTGCCGCTTGCCCAGCCAGGTCTTGCGGGCGCGCTCCTCGGGCCAGCACAGGGAGGACAAGGGCCAGCGCCAGCCGCTCTCGGCCTGCTCGCGCTCCAGGAAGGACCGCCAGCCCGCGTGCTGGTCCTCCAGCCTGCTGCGCAGCTCCTGCGAGGAGGCCAGAATATACACGGCGTCCTGGGGCAGAAAACTGTCCAGGGTGGCGGCCTCGGGGTAGAAGAGCCCGGGCCAGATCTGCGTGTCCGCGCGTTCCAGGCGCTCGGAAAGCTCGCGCTCTTCGCCCACGGCCATCTCGCCGCTGACGCGCAGGCGGCGCCACAGGTCCACGGCCTGCTCCATGGTCTGGCGATTCAAGACCGCCGGCGCCACGGGCAGAAGCGTCACTTCCTTCAGGTCCGCGCGGGAACGCTGCGTGGCCGGATCGAAGAGGCGCAGCTCGTCCAGGGTATCGCCGAAGAATTCCAGGCGCAGGGGCAGCGGATAGCCTGCGGCGTAGATGTCCACGATATCGCCGCGCACTGCGATTTCGCCAGGGGCGGTGACCACGGGGCGGCGCACGTAGCCCCAGGCGATGGCCTGCTCCAGCACCAGTTCCGGCGACATGTCCTCGCCCTTGGTCAGGGTGAGGCCGTTCTGCTCCACCACGTCCTGGGCGGGCCAGCGCGGCAGCAGATTGTCCACCGTGAGCAGGATGATGCGCGGCTTGCGGCCGAAGGAAAGCGCGTGCAGGGCGGCCCAGCGCTGGCCCCAGTCCTCGGCAGTGGGCTTCTTGGGCAGATGCTGCGGCAGGGCGATGACCGGGCTCTCGAAGCTTGGAGTCAACTCGTCGTCCACGCCGGCAAAGAGCGACAGCAGGGCGTGGAGTTCACGGAACTCCCGCGCGCCCGCGGCCACCAGCACAACCTCCTGCCCCTTGGCGCGCAAGCTGTGGGCCAGCAGGGCCTGGGTGCCGGGTCCGCTCTTGAACACGCGCAGGGCCGCGCCCTGACCTTTGAAGAACTCGTCCAGACTGGAGGGGAATTGCACGGAACGCGGCTCCATTACGCCCAGACCCGGAATCCGGCGGCGTTTCAGCTCAAGGGGCAAGTAAAAAGGCCGCCGCTTCGCCGGATGCGCGAAGGGGCGGCCATAAGGGCGTTAAGTCGCGCAGTCGGTTTAGACCACGCCGAGGGCTGCGTGCTCCTCGCTGCTCAGGAGCTTGTTCAGATCCAGCAGGATGAGCAGCCGGTCCTCAAGCTTGCCGACGCCGCTGATGTACTCGGAATCAAGCCCGGACACAACTGGCGGGGGCGGCTCCACCGTGTTGGAGGGAATTCGCAGCACCTCGGACACGGAATCGACCACGAAGCCGACGACCATACTGCTGATTTCGATGACGATGATGCGGGTGTGCTTGTCGTGGGCGCGGTCCGCAAGTTTGAAGCGGCGGCGCAGATCAATGATGGGGATGACCTTGCCGCGAAGGTTGATGACGCCTTCCACAAACTCGGGCGCGCGCGGGACGCGGGTGATCTCCATGGTGCGGATGATTTCCTGCACCTTGAGAATATCCACGCCGAATTCCTCTTCGCCGATGCTGAACGTGACGAGCTGGATCAGGGCGTCGTCCTGGCGTCTCACATTCTCTTCCATAATTCCGGCTCCTTGGTTGCACCTTGCACGGCCGCCGCGCGGCAGGCACGGCTCTTGACTCCTAAATTCAGTTGCAGCATCCGGGCGCTTTGTCAATGCATTTTTGCTCGCCAGGCACCTGGGGCGTGTCCCCTGGCGCGGTTTGACGGCTGCAACGGAAACGCGTATCGCTCATGCAAAGACATCGGTCAGACACGGCCGCAACTTTATGTGCAAGGAACACGAGCAAATGGGACAATTCGCGATATCTGAAGAATCCTTCACCCTGGAAGAGCAGATCAAGTCCCTGGGGGACGACGAACTGCTGGACTTCTGGGAGGAGACGCAGCACCTGACCCGCGTCATGAGCGCCGGACAGCTGCTGCCGGGCGAGCCTTCCGGCGATTTGCCGGGAGACGAGCGCCTGCACCCGGAATACGAGCGGCTCATCCTGCAGGAACTGCAGGTGCGCTCCAGCCGGGGCGAATTGCGCTAACGCCTCAAACGTCGGGCCAAGAAAAAGGCCGGTCCTGCGGGACCGGCCTTTTTTGTTTGTATGATGGAGCGGGAAACGAGATTTGAACTCGCGACTTCAACCTTGGCAAGGTTGCACTCTACCGCTGAGTTATTCCCGCTCATCTTGCGCAAGCGTCCCGCGCGGCCGCGGAGATGTAAAACGGGGACCGGCCGAAACCGGCCCCCGTGAAGAACCTGGAGCGGGAAACGAGATTTGAACTCGCGACTTCAACCTTGGCAAGGTTGCACTCTACCGCTGAGTTATTCCCGCTCATGGGCTGAGGGCGGGCGGCTGCCACGCGGCGCCTCGCCATCAGAGAGATATCAAAGGGGGCCGACCGGAGTCGGCCCCCCGTAGTGAGCCTGGAGCGGGAAACGAGATTTGAACTCGCGACTTCAACCTTGGCAAGGTTGCACTCTACCGCTGAGTTATTCCCGCTCGTTTGGAGGCGGCATCCGGATTTGAACCGGAGGATGGAGGTTTTGCAGACCTCTGCCTTACCACTTGGCTATGCCGCCTTTTCTTTTGGAGCGGGAAACGAGATTTGAACTCGCGACTTCAACCTTGGCAAGGTTGCACTCTACCGCTGAGTTATTCCCGCTCAAAAGGGAGCCCCTTTTACCTTTGCCCCCCCCACCTGTCAAGCGCACAGCTCAACTTTTCCAGATTTTTTCACAACCCGGCGGCAGGAAGCGTTCACTAACACCCGAGAGATGCGCATGCAAGACAAAGCTTGCGGGAATCATTCCCGGAAAACATCTCGGGACGCCAATTTCCAGGGCCTTTACAACACCTCTGGTTTTGGTTTATCAGGCGCATTCGTTTGTACTCGGAGGGGCCAGCAAGGCGCATCCGCCAGGCCGTCCCTCCCATCCAGGAGATTGCCCATGGAAGCTAAGGACATTCAGTTCTTCCGGGACATGCTCAACTCCATGCTGGAGGACATCCTCCAGAAGGGGCAGGCCACCATCGACGACATGACCGAAACCGTCGAGGTGTACGCTGACCCGGCCGACCGTGCCACGGCCGAGTCCGACCGGGCCTTCACCCTGCGTCTGCGCGATCGTGAGCGCAAGCTCATCAAAAAGATCCAGCAGGCAGTCACCCGCATCGAGGAAGGCGAATTCGGCGTGTGCGTCGAATGCGGCGAGGAAATCGGCATCGCGCGGCTCAAGGCCCGCCCCATGACCACTTTGTGCATCAACTGCAAGAGCAAACAGGAAGAAGACGAAATGGTCCGGGGCGACTAGCCCCGCACAACGGCCAGCGGCCGCCGGACGGCTTCGTCTTTGGATTTTCCGCCCCCGCGACGGCGGGAAGCGGCCTTTGGACAGGAGGAAACTGCCAGGAGGTTCCGGTTGGAAGCCAACTTCTTCCGCTTCCTGGCGGCCGAGCTGTCGGACTGTCTTTCGGGACAGCGCGTTGAAAAGGTCCATGGCCCAACGGATGAGGTGACCGTGCTCACCCTCCATGGCCAGGGCCGCAAGCATCACCTGATCTTCAGGCCCGCCAGGCAGGCGGGCCTTCTCTTTGTTTCGGACTCACGCCCGGCCAATCCTTTCACCGCTCCCGCGCGCGTCATGTGGCTGCGCAAACGCCTCACCGGCCGCAGGCTGCTGGAGGCGCGCGCGGACTGGCCCAACC
>NZ_DATMYK010000310.1:0-7364 GCF_035560995.1 Humidesulfovibrio sp. | reverse complement strand
CGAGGCCGAGCTTTCCGGAAACGCCCTGGTGGAGCTGGTTTCCGGCCAGTACGAGGCCCTGGACGGGGCCGACGCCCTGGCCGTGGTGACGGACTGGAACCAGTTCCGCAACCCGGACTTCGCGGGCATGGCGCGCACGCTTTCCGGCCGCGTGATCTTCGACGGCCGCAATCTCTATCAGCCGGAGCTTCTGGCCCGATTCGGCCTCAAACACTACGGCATCGGGCGGTAGGCGCGGCAAAGCGGGCGGCCCGCCCACGGCACCTGCGGCGAAAACGGCCCTAACGGCACAACCGGGAGGACCATGCGTACAGTCAAACGAGCGCCGATCGAGCGCATTTTGAGCCCCTTCAACCGCTTCTTCAAGACGAGCGCGGCCGGCGGCCTGCTGCTGCTGGCCTGCACAGCCGCAGCCATGGTCTGGGCCAATTCGCCCTATGGCGACTCCTACGCCCGGCTGCGCGAAGTCCACCTGAGCCTGGGGGCCGGGGGCGCGGTCCTCGAACTGTCCCTGCTGCACTGGATCAACGACGGGCTCATGGCCGTGTTCTTCTTCGTGGTCGGGCTCGAGATCAAGCGCGAGATTCTGGCGGGCGAGCTTTCCAGCGCGCGCAAGGCGCTTTTGCCCATCGTGGCCGCCGTGGGCGGCATGGTTGTGCCCGCGGCCGTGTACCTGGCCTTTGTGTGGGGCAGCGGCAACGAACGCGGCTGGGGCATCCCCATGGCCACGGACATCGCCTTCACCCTCGGCGTGCTGTCGCTTCTCGGCAGCCGCATTCCGGCCAGCCTCAAGGTCTTCCTCACCGCCCTGGCCATCGCCGACGACATCGGCGCGGTGCTGGTCATCGCCGTGTTCTACGGGGGCCAGCTGAATCTGCCCGCCCTCGGGCTCGGCCTGGCCATACTGGCGGGCATGGCGGGGGCCAACGCCCTGGGCGTGCGCCGGGCCATTGTCTATTTTCTGATGGGTGCGGCGGCCTGGCTGTGCTTCTATCATTCCGGCGTGCACGCCACCGTGGCCGGGGTGCTGGCGGCCATGACCATTCCGGCCCGGCCGCGCATGGGCGTTGCGGAGATGCTGGCCAAGAGCCACGCTCTGCTGGATCAGTTGGGCAGCGAGCGCACGGACAGGGGCATGCTGGCCAACGACCGCCTGCACAAGATCGTGCTGACCCTGCGTGGCGCCTGCCGCGATGCCGAGACGCCGCTTCAACGCCTGGACGCCCTGCTGCACCCCTGGGTGGCCTTCATCATCATGCCTGTGTTCGCCCTGGCCAACGGCGGGGTGGCCCTTTCCGGTGACGTTCTGGCCTCGCTCACCAGCCCGCTTTCCCTGGGCGTGGGCCTGGGGCTGGCCCTGGGCAAGCCCGTGGGCGTGTGTCTGGCCGTCCTGGCCATGACCGGCCTTGGTCTGAGCCCCAAGCTCTCTGGCGTGACCCAGCGCCATATGTTGGGCGCGGGGTGTCTGGCGGGCATCGGCTTCACCATGTCCATCTTCGTCAGCGGTCTGGCTTTCCCAGGAGCGGAGCAGACGGATCTGGCCAAGCTCGGCATCCTGTGCGGCTCGCTGCTGTCCGCCCTGGTCGGCTACGCGGTGCTGCGCGGCATGCCCGAGGCCGCACAGCCCGAAGCCTAGACGCCTTCCTTCTCAGAACTGCTCAAGGTGCACGCGCTCCGGCCGGAAGCGGTCCTCGCTCTTTCTCTCCTCCGCCGGGCGTCCCACGGGGATGAAGGAATGGGGGATGACGCCAGCCGGCACGTCGAAGAGCCTGGCAAAGGCCTCCACCCGGTCCTGCATGGGGTAGATGCCCGTCCACACCGCGCCCAGGCCGAGATCGTGGGCGGCCAGGAGCAGGTTCTGCACCGCCGCCGCGCAGTCGATGACCCAGTAGCCGGGATACTTTTCCACCCGCGTGTCGCCGCAGACCAGGATGCCCAGGGCGGCCTTGGGCGCCATGGCCGCGTAGGGATGGATGCGCGCGATGTCGTGCAGGCGGGTCTTGTCCCGCACGAGCACGAACTGCCAGGGCTGCTGGTTGCCCGCGCTGGGCGCGGACATGGCGGCGCAGAGCAGCGTCTGCACCTGCGCTTCGGGCACGGGCTCACCGGTGTATCTGCGGATGCTGCGGCGGGTCATGATGGCGTCCAAAGTCTCCATGCCGACCTCCCTTGGCGTTGGGCGTTGGGAATCCTTACTCTTGCGTATACGACAGCTCCGATCGGAAAGCAAAGCATCCCGCTGTTGACCTTGGGCCCAATGGCGGGTAGTGGCTTCTGGTCCGGCACCGCGCCGCGATTTTATTCCTCCAGGAGCAGCAGCACATGCGCAAACCGACCATCGGACTCAGCCTCGAAGGCCTGCCATCCATCGGCCTCTCGGCCTTCACCACTCTGGTTTTCGCGGCCATGGGCTGGTGGCTTCTGGCCCTCATCCTGCTCATCGTCACCGGCTTCGTGGTGCATTTCTTCCGCGACCCCGAACGCGTGGCGCCGGAGGACCTTGATGCCGTGATCTCCCCGGCGGACGGCCGCGTGGTCAAGGTGGACTTCGCCCCGGACCCCGTCACCGGGCAGATCCGTCAGGTGGTCTGCGTGTTCATGAGCGTGGTGGACGTGCACGTGAACCGCGCGCCCGTTGAGGGCAGCGTCGAACTCATCCGCTACATCCCGGGCAAGTTCTTCAACGCCAGCCTGGACAAGGCCAGCACCGACAACGAGCGCAACATCGTTGTCATGGGCCGCGGAGCCGACCGCTTCACCATCGTGCAGATCGCCGGCCTCATCGCGCGGCGCATCGTGTGCTGGGCCGAGCCCGGCGACATCCTGCGCCGGGGCGAGCGCTTCGGCCTCATCAAGTTCGGGTCCAGAGTTGACCTCTATCTGCCCGAAGACTATGCTGTTAAGGTCTACGTGGGCGAAACCGTCCGCGCGGGTGAGACGGCCCTCGCCGTCCGCAAATAGGCCCGCCGGAAGAGCCTGGGAGAAATGATGGCCAAGGAAAAGGCTTTGCCCCGTCACAAGGGCGTGTACATACTGCCGAACCTCTTCACCACGGCGAGCCTGTTCCTGGGCTTTCTGGGCATGATCTGGTCCATTGAGGGCAAGTTCGAGTACACGGCGCTGTGCATCCTTGGCTCCTGCCTGTTCGACGGCCTGGACGGCAAGGTCGCCCGGCTGACCAACACCACCAGCGAATTCGGCGTGCAGTTCGACTCCCTGGCCGACCTTGTGGCCTTTGGCGCCACGCCGGGGCTCATGATGTACCAGTGGCAGCTCTCGGAGTTCGGCACCCTCGGTCTCATGGCCTCGTTCCTGCTCGTGGCCTGCGGCGCGCTGCGCCTGGCCCGCTTCAACGTGCAGGCCGCCGTCACCAGCAAGAAGTTCTTCATCGGCCTGCCCATTCCGGCCCAGGCCAGCACCCTGGCCAGCCTGGTGCTTTTCGCCCCGCATCTGCCGGAGGCCTGGCTCACCGGCGTGCTGCCCACGGCCAGCCTGGTGCTGGTGTATGTTTTGTCCTTCCTCATGGTCAGCACCATGCGCTACGCCTCGTTCAAGGAATACGGCTTCATCAAGGCGCATCCCTTCAGCTCCATGGTCACGGTGATCCTGCTCTTCGTCATGGTGGCCTCGCGCCCCAAGATGCTGGGCTTCGTGTTCTTCCTGGCCTACCTCGTCAGCGGCCCCATCTACACGCTGTTCATTCTTTCGCCGCGCGGCTCCAAACTGGTTGCGAAGGACCAGAAGGATCAGAAGGACCAGCAGCACGAGCGGACCTGATTTTGGCTGCGCGAGGCGCTGGACAAAGTCCGCCCGCGCATGGCATAAGCTTCTTGCACGATGTTCGGCCTCAAGGCCGAACCGCGCAGCAGAGAAACAAATGATGCAGACCAACGCCACATACAAGTCTTCCGCCGACGCCGTGAACAGCGTCGCCTTCAGTCGCGCCGCCATTCTGCGCACCGCCCTGATCCTACGCAAGTCCCAGCGGGACCCCTCGTAGACCGGGCTTTCTTTCCGTCTTTTTTCTGAAAGCATAAGTCTCCGGTCCAGGGTGTCACCCACTGGGACGTATCACGCGCGGGCATTTGCCCGCGTTTCGTTTTTGCGTGTTTTGTCAAACTTGCGCCCGGTCCGCGAAGCGGATAGGCTCACACCACCAAGCGAGGAGGATTTATGTCTGATCGCGTGTACATTTTCGACACCACCCTCCGCGACGGGGAGCAGTCCCCCGGCGCCACCATGAACCTGGAGGAGAAGCTCAGCCTGGCGCGCCAGCTGGAGGCTTTGGGCGTCGACATCATTGAGGCGGGCTTTCCCGCCGCCAGCCAGGGCGATTTCGAGGCCGTGCAGGCCATCGCCGCGTCCGTGAAGGATGTGCAAGTGGCCGCCCTGTGCCGGGCGCTGACCAAGGACATCGACCGCGGCTGGGAGGCCATCAAGGGCGCCAAGCATCCGCGCATCCACACCTTCCTGGCCACCAGCGAAATCCACATGGCCCACAAGCTGCGCAAATCGCGCGAGGAGGTGCTGGCCATGGCCGAGGCTGCGGTGAAACACGCCGTGAGCCTGTGCCCCAACGTTGAATTCAGCGCCGAGGACGCCTCGCGCTCGGACTGGGAGTTCCTGGCCACGGTCTGCGAGACCGTCATCCGCGCCGGGGCCAAGACCGTGAACATTCCGGACACGGTGGGCTACGCCCAGCCCTTCGAGTTCGGCGAGCTCATCAGCTACCTCTTGAAGAACGTGCCCAACGCAGGCGAGGCCGTATTCAGCGTGCACTGCCACAACGACCTGGGCTTGGCCGTGGCCAACAGCCTCTCGGCCATCCGCGCCGGAGCCCGGCAGGCCGAGGTGACGCTGCTCGGCATCGGCGAGCGCGCGGGCAACGCCTCCCTTGAGGAACTGGTCATGGCCCTGCACACCCGGCACGAGCTGTACAAGATCGACTGCGGCGTGAAGACCGAGCAGCTCTATCCCAGCTGCCGCAGGCTCTCGCAGATCATCGGCCAGCCCATCCCGCCGTACAAGGCCATCGTGGGCCCCAACGCCTTCGCGCACGAGTCCGGCATCCACCAGGACGGCGTGCTGAAGAATCCACTGACCTACGAGATAATGACGCCCGAATCCGTGGGCCGCAAGGGCACGGACATGGTCATCGGCAAGCACTCCGGCAGCCACGCCATCAAGGCCAAGCTCATCGAATTGGGCTACCAGCTGAACGAGCAGCAGCTCGGCGTGGTCTTTTCCGCGGTGAAGGAACTGGCCGACAAGAAGGAGCGCGTCTTTGACGAGGACGTGGAGGCGCTGGTCCTGGAGATGGTCTACCGCCGCCGCGACAAGTACCGCCTGAAGGACATGAGCGTGTTCTCCGGCACGGGCGGAGTGCCGCCCCACGCGGCCATGGTCATGGAGATTCTGGATGGCGAGGAAGTCGCCGACTTCAAGCGCGCCACGTCCTTTGGCGAGGGCCCGGTGGACGCGCTCTTCCGCTGCATCGGCAAGATAGTGGGCTACGACGCCTGCCTGGACCGCTTCCAGATCAACGCCGTCACCGGCGGCACCGACGCGCAGGCCACCGTTACCGTGCGCATCGGACACAACGGCAAGATGTCAGTGGGCCGCGGCACCAACGAGGACATCCTCGTGGCCAGCGCCATGGCCTTCATCAATGCGCTCAACCGTTTGGAGAAAATGAGAGAGGAGAACGAGGAATGTCCCACACTTTAGCCGAGAAAATCCTGCAGGCGCACACGGACGAGCAGATCAACGGCGCCGGGCAGATCGTCAACTGCCGCGTGTCCATGGTCCTGGCCAACGACATCACCGCGCCGCTGGCCATCAAGAGCTTCAAGGCCATGGGCGCGACCAAGGTGTTCGACAAGGACAAGGTGTCGCTCGTGTGCGACCACTTCACGCCCAACAAGGACATCGACTCCGCCGAGCAGGTGAAGGTGGTGCGCGAGTTCGCCCAGGAAATGGGCGTGACCCACTACTACGAGGGCGGCAACGTGGGCGTGGAGCACGCGCTCCTGCCGGAGCTGGGCATCGTCGGCCCCGGCGACATCGTGGTTGGCGCGGACTCCCACACCTGCACCTACGGCGGCCTGGGTGCCTTCGCCACGGGCATGGGATCGACGGACATCGCCGGCGCCATGGCCCTGGGCGAGACCTGGTTCAAGGTGCCGCCCACCATCCGCGTGGACATCGACGGCGTCCTTGATCCTTTCGTGGGCGGCAAGGACCTGATCCTGCACGTCATCGGCAAAATCGGCGTTTCCGGCGCGCTCTACCGCGCCCTGGAGTTCGGCGGCCCGGTCATCGACGCTCTCTCCATCGAAGGCCGCATGACCATGGCCAACATGGCCATCGAGGCGGGCGGCAAGGTGGGCCTGTTCCCGGCCGACGCCAAGACCCTCGCCTATTGCGCCGCCGCCGGACGCAAGGGCGACCAGACCCTGGCCGCCGATCCCGGCGCGGTCTACGAGCGCGAGCTGAAGATCTCCGTCAGCGGCATGCAGCCCCAGGTGGCCTGCCCGCACCTGCCGGACAACGTGCGCGGCGTGGACGAGCTGAAGGGCCTCAAGGTGGACCAGGCGGTCATCGGCTCCTGCACCAACGGCCGCATCGAGGATCTGCGCGAGGCCGCGGCCATCCTGAAGGGCCGCAAGGCGCACAAGAACGTGCGGCTCATCATTCTGCCCGCCACGCCCAAGATCTGGCGGCAGGCCATGGACGAAGGCCTGTTCAGCATCTTCATGGACGCCGGGGCCGTGGTGGGCCCCCCCACCTGCGGGCCCTGCCTGGGCGGCCACATGGGCATTCTGGCCGGTGGCGAGCGCTGCATCGCCACCACCAACCGCAACTTCAAGGGCCGCATGGGCAGCCTGCAGAGCGAGGTTTACCTGGGGAGCCCGGCCGTGGCCGCGGCCAGCGCCATCGCCGGCGAGATCATGAACCCCGCGAAGCTGTAAGCCGCGAACCATAAGGAGACGAAACACATGCTCGTCACTGGCAATGCGCACAAGGTCGGGGCGCACATCGACACCGACGCCATCATTCCCGCCCGCTTCCTGGTGACCACGGACACCGAGGTGCTGGGATCGAACTGCATGGAAGGCCTGGAACCCGGCTGGGTCAAACGGGTCAAGAAGAACGACATCATGGTGGCCGAGGAGAACTTCGGCTGCGGGTCCTCCCGCGAGCACGCGCCCATCGCCATCCTGGGCGCGGGCATTCCCGTGGTCGTGGCCAAGAGCTTCGCCCGCATCTTCTACCGCAACGGCTTCAACATGGGCCTGGTGCTGCTGGAAGTGGGAGACGACATCGCCAAACTGCGCGACGGCGACCAGCTTGAGGTGGACACC
>NZ_DATMYK010000309.1:0-5942 GCF_035560995.1 Humidesulfovibrio sp. | reverse complement strand
AATCCGCCGCGTCGGCGTGGCAGGGGCGGTGGTAGCCCACGATGCTCGGCGCGCCGCGCTGAATCTTGGCCGTCGCCCCGGCCAGCAGGGCCGAAAGGGGCGTGACGCTGGACGCCCAGGACTTTTCCTCGTCCACGTCGGCAAAGAGCCCGCAGTCCGCATAATCCGCCAGGCCCTTGCGGCAGGTGGCGCAGTAGGTGGCGATGAGCGGCCGTCCGGCCTCGCGCCAGGCTTTGATGTTCCCGCGCCGCGCCTGGGCCTGTTCCTCCGGCAGTCCGGCAACGCCCAACGTGCTGCCGCAGCAGGAGAAGCGTGCCTCGACCACATTCGCGCCCAGGCCCTGAAGCAGCTGCCGGGCGGTTTTGGCCCAGACCGCGCGCGGCCCCTGGCCCACGCAGCCGTCAAAGAGCGTCACCGGCCGCTGGCCGTATTTCTCGGCATAGGCCTGCGTCGGAAAGGTGGTGATCGTGAGCCAGGGCGCGAGCCCGGCGCCGGGGCGCAGGCCCTTCAGGCCCTTCAGGGCCAGGCTGAACTGCGCGGGCACAAAGGCTTCGGGCGTCAATGCAGCGCCGCGCGCGGCCAGGGACCAGAAGGGCCCCAGCCGGGTGATCCACTGCTTCCACAGCCATTGCGTAAAGCCCGGGTGCCGGGCGCGCAGGGCCGCCATGAGCGCGGGCACCTTGACTCCCTGGGGGCAGAGCTTCTCGCAACGGCCGCAGGCCAGGCACAGGCCGGTCAAGGCCGCCACGTCGGCCTCGGGCAGCCCCCCGTCCATGTTGGCCGCCTTGAACTTGCTCGGCCCGGCGAGGAGCGCCTTGGCCCGGGGCGACAGCTCCTCCCGCCCGGTGGCGGCCAAGAGCGGGCAGCCCTCCAGGCAGCAGCCGCAGAGAACGCAGTCCGCCGGTTTCGCAGGCTGGCTCGGCTTCTGGTCCTCGCCCATTACACCCACCCCTTGCCGGGGTTCAAAATGCCCAGGGGATCGAAAACATCCTTGATTCCGGCCATGAGGCGGCGCTCTTCCTCGCCCAGCTGCCAGGAGACGTAGGGCCCCTTGGTGATGCCCGTGCCGTGCTCGCCCGAGAGGGTGCCGCCCAGGCTCAAGGTCAGCTTGAACACGGCCTCCTTGCACTTCTTGGCGCGCGCGCTCTGGTCCGGGTCGCTCGCATCGTACACGATGTTCACGTGGGTGTTGCCGTCGCCCAGGTGGCCGTAGCACACCACGTGGATGCCGTGCTCCGCGCCGATGGCCTGAAAGCCCTCCACGGCCTCCACGGTCTTGCCGCGCGGAACGGCCACATCCTCGCCCAGCTTGTCCGGCCCCAGGTGGAAGCTGGCCGGGCTGACGAGCCTGCGCAGCTCCCAGAGCGGCTCTTCCTCCGCCGCGCCCAGGCCCTTCAGCAGGCACAGGGGATGCGCCGGGGCCAGCGCGGCTTCCAGGCGGGAAAGCTCCGCGGCCAGCGCGGCCTTGCTGCCGTCCACCTTGAGCACCAAGACTGCCTTGGTGGTTTCCTGAGGCCAGGGCACGTCCTTGATCTGGCTGATGCCCCAGCAGGCCTTGGCGTCCAGGAACTCCATGGCCGTGGGCAGAATGCCCGCGCGGAACACGCCGCGCGCGCCGTTCAGGGCCTCGCTCAAGGAGCCGAAGGCCGCCAGCACTGTGGCCGAGCCCTCGGGCAGGGGCAGCAGCTTCAGGGTCAGCTTGGTGAAAATGCCCAGCGTGCCGCAGGAGCCCACGAAAAGCCGCGTGAGGTCGAGGCCCACCACGTTCTTGTGCGTGCGGCCTCCGGCGTCCACGACACGTCCGCCCGGCAGCACGGCGCGCACGCCCAGCACGTAGTCGCGCGTGACGCCGTATTTGACCGCGCGCATGCCGCCCGCGCAGGTGGAGACGTTGCCGCCGAGGGTTGAGATTTTGAGGCTGGCCGGGTCCGGCGGGTAGAACAGCTTCTGCTTCTGCGTCAGGGCCTGGAACTCCGCCGTGATGACGCCGGGCTCCACCTCGGCGCAGAAGTCGTCGCCGTCGATGTCGAGCACGCGGTTCAGCCACAGAGTGGAGACCACCACGCCGCCGAAGGCGGGCACCGCGCCGCCGCTCATGCCGGTGCCGCGCAGACGGGGCACCAGGGGCATGCGCTCGGCCTGGGCCCACTTCAAAAGCTCGATGACCTGCTCTTCGGTCCGGGGGCGGACGACGGCCCAGGGCATGGCCGAACGGCGGCTGGAATCCGCGCCGTACACGGCCATCTGCGTGGGATCGGTCAAAAGCCCCTCGCCGGGGAAGAGCTGTTCCAGGAAGCGCAGGTGCGCGGGGGAAAGCCCCTGCGCAAGGCTGGTGGCCGGGGTGGTGTTCATGGGAGGCATCCGGAAGGCCCGCCCTGGGGTGGCGGGGCTATTTGCGGTAATCGGCCAGTTGCCGCGCCGTGTCGCGGTTCAGGTCGCGTTCCTTGAGGTCGTCGCGGCGGTCGTGCACGTTCTTGCCCTTGCCCAGCGCGATCTCAAGCTTCACGCGGCCGTTCTTGAAGTACAGCCGCACCGGGATGACGGTGAGGCCCTTCTGCGCGGCCAGGGCCTGCAACTTGTCGATCTCGCGGTGGTGCAGCAGCAGCTTGCGCTCGCGCGTGGGGTCGTGCGGGTCCATGCCCGCGTTGGCGTAGGGCGCTATATGCACCCCCGTGAGCCAGGCCTCGTCGTTGTTGAAGCGCACGTAGCCGTCCATGAAGTTCACGCGGCCCTCGCGCAGGCTCTTGAGCTCCGAGCCCATGAGCACCACGCCGGCCTCCAGCACTTCCAGGAATTCGTAGAGCCGCCGCGCGTTCTTGTTCGTGGCGATGAGCTTTTCGCCCGCATGGCGATTTGGTTGAGACATGGGATTTAACCGCCGAGGTCGTCGTTATCGAGTAACGAGGCAAAGAAATTAAGTTCTTCAGGGTACTTGTGGAAGATTGTATCACGCACCAGCCGGTTGATCTTGCCCACGGTGCGGCAGGCCAAAACGTCGCGCAACAGCGATTTGCACTCGCTCATCCGCGCCTGGCGGATGATGCGCTTGATGCCCGGAATGGCCTGGGGCGAAAGCGAAATGCAGTCGATCTGCATGCCCATGAGGATGGGGACGCAGAAGGGGTCGCTGGCCACCTCGCCGCAGAGGCTGGCTTCAATGCCCGCCTGGTGCGCGGCGTCCACCACGTGCTTGATGCTCCTGAGCACCGCCGGGTGCAGGGGCTGGTACAGGTAGCTCACGTGGGCGTTGGTGCGGTCGATGCCCAGGCTGTACTGGATGAGGTCGTTGGTGCCGATGCTGAAGAAGTCCACTTCCTCGGCCAACATGCTGGCGATCATCACGGCCGCGGGCAGCTCGATCATGATGCCCACGGGCATGTCCGGGTTGAAGCGGCGGCCCTCGGCGCGCAGTTCCTCCTGGGCCTCCCGCAGCTTGGCCTTGGCGCGGCGAACCTCGCGCAGGCCGGAGATCATGGGGAACATGATGCTGACGTTGCCGTAGGCGGATGCCCGGGCAATGGCCTTGAGCTGCGTCTTGAACAGCTCCGGGTGCTGCATGCAGAAGCGGATGGCGCGCAGGCCCATGGCCGGGTTGGCCTCGTCCAGCGCGCCGAAGCTGGCGATGAACTTGTCCGCGCCCAGGTCCAGGGTGCGGAAGATGACCTTGCGCGGGCTCATGATGGCCGCGAGGTCGGAATATTTGTCCGCCAGCTCGTCCTCGCCGGGCAGGTCCGTGCGGTTCAGGTAGCTGTATTCCGTGCGGTACAGGCCGATGCCCTCGCCGCCGTTGTCCAGCACCGCCGCAACTTCCTCGATGAGTTCGATGTTGGCCAGCACCTGCACGCGGTAGCCGTCGATGGTCTCGGCCGGGAGCTGGCAGCCGCGGTAGATGCGGCGCTGGTAGTCCTCGAACTGGTCGGCCAGCTCGTTGAACTCGGCCAGCTCGTCCTCGTCCGGGTCCACCAGCACGCGGCCGCCCACGCCGTCGATGATGACGAGGTCGCCGTCATTGACCAGCTCCTCCAGCTCGCCCGCACCCACAAGGGCCGGGATGCCCAGCGTGCGGGCCATGATGCCGGTGTGCGAGGTCTTGCCGCCCTGGGCCGTGGCGAAGCCCATGATCTTGCCCACTTCGAGCATCACCGTGTCGGCCGGGGTCAGGTCGTGGGCCATGATGATGACCCGGCCCTCCACGGCCAGCTCCGTGCGCACGGCGCCGAGCAAGCGCGACATGACGCGGTCGCTCATGACGCGCACGTCCTGCAAACGCTCGCGGATGTACAGGTCGTCAAGCTGGCCGAAAGCCTTTTCCAGCTCGGCCACGGCCTTTTCCAGCGCCCATTCGGCGTTTACGCCCAGGTCGCGGATGTGCTTGGCCGCGGCTCCGCAGAGCTTGGGGTCCTTCAGGATCATCAGGTGAGATTCAAGGATGTGGCGGTGCTCGGCCAGTTCGGCCGGAATGCGGTCGCGCGCGGCGGCCAGGTCTCCCTCCACGTCGCTGAAGGCCTGGCGCAGGCGGGTCTCCTCCGCATCCACCAGGGCGGGAGCCACGGACTGCCGCGGCACCTCCGCGTGGTGCCTGCGGTTGACGAACACGGCCTTGCCTATGGCGAAGCCCGTGGACACCGAGATGCCGCGAACAATGGCTCTGGCCACTATTTCTCCCCGAACCTTGCGGCGAAAAGTTGCGAGATCTTCTCCACCGCCAGCTCGGCGTCGTGGCCGCTGGCGCGTATCTCAAGGGTGCTGCCGGGCCCGGCGGCCAGGGTCAGCACGTCCAGAATGCTCTTGGCGTCAACGGTCTGGCCCGTGCCGGTGATGCTGATGCTGGCGGCAAAGGCCTGGGCCTCGCGGGCGATCTGGCTGGCGGGCCGCGCGTGCAGGCCCAGCTGATTGGCCACCAGCACCTGCCGCACGCTCTCGCCCACGGCGCTGGCCTCGCAATCCGATGTGGCGCTCGTCTCGGTCATGATCTCCAACCGCTGTCTTTGTCCGTCATGCGTTATGTGGCCCTATGGCATGCCCAAAGGCGGCAGCCCCACGGGAACAAGGCCCGCCCGCAGCATGAGCCAGGGAATGGCCACAAGCAGGGCCAGCACGGTTCCGGCCACCACCCAGCGGGGCAGCACGGGCCGTATGGAAAGGGCCCCGGCAAGGGCGAACGCGCCCATGCCCCAAGCCCAGGCCGCCGCGTCTCCCTTGGGGAACAGCAGCGCCCAAAGCCACAACAAAAGGGCGGCGTTCACAAACTTTATGCGCCGGCCCCAGTTGATGAGATCCCAGCGCTTCAGCGCGCTCAGGAAACTGAAGCCTCTGCGCACGCCTCCAAGAAAAGTGTACACGCGGAAGCCCTGCAATCCAAGAAAAAAGAAAAGCCCGATACAGAAAGGCAATATGCGCTGCCCCATGAGCAAAAGGCACGAGGTGAGAAGCGCCCAGAAGATGAGCAGACTGCCCGCGAACACCGAGTCGCCGATGGCGGACAGGGTGTAGCTGGTGGTGTTCTTGACCTTCTCCAGCGCTTCCGGCGGCAGCCTGCGGCCCGCTATGTCGGCCTCCACCGCCAGAAAGATGCCCACCAGGCAGGGCACCCAGAAAGGATGCGAGCTGAAATGCTTGGCATAGCGCTTCAGCGCCTGCTCCCGCGCCTTGGCCTCGCGGTGGATGATCCACAGGCCCGGCTGCATGGCGTACAAAAGGCCCACGCTCATGAGCCCGCGCGGGTTCATGGAAGCGCCCACCAGATAGGTGCGCAAAAAGCACTTGAGGTACGCCTTGCCGCGTTCGCTCCAGAACTTTTCGCGCAGTCCGGGCATGGCTAGCGCTCCTGCTCCACTGCGGGTTCCGCCCCGGGGCGCACCACGGTGAGGCCCAGCTCCCGCGCCAGATCCAGGTCGGCCTCGGGCGCGGTTCCGGCGATGGTCAGGTAGTCGCCCACCATG
>NZ_DATMYK010000308.1:0-7531 GCF_035560995.1 Humidesulfovibrio sp. | reverse complement strand
GGCAGCGTGTATGTTGACGGTGGCGCCGCGGATGGTGCCGCCGTTGCGCATGCCGGCGCCGAACAGGTTTACCGTGTTTGCTGAGATGAGGCCGACGTTCTCCGACAATCTGGTGCCGGTGGTGATGTTGATGGTGTTCCCGGCGATGATTTGCGGGGTGTAGCTGGTGTTCCGCACCACGTAAAAGTCGAGGGGGGCGTAGGGGTCGGCATTCGGGACAACCGCAAGGTACAGCAAGTGCATATTCCCCGAGTCGCCGATGGCATTGCTGAAGAAATGGCTGGCGACGATGTTGATGTCGTGCCCGGCGTTCATGACGGACCAGTTACGAAAGTCATATGCGGTGATGTTGATATCGTTGCCCGCACTGAGCATGGCGTTGGGCGAACCGTTGGCGTTGGGCAACAGGTTGGCCGACCCATTGATGGATAAGTTGTTCCCGGCGATGAAGTTGCCATACATTTGATCGAAGCCCTTCAGCTTCAGGTTGCGCGCGGCGGAAACGGTGCCGGTGTTGTCGGAGTCAGCCCCAATGCCGATGGTGGACGCATCGAGATCCTGTCCGGAGTGGACGAGCCCGTAATTGTAGAAACTGTGCCAATCGCTCGCGCCCGACATGGTCAAGGTGCCCACGCCGCCGGTGACGCCAAGTATCTTGGCCCCGGAGGCCACGGTGGCGTCGCCGGAGGTGGTGGCGATCCTCATGTCGCCGATGCTCGTAAGCACGGCGCTGTCCGAAAGGCGGAACTTCCAGGCCTTGATGTTGGCTGTGTTTCCACCCATTTTTCCCGTGCCGGCAATCTCAAACTGCTGCGTGTCTGCGCCGTTTCTGTCGGCGACGTCCAGCAAATTTCCGGCCCATATGGACCCGGCGTTCCGGAAGCCGTGTTCAAAGGGAGTGTTTGAGAGATTAGGGCCTAAGCCGGAGCGGATGACGATATCGCCGACGGTGGTGGCCAGCGTCCCGGCGTTTTTGGCGAAGTCCCCGGCGTTCAGGTACAGGTTGCCGCCGGTGCTTTTCGCCTGGGCCAGGCTGCCGATGTCGAGCAGGCCGGAGGTGAGGTTGGTGGCCGAAAGGGTCATGTGCCCCACGGACTGGAGGCCCGCATTGCCCAAGGTGAGCGCATCCACGCCGCTCAGGTTCATGGTGCCGCCGGAGTAGAACGTGGTGGCGGCGGTGTTGCCTATGGTCAGGCGTTGGGTGGAAAGGCCCAGGGCGCTGCCCGCCCCGTAGGACACCCCGTTGATGGCCCAGGCGCCCGTGCCGTTAAGATTCATGGTGGCGCCGTAGCGCTTGTTGGCGTCGGTTATGCCCGTTGTGGCGCTGGCCGTGTCGGTCAGGCTGCCCAGTTGATAGGAAAGCTGTCTACCGGCCACGATGCCGCCGCCGGTGAGCGTGGCTCCGCCCAGGCTGGCGTTGAGCGCCAGGTCGCGCGCGGCGGAGAGGTTGGCGTCCGTGGCCGTGATGGCGCCTGCGCCGGTGGCGGTGCTGGTGGCGGCAAGGTCGCGCGCGGCGGAAAGCTTGCCCGTCACTTCGATCCTGCCCGCGCTGGTGATGGTGAAGTCGTCCGCCGTGGCGGCGGCGTTGCCCTGCACGCGCACGCCCGCGCCCGCCTCCGTGGCCTTCAGGCTGATGCGCCCGGCGTACATCCCGCCCAGGGCGCTCGAATCGATGGCGTAGGCGGGCACGGGGGAGCCGTCGGAGGCGATGGCGCTCGCCGCGCCGCTGGTGTGGTTCCAGTTGTTGGCCCCGGCCACCATGTTCAGGGTGGACGCGTTCACCTGGCCGTTCACGCTGATCTTGCGCGACACGAGGTCCAGGGTCTGCTGGGCGCTGGCGTTTATGCCCGTGCCGCCGATGACGATGTCGCCGCCGCGCACGTCGAAGCCCAGCACCCCGCCCGTAAGGTTCGATGCGCCGGTGACCAGGCTCGCGCGGTCGGTGTTGATGAAGCCGCAGCCGTTGCAGGTGATGCCGAAGGGGTTGGCCACGATGACGTCGGCCTTTCCGCCCAGCACTTCGGTGAAGCCCGCCAGGGTGCTTCGCCCGCCGCCCGTCACCTCGTTCAGGATGATGCTGGCCTGGGGGCCCGCGCCCAGGTTTGCGTTGCCCGCCACAAGGCCGGCCAGCTGCGATTGCCGGAAGGCCTGGCTGGTGTTGCCGTTGTTCAGCACCAGGCCCTGGGGGTCGACGTTGTAGGAGGTGTAGGCATTGTGCGAAAGGCCGGAGGCGTTGGGCGCGGCGATGTTCACCACGGGCACGCCGTTTGCGGCGGCCGTCACGCTGGTGTTCGTCGCGCCGGAGGCTACAGGAGAGCCTGCCAGAAGCTGGGGCGGAAACAGCAGCATTCCGCACAAGAGAAAGGTCAGGGCCTTGGCGCTGGCGGTGGGAAGTCGTTTCATGGGGGGCTCCTAGAAGCTCACGGTCATGGTGGCGGAAAACTGCACCGGCTCGTGGGGGATGACGATGGGCGTGGACAGGGCCTTGGCGGCGGAAAGCTCGCCCGTGAAGTGCTTGCCGGCCAGGCGCACCCCGCCCGCAACACCGGTCAGGTTGGCGTTGCGCGTGGTCTTGAAGCCCTCGATGCGTCCGGCGTCGAAGCCGATGAAGGGCCGGGGGGTCACGTCGGTGTAGGGCAGCTGGGGCAGCGAGGTGGAAAGCTCGTTGCGCACATACCAGCCCCGGTCGCCGGAGAGGCTGTTCCGGTTGAAGCCGCGCACGGTGTAGAAGCTGCCTATGGTTATCTGCTCCGAGCCGTAGAGCGGCTCCAGGGCATACTGGCCCGTGGCCTGGGTGCTGAAGGTCAGGTCCTTGCCCAGCACGGTGAAGGGCACGAAGGCCCCGCCGGAATAGCGGATCTTCGCGCCCTGGGCATGGGGCGCGGTGACGCCCGTGCCATCGGGGTCCGCCTTGGCGTCCAGCTGGCGCAGCCCCTGGCTGAAGCCCAGGTCCAGATTGCCGGAGAACCAGGAGAAGCGCCGCTGCCAGCTCAGGTCCGCATCGGCGACGGCCAGGTTCCGGCTGGAGACGCTCAGAAATTCGTCGGCCAGATAGTTGCGCGTGGCCTTGTTGTTGAGGGCGATGAGGGCGGTCAGCTTCTGGTCCTGGTCGCGGTAGGCCACGTAGTTCAGCTCGCCGCGAAAGGTCTCGGAGGTGCCGCGCGCCACCAGGGTGTTGGCGCTGGTGACCACCGGGCTGTGGTACTCCGACATGCTGTAGGAGAGCTGCATGGTCCAGTAGCCGAAGGGCAGGGAGTAGAAGAAGCTGTCGGAGACGGCCTCGCGCAGGCGGGTGGACTCAAGCACGGTGTTGCGGTGCGTGTAGGTGATGAAATCGTTCAACCGCAGCGGGTTGTCCACGCTGACGGTATACGCGGCCTGGTGCCGCCCGGTGGAAAGGCCGCCCAGGTTGTCCAGGGTGCCGGCCACGCTCACGGGGAAGGAGGGCTCGTTCACGATGCTGACCACGCTTAAGCCCGCCTCGCTGCCGGGGCTCACTTCCATGGTGGCGCTGTTGGAGCTCAGGCGGTTTATCTGGTCCAGGCCCTGTTCGATGTCGCGCAGGTTAAGCGGCCTGCCGGACACGAAGGGAAAGGCCGTGGTCAGGTTGGCGCTGCCCCGGTCCCCATCCTTCAAGAGTAGCCCCTCCACCTTGCCCTCCACGATGAGGATCTCCAGCCGCCCCTTGCTGAGGTCCTGCGCCTGCACATAGGGGCGCGCGGCAACGTAGCCCCGGTCCATGTAGGCCTTCAGGATGTCGGCCAGCAGCTTCTCGATGTCCTCGGCGTACAGGCAGCGGTTCAGGTAGGGCGCGGTCAGCCCGCGCTTGAGGCTTTCGGGCAGCAGGGTGACCCCGGTGAGCACGATCTCCTTGATGTCGCGGCAGACCGTGCTTTTGGGCAGGCTGGGCGCGGCGGCTTCCGGCACTTCCTGCTGCGGGGTCTGCCCCCGGCGCAGGGCGTCCTCGCGCAATTGCTGCTGCAGGCGCTCCTGCTGCTCGTTCTGGATCTGCCGGGAGGCGCGGGCCCCGGCCTCGATCTCCGCCGGAGTAAGGGACAGGGCCGGGCGCGCGAACACCGCCAGCAGGAACAGGCTCAGCGCGGAGCGGACAAGGAGGCTCCGCCGCCGGGCGAAGAAACGCCCAGGCGCGCACAGCATGGACAAGGGGGAAGATGAGGACATGATCATTCACCTGCACCGCGCTGGGCGCGCGCTGTTTGCCTGAAAGGTTGGAAGGGCCGCGGACAGGCCATGGGGCCTTTTGGGTGCTTCTAACCCGCCAGGAGAGTCGCGTCTGTACGGGAAAACCACCACATTGGCACATTTGCGGCGTCAGTTCTCCAACCGGAACGCGGTGCATGGACGAAGCGATGCATTACGGAGCAGTGTACGTATTCTTCCGCCACAGCATTGGGACAAGCGCTGCATGCCCCAGGCGTGTTATTTCCGCTCAGCCTTGCCTTCCAGAGGCAAGGACGCTATGTGCGGTATCAAACACGCGGAGCCGGACGCTCCCTCCGCACCCGGAGCCAGTTCCCCTTGCACTTGGCCGCCACTCCTCCCACCCCGCGCCCAAGCGCCCTTTGGGCGCTGCTGCTTGTGCTGTTCCTCGGCCTTTGCGGCTGCCAGGCCTACGCCCCCGGCGCCCCCCTGCCCAGCCGGGGAACTGTCGACCTTTCCGCCTGGGACACGGCCAAAACCCCGTTGCTTTTGGACGGGGAATGGGAGGTCCGCTGGGGCGCGCTGCTTGAGCCCGGCGATTTCGCCGCTCCGGGCGCTCCGGCCCCGGACTACGCGCAGTTGCCCGCCCCCTGGAGCCGGAGCATGCCCGGCGCGGATCTGCTCAGCACCACGGGCGAGGCCACCTACCGCCTTGTCCTGCGGTACAGGCCCGGAGCGGAACATCTGGCTCTGCGCTTGGCGAACGTCAACGCCGCGTGGCGGTTGTGGGCCGATGGACGCCTTGTGGCGCAGAGCGGTACGCCCGGCCCGGATGCCGCCACGGAACAGGCCCGGCCTTCCGTGGCCGTGGTGCCGCTGCCGCCGCCCGCGCCGGAACAGGAGCCGGACCGCAACGGCGCAATAGCCCTGGAACTGGTGCTCCAGGTTTCCAACCACCACTTCCGGGAAGGCGGCGTCCTCTCCACGCCGCTCATCGGACCGGAAAGCGTCCTGCTGGCCCAGGAGCGCCACGACGCGGGGATTTCCCTGGCCATCGCCGGAGCGCTGCTCATTATGGGCGTGTACCATGTGGCCCTGTATTTCTTCCGCCGCAACAACGTCTCGCCGCTGCTGTTCGCCGCCTACTGCCTGCTGTGGCTGTGCAACTACGCCTGCTCCGACTCCAGCGGCTGGGCCGCGCGCACCCTGATTCCCGCCCTGCCGCCCATGGGCCTGGAGCGCCTTGCCCTGGCCGGACTCTTCCTCTCCGTGCCCGTGGGCTTCACCTTTTTCCGCTCCCTGTACCCGCAGGAGTTCTCGCGCCGGGTACAAAACGGCACCTGGGTCATGGGCACGGCCTTCACCGCCCTGGCCGCCCTGGCCACCCCCCTGGCCACCAGCACAGCCCTGCCGCTGTATTATCTGGCCACCTCCGGCCTCATCCTCTACTGCTTCCAGAGGCTGCACCGGGCCCGGCGGCTGGGACGTTCCGGCGCAACCTTCATTTTCACCGGGTTCCTGCTGCTGGGGCTTGTGGGACTGCACGACATGCTCACCGACCTGCGGCTGGTCAATTCGACGCCGATGCTTGCGCCGGGGCTCCTGCTGTTCGTCATGTCCCAGGCCTTCGCCCTTTCGCAGCGCCTGTCGCAAGCCTTCTCCTCCGTGGAGCTCCTGTCAGGCCAACTGGAGCACAAGAACCTGGCCCTCGAGGCCGAGATGGCCGAACGCAACCGCCTGGAGCGCGAGATCATCAACATCAGCGAGGAAGAACGCCGCCGCATGAGCGTGGACCTGCACGACGGCCTGTGCCAGTTGCTGACGGCAGCGCGCCTGCGCTGCGCCGTGCTTTCCGGCATGCAGCGCACGCCCAAGGAATCCGCGGAGCTGGCCAAGCTCTCGTCCCTGCTGGAGGAACTGGTCGACCAGGCCTACGATCTTTCGCACGGGCTGTGGCCCCTGGAACACGGCGCGGGCAGCACCGGCCCCTCCCTTGCGGACATGATCCGGCGCTTCTCGCTCTCCAGCGGCGTGCCCATCGACCTCGCCCTGGAGCGCGCGTGCGACACCTGCCCCAGCGCCAACGTCACCCAGTTGTACCGCATCGCCCAGGAGGCCCTGACCAATGCGGTGAAACACGCGAAACCGCAGCGCATCACCGTGCGCTTCGCCTGCAGGGCCGGCGGCGAGGCAAGCCTCACCGTGCGCGACGACGGCATCGGCCGGGCCGGAGCCGCGCGCTCCAAAGGCGGGCTGGGCATGGGCATCATGGCCCACCGCGCGCGCATGATCGGCGGCGACCTGAGCATTCAGGACGGGCAGGAAGGCGGTACGGTGGTGCGCTGCTGCGTGCCCTGCGAGGTCACGGCCCGAACTTTCAACACCGAGGAGCGGACATGAGCGGCCAGGACGCTTCCGGAGCACGCATCTTTCTTGCGGATGACCACCCGGCCGTCATCGAGGGGCTGACGCTCCTGCTGGCCCAGGAGCGGCATGAGGTGTGCGGCGTGGCGGGCAGCCGGGACGAGGCCCTGCTGCTGCTGCCGGAAAGCCGCCCTGACCTGGCGCTGGTGGACCTTGGCTTATGCGGGGAAAGCGGCTTGGATCTGCTGCCGGAACTGCTCGCCCTGGGCGTGCCCGCGCTGGTCTACACCATGCACGAGGACGCGGCCACGGTGCAGAACGCGCTGAGCCGCGGGGCCGTAGGGTACGTCACCAAGCGCGAAACCTCGGCCGTGCTGCTGGAGGCCGTGCGCAAGGTGCGCGGAGGCGAGCGCTACGTCAGCCCGCGCGCGGCGGCCAATCTGGCCGCGGCCGGGGGATTCCTGCTGTCGCAAGCCCTGAGCGAGCGCGAACGGCAGATTCTGAAGCTTCTGGCCAGCGGCGAGACCAATTCCGAGATCGCCCAGACCCTGCAGGTAAGCTTGCGCACGGTGGAGACTTATTTCTCGCGCATTCTGGCCAAGCTGGACCTGGACGGCATGAAGGCCTTGCGCAAATACGCCCTGCACCACTTCCGGCCGGTTTAGACCCTCGACCGCCAAACAAAAGAAAAGGGACCTGGAATCACTTCCAAGTCCCTTAATTCTTTTGGTAGCGGGGGCAGGATTTGAACCTACGACCTTCGGGTTATGAGCCCGACGAGCTACCGTACTGCTCCACCCCGCGACACGTCGATGCGGCGTTCCCCGCGTCGAGAAGGGGTATGTAGTCCCCAGCCCTCCCCCTGTCAACGCTTATTTACACCGGGCCGGAAATTTCCTATACCCCGCCCATGCCGAATACCCAGAGCGTCTCCATCGTCATCCCCGTGTTCAATGAGGAAGAGAACCTCCCGCTGCTCTTCGCCGAGCTCGCCAAAGCCATGCGC
>NZ_DATMYK010000307.1:0-2410 GCF_035560995.1 Humidesulfovibrio sp. | reverse complement strand
GCCTCCCCCGGCCCCCCTCCGCCAAGGGGAATAATTCCCCTTGGAACCCTCATGCCGCCTGACTCACGCGGCCATGGCCGCGCGAATCAGGCGGCATACGGGGTCAAGGGGGGGGTGTCCCCCCTTGCGGGATCAGGGGCGGCGCCCCTGATTCTCTTCTATTTACCGGCCATGCGGCCCTTCAGGCGCAGGCCCACGAGCTTGATGAAGCCCGCGGCGTCGGCCTGGTTGTAGACCTCGTCCTCCTCGAAGGTGGCGAGGTCCATGCGGTAGAGCGAGAACGGCGACTTGCGGCCCACGGGGATGGCGTTGCCCTTGTAGAGCTTCACGCGAACGGTGCCGGTGACCTTCTCCTGAGTCTTGTCGACCAGGGCCTGCAAGGCCTCGCGCTCGGGCGCGAACCAGTAGCCGTAGTAGACCATTTCGGCGTAGCGCGGGATGAGCGAATCGCGCAGGTGCATGACCTCGCGGTCCAGGCACAGGCCCTCAAGGTCGCGCTTGGCGATGTGCAGCACGGTGCCGCCCGGGGTCTCGTAGACGCCGCGCGACTTCATGCCCACGAAGCGGTTCTCGACCATGTCGACGCGGCCGATGCCGTGGCGGCCGGCGATCTCGTTCAGGGTGAGGACCATCTGGGCCGGGGTGAGGGGCTTGCCGTTCAGGGCCACGGCGTTGCCGGCCTCGAAGTCGAGGGTGATCTCCTCGGCCTTGTCCGGGGCGTCTTCCACCGGCACGCAGTAGCGGTGACAGCCCTTGGCGGGCTCATTCCAGGGGTCTTCCAGCTCGCCGCCCTCGAAGGAGACGTGCAGCAGGTTGGCGTCCTGGCTCCAGGGCTTGGCCTGGGTGACAGGCACCGGGATGCCGTGCTTCTCGGCGTAGGCGATCAGATCCGTGCGGGACTTCATGTCCCAGTCGCGCCAGGGGGCGATGGTCTTGAGCTTGGGGGCCAGCGCCATGGCGGTGAGCTCGAAGCGCACCTGGTCGTTGCCCTTGCCCGTGGCGCCGTGGGCCACGGCCTGGGCGCCCTCGGCCTCGGCAATCTCGCACATGCGCTTGGCGATAAGCGGCCGGGCGATGGAGGTGCCGAGCAGATAGCGGCCCTCGTACAGGGCGGCGGCGCGCAGCATGGGGTAGACGAAATCGCGGGCGTACTCCTCGCGGATGTCCTCCACGTAGGCTTTGGTGGCGCCGGTGGAAAGCGCCTTGGCCTCCACGCCGTCCAGCTCTTCGCCCTGGCCGAGATCGGCGGTGAAGGTGATGACCTCGCAATCGTAGGTGTTCTTGATCCACTTGAGGATGATGGAGGTATCCAGGCCGCCGGAATAGGCGAGCACGACTTTCTTGATGGAACTCATTGGCGTTCTCCGCTGTGCGTGTGGTTACAGGGCCCCGAAGACCCATTCGAGAATGGCCTTCTGCATGTGCAGGCGGTTCTCGGCCTCGTCGAAAATCATGTCCGCATTGGCTTCAAAGACCTCGTCGGAGATCTCCTCGCCCCGGTGCGCGGGCAGGCAATGCATGACCTTGCAGCCGGGCTTGGCCAGGGCCATGAGGGCATGGTTCAGCTGGTAGCCCTCGAAGGCGGCCTCGCGGCGCAGCTGTTCAGCCTCCTGTCCCATGGAGGCCCAGACGTCGGTGTTCAGGTAATCCGCGTCTTTGGCGGCCGCGGCCGGATCCTCAGTCAGGGTGATGCGCGCGCCCTGGGCCTTGGCCTTGGCCAGGATGTCCATATCCGGGGTGTAGCCGGAGGGGCAGGCCAGGGTCAGCTCGAAACCGAACTGGGCCGCGGCCTCGATCCAGGAATGGGCCATGTTGTTGCCGTCGCCTATCCAGCCCACCTTGAGCGGAGCCAGGTCCGGTGTGCGCTCGTACATGGTCAGCACGTCGCTCATCACCTGGCAGGGGTGATGCTCATCGGTGAGGGCGTTGACCACGGGAATGCTGCCCCATTCCACCAGGGTGTCCAGCTTCTCCTGGCCGAAGGTACGCACCACGAGGGCATCGGCGTAGCGGGAAAGCACGCGAGCGGTGTCCTTCAGGGGCTCGTTGCGGCCCAGCTGCGATTCGTGGGGCGTGAGGAACACGGTCTGCCCGCCCAGGTGGCGCACGGCGACCTCAAAGGACACGCGGGTGCGCGTGGAGGCTTTCTCAAAGATGAGGATGACGGTCTTGCCGTCGAGCATGGAGGTGCGGACGTCGCCATCCTTCAGGGCCTTGGCCCGGTGCAGCACGGTGCGCGCCTCGTCCTTGGTCAGGTCCAGGATGTTCAGGAAATGTCTGGGCATGGCTGTTTCTCCTCACGGGGGCTGCCTGGGGGCGATTGATGCCAAAAGAGTTATTTTGCCCAAGGGGGCGGCGGATGTAAAGGGGGCCGCGTCCTGCTCCACGAATGGGGGGCAAAGGGCGGGAG
>NZ_DATMYK010000306.1:0-13325 GCF_035560995.1 Humidesulfovibrio sp. | reverse complement strand
GGCCGCGTTCCAGTTCCTCGCGGCTGCGCGCGGCGGAGAGGGACACCCGCACGGCGGCCGGGGCCGGGGTCTGGCCCACGGCAAAAGCGTCGCCCGCGATGACAACCACTCCGCGCAGGCCCGCAGCACGCTCGAAATCCGCCGCCCGCCAGGGGTCCGGCAGATCCAGCCAGATGAAATAGCCGTGTTCCTGCGCGGCGAAGCGCGCCCCCGCAAGGGCCTTGCGCGCCGTTTCATTGCGGCGTGCGGCCTCGGCGCGCTTGCGGCGCATGGTTGCGTCGGCCGTGCCGTCCAGAATCCAGGCGGCCGCAATCTCCGCGCACAGGGGCGAGGCCATCCACGTGGTGCCGGTGATGCCCAGGGCCAGGCGCTCCACCTGCTCCGGCGGGCTGGCCACAAAGGCCACGCGCAGGCCTCCGGCCACCATCTTGGACACGCTGGCCACAAAGAACGTGCGCTCCGGCGCCAGGGTCGCCAGAGGCACAAGAGGCTGCGGGGCGGTCAGGGCATAGGCCGCATCTTCGATTACCAGCAGATTGCGCGAGCGCGCCAGCTCCGCCAGGCGCTGCTGCCGGGCTGGGCCGGGCGTGGCCGTGGTGGGATTATGCGCGCCGGGCATGCAGTACAGGCCGCGCACCCCCTCGCGCGCGCAGGCGTCCTCCAGAGCCTCGGGCACCACGCCTTCGGCGTCCAGGGCGACGGGCACCAGCTTGATACCCAGAAGCGACGCCGCGGACATGAGGCCGGGATAATTCAGATTGCCCGCCGCCACGCGGTCGCCGGGGCGGAAGAGCACGGAAAGCAGCACCAGCAGCGCGTGCTGCCCGCCCGCCGTCACCAGCACGTTGTCCGGCCGCGCGGCCACGCCGAAGCGCGAGCACCAGAGCACCCCGGCCTCGCGGTGGCGCGCCATGCCGCGCGAAGGCTGGTAGCGCAGAAAGTCCTGGACGTCCGCCCGGGCCGCCAAGCCGCCGAGGGCCGCCCCCAGGTCCGGGTCCAGGCCGTACATGCCCGTCACCAGCCCCAGATCGACCATGCGCCGATGTGGCCGCGCACCCTGCGCGCTTCCGTCGCCCGCTTCATCTCCCTCCGCCTCGGGCCCGCCGCTCCACCAGGGGCTGCCGCCCTCCTGCGCCGGAACGACGATGGTGCCCCGACCGACCTCGCCGCGCACGGCCCCGCGCCGGGCCGCCTCAGCATAGCCGCGCGTCACGGTGCCAACGGTGACGCCAAGGGCGTCGGCAAGGTCGCGGTGGGTGGGCAGGCGCTGGCCGGGCACCAACGCTCCGCTGGCCAGATCGGCCTCAATGGCGTCGGCCAGGCCGAGATATTTGGGCCGATCATGCGGCAGCTGTGGCGTCCATATTGTCATGGGTACAATAATTACATTGACCAGTAAGACGTGTCAACATAGAAGCTGAACCGTATACGAAATGCCAATTTAACACGCAAAACACGGAGTGTACCATGGATACAATCGTAAATTGTCAGCACGCCATGCCTCGAGCACTGGATATTCGCAGCCTCGCCAGCAGCCTTCACACCAGCCTCCGCCAGCGGCACAAGCACAGGAGAAAACAATGACCCCGGAACTGCTCGCCTCCCTCTGCCTCTTCGCCTTCGTCTCCTCCATCACGCCCGGGCCCAACAACGCCATGCTCTTCGCCTCCGGCGTGAACCACGGCATCCGGCGCACCATCCCGCACCTGCTCGGCGTCACCCTGGGCTTCACCTTCATGCAGCTGGCCGTGGGCCTGGGCGTGGGCATGGTCTTCGAGGCCGTGCCCGGGCTCTACTCCACCCTGCGCGCCCTGGGCGTGGCCTACATGTTCTACCTGGCCTGGCGCATCGGCACCTCCACGCCGCCCGCGCAAGCGGAAGCCGCAAGCCCCGCGTCCCAGGCCGCAGGTCGGCCCATGACCTTTCTCGAAGCCTCGGCCTTCCAGTGGGTGAACCCCAAGGCCGTGATGATGTGCCTCACCGCCGCCAGCACCTATGCCCCGCCGGACAAGCCCATCCTGGGCGCGTTCCTGGTCACCGGCGTGTTCTTCGTGGCGGGCATGCCCTGCGTGGCCCTGTGGGTGCTGCTGGGCCGGGTGATGCGCGGTCTGTTGCAGGACCGCCGCAGGCTCCAGGCCTTCAACTGGGCCATGGCTGTGCTGCTGGCCGCAAGCGTGGCCCCCATGGCCAGGGAAGTGTTGCAGGACGTGTTCTAGCCCGCGCGGCGATCATCAAACGAGACAAAGGGAGGCGCGCATGGTGCCCATGCTCTCGGAAGTGTGGCGGCTGGCGGCGTATTTACTGCGGCCCGAGGGAATCGAAAGGGAAGAGTCCATTCCGTCCCGGCGCACGCCGCAGGGCGCGGCCCTGGCGGGATTCGCCAAGGTTCTGCTCTGGGCCTGCCTGTCGGTGCTGCTCGGCTTCGGTCTTGCGCGGCTGAAGTGAAGCCTCTGCGGGCGGCAGGGGCTTACCTCTTCGGCAAAACCGCCCGCAGATCGGTCTCCAGCTGGGCGTACACCGCAGCCACGGCCTCGCGCTGGGCGCGGATGAGTTCCTGGGGCGTGTTGGACGCCAGGGGCGCGGTCTTGCGGTAGTCGCGCGTCAGAAGCACCTTGCGCTCGTCGCCCCCGGCCTTGAGCAGCAGGAACTGCATCTCCACCACGGCCTCGGCGGGCTTGGAGGCCAAGTCCCCGTGCAGGGAGGTGACGTTGCCCTCCAGAATGTAATCATGGCCGGCGAGGCTCGAGGGGTCCACCACCTCGGCGCAGACGCCCGCCGCGCCCAGCCAGGCGCGCAGGTCCTGGGTCAGCATGTCCGCCGGGGTGACGAAGTAGACATTGTAGTAGTCGGCCGACCACACGCCAGGCGCGGTGCGGTACACCAGCTCCCGCCCGGTGGCGCGCGGCGAGACCACCAGACGGCGCACCAGCAGGACGCCGGGCGCGGCGGCCTGGCTGACGCTGGCGGCCGGGCGCGCGGTTTCCAGCGCGTAGAAGCGCTTCTCGATGGGCTGGCGCTCCAGCTTCACGCAGGCGCTGGCCAGGGGCAGGGCAAGAATCACGGCGAGAATGGCGGCGAGTGCGCGCATGGGGGCCTCCGTCTACTGCCCGCCCAGGGGCGATTTGTCCGGCGGCGAGCCGAAGAGCACGCCCGCAGGGTAGCGCTTGGCCTCGCCGGTAAGTTCCTTCAGATTGTCCACAAGGCCGCGCGCGCTGTCCAGAATGCCTTCCACGTTGGCCTGCTGCGCGGCGGTGAGCTGCTCCACCCGGCCGAGCACGGAATTGAGCCTCTTGGCCGCGGACTTGAGCTCCCCGATGGTTTCCCGCGCCTGCTGCATGGCCCCGGGCATCTGAGCCAGCTGGCGGCTGGTCTCGGGGTCGGCCAGGAACTTTTCCAGGGCCTTGGCCGAAACCTTCAGGCTGGCCACCATCTCCTTGGAATCACGCACAAGCTGCACGGTGTCCGGCCCGGCGGCCTCAACCACCTTGCGCGCGCCGGTCAGGGTCCGGGCGGCCTCGGGCACCAGCCGTTCTGCGGCCGGGTCGGCCAGGAGCACGTTGATGCGCGCCAGGAGCGCGCGGGTCTGGTCCAGGGTGGCGGAGAGCTTGGGCCCCACTTCCTTGGGATCGGTGCTGTCCAGGAAGGTGCTGGCGCTGTCCGCGAAGCGGCGGAAGCTCTTCACCGCCTCGGGCAGTTCGGCCTGGTCCAGGCCGGACAGGGTGTTGCTGATGCCGAGCACCGCCTGCTCCACCTGCGACAGGGTGCTGGGCGCTGCAGGAATATAGATGCTCGCGGGCTCCCAATCGATGGGCAGGGGCTGGTTGCGCTCCGGAACCACGTAGTCGAGCCCCAGGAAAAGCTGGCCGGTGAGACCCTGGGAGATGGTGCGGGCGCGCAGGCCGCGCGCCACTTCCTCGGCCGCCTGCTCGCGCGAGGATTTGGGCCCCATGGTGCCGAAGAGATCCTTGTCCAGGGTGCACAGCACGTAGACGTAGCGGTAGCCTTCAGCGTGCTTGCCGTACTTCCCGGCCACAAAGCCGATTTCGGACACGCTGCCCACGCGCACGCCACGGTATTTCACCGCCGTGCCCACCTCAAGCCCGTTGACGGACTCGTTGATGTAGGTCTCCATCTGGTAGGTGCGCTGGAAGAACTTGCCCGCGCCCAGGGCGAAGAGCACCACGAAGAGCAGCACCACCCCGCCGATGACGAAGAGCCCGAGCTTGAAATAGTCGCCGCCGCGAGTCATGGACGAGCCTCCGCCGCTTTGGGTTCAGAAGTTTGCGCAGTTTCCCCGGCCCCGCCTGCGCCGGGGGGCTGCTGGACGCCAAAGGGAACCTGGCCGTTTGACGGAGGATCGGGCACGCGGGCCTCGCGGTCGAAGAAGCGCCGCACGCGGGGGTCCGTGCTGCTCGCGTGCAGCTCCCGCGGGTCGCCCTCGGCCACGATGCCCTTGGCGTGCGCGTCGAGCAGGATCACCCTGTCGGCTATGGACAGGATGCTCGGCAGCTCGTGCGAGACGATGACGAAGGTGATGCCCAGGTTCTCCGCCAGGCTGCGCACTACGCGGTCCAGCTCCGCGCTGGTCACGGGATCCAGCCCGGCCGAAGGCTCGTCGAGGAACAGGATGGCCGGATCCAGGGCCATGGCCCGGGCGATGGCCGCGCGCTTGACCATGCCGCCGGAAAGCTCCGAGGGCATGACCTGGCCGAACTTCTCCAGGCCGACCATGGACAGCTTCACCCGGCTGATGACCTCGATGGCCTCTTCAGGCAGGTCGGTGTACTCCTCCAGCGGCAGGCCCACGTTCTGCTGCACGGTCATGGAGCCGAACAGCGCGCCCATCTGGTACATGACGCCGATGCCCTTCAGTATGCCCAGGCGCTCGTCGCCCTCGGCGGTCACAATGTCGCGCCCGCTCAAGTGCACGCTGCCGGAAACCGGCGCCAGCAGGCCGATCATGTGCTTGAGCAGCGTGCTCTTGCCGCAGCCGGAGCCGCCGATGACCACGAAGACTTCGCCCCGGCCCACGTCGAAAGACACGTCCCTCAGCACGGTGCGACGTCCATAGGCGCAGGTGAGCCCGCGCACGCGGATGATGGGATCGCGGACCTGAGGAGACGTGGTGGCGCCGGGGGTGGCGTTCAATTCGCTGCTGTCCATGGTGTACCTGCTCAAGCGTGTATCAAAACTTGAAGTAATAGAACAGCACGGCGAAAAGGCCGTCGGCCACGGTGATGAGGATGAGCCCGGCGACCACGGCTCCGGTAGTCGAGCGGCCCACGGCGCTGGCCCCGCCTCCGGTGCGCAGCCCCTTCAGGCAGCTCACCCCGGCCACCAGCAGGCTGAACACGATAATCTTGATGATGCTGCCGATGAGATCCGGGGCGGTGACGTTGGCGAACACGCGGGAGGTGAAGGTGACCAGCGGGAAGCCGATGGACAGCATGACCAGCGCGCCGCCCACAAGGCTCGCGAAGTTGAAGAAGAGCGTCATGATGGGCACCACGGCCAGGGATGCCAGGATGCGCGGGCCGACCAGGAAGCGCACCGGACTGATGCCCATGGTGGTGAGCGCGTCCAGTTCCTCGTTCACGTGCATGGTGCCGATCTCCGCCGCGAAGGCGCTGCCGGAGCGCGCGGCCAAAAGGATGGCCGTGACCAGCGGGCCCATCTCGCGGAACATGACAAGCCCCAGCATGTTCGGCACGTAGATCTCCCCGCCGAAGCGCTGCAGGGTGATGACCGACTGGAAGCTCATGATGAGCCCCATGAGGAAGCCGATGAGGAGCAGGATGGGCAGGCTCTGCACGCCCACGGCCAAGGCCTGGGTCAGCACGTCGGGCCAGCGCACCTGGTGCGGGCGGCGCAGGGAATTGTACAGCACCTGGGCGCTTTCACCCACGAAGCAGACGAGTTCGCGCAGGTCGCGCAGGGCCTCGCGCAGGCGGACATCCAGAGGGGAGAGCCCGGCGGCCTTCTCGGCGCCGGTCATGGCGTCAGGCTCACCATCGGGCTCGCCTGCGGATTTTTCCGCGCGCATGGCCAGATCAAGCAGGTGCTGGTAACGGGGCGGCAGGCCAAGAAGCTCCACCTTGGTGCCCGCGGCGGCGGCTTCAGAATGCAGCTTGACCAGAAGCGCCAGGCCCGCGCCGTCGATGTACTCGGCCTTGTCCAGCTCCAGCCGCAGGGACGTGAGCCCGCCGCCGCGCACGCGGGCCATGGCGGGCCCCCACAGCCGGGCCACCACGGCCGCGCGCAGGTCTCCCGTGAAGCGCACCGCCACGGCCCCGGGAGCGTCCTCGCGGACGGCAAGTCCCGGAATGGGTTCTGGCGCCTGCACTCTTTTCATGATTGCCAAGGGCTACCGCAAAGCGCGCGGAAAGGCAAAGGGAGGAAACATGCTTGAAACACCCGCCTCCTGCTCTGATTATTCCGCCGGATTCCTCATGAGCGCCGCACAACACGCTTGACTTTTCGTCGAAAACAGAATTTTATTCTTGAAACGGAAGGGTATCAGAATGATCGACAAGATTGACATGACCATCCTGACCATTCTTCAGGACAACGGCCGCACCTCCAACGCCGACATCGCCCGCGCCGTGGGCATGGCTCCCTCGGCGGTTCTGGAGCGCATGCGCAAGCTGGAGCGCAAGGGCGTCATCCGCGGCTTCGAAGCCGTGCTGCGCCCCAAGGACGTGGGCTTCACCCTCACCGCCTTCACCTTTGTGCGGGCGGATGAAGGCGTGGGCTCCACAGACATCGGCAAGGCCCTGGCCCAGGTGCCCGGCGTGCTGGAAGCCCACTACACAGCCGGGCAGGACTCGTACCTGGTGAAGGTGCGCGCCCGCGACACAGAGCACCTGCAATACATCCTGCAACAGTTCGGGGCCATCCCCGGCGTGCGCGACACGCGCACCACCGTCGTCCTGACCACCTTGAAGGAAACCCGCTCCCTGCCCCTCACCGACGACTCCCAGTCGACCGGAAAGCTCAACGGGCAGGCCAGCACAAAAGATCAGCCGAAGGAGTAGCAAATGGCAGCTATCGACACCGCCGCCCTGAACCCGAAGATCATCGCCCGGGGCAAGGAATTCTTCCAGAGCATCGCCGGAGAGGCCCCCTCCATCTTCAACAAGGGCTGGTGGACCGGCAAAGTCATGGACTGGGCCATGAAGAACGAGGACTTCAAGGTCCAGATGTTCCGCTTCGTGGACGTGCTCCCCTACCTCACCACCAGCGAGTCCCTGTCCCGCCACATCGAGGAATATTTCGGCGACAAGGACGCCAACATCCCGGACGTGCTCAAGTGGGGCGCGGGCAAGACCGGCTTCGGCGGCGGCCTGGTGGCCATGGTGCTGAACAAGGCCATCCGCTCCAACATCGAGGGCATGGCGCGCCAGTTCATCATCGGCGAAAAAGCCTCCGAGGCCGTGAAGGGCATCCGCCAGCTGCGCAAGGACGGCTTCGCCTTCGTCATCGACCTGCTGGGGGAGGCCCCGCTGAACGAGAAGGAATGCGACGAGTACATGCAGGGCTACATGGAGGTCCTGGCGGGCATCCAGTCCGAGTACAAGAAGTGGGACGGCCTGGACACCGGCGGCGAGCTGGACTGGGGCCACGCGCCCAAGATCAACGTGGCCGTGAAGCCCTCGGCCTTCTTCTCCCAGGCCAAGGCCGTGGACGTGGCCGGCAGCGTGGAGGGCATCTACCGCCGCGTGGAGCCCATCTACCGCAAGATCAAGGAAATGGGCGGCTTCATGTGCATCGACATGGAGCAGCTGAAGTACAAGGAAATCACCATCGAGCTCTACAAGCGCCTGCGCAGCGCCCCGGAGCACCGCGACTATCCGCACCTGGGCATCGTGTTCCAGTGCTACCTCAAGTGCACCGATGTCGACGTGTCCGAGATGATCGGCTGGGCCCGCAAGGAAAACCTGCCCATCTCCATCCGCCTGGTGAAGGGCGCCTACTGGGATTCCGAGACCGTGCTGGCCAAGCAGAACGGCTGGGAAGTGCCCGTGTACACCATCAAGGCCGAGAGCGACATGGCGCATGAGCGCATCGCCCGGATGATCCTGGAGAATCACGACATCTGCCACTTCGCCTGCGCCTCGCACAACATCCGCACCATCTCCAACGTCATCGAGACGGCCAAGGCCCTGAACGTGCCCGACAGCCGCTACGAGTTCCAGGTGCTCTACGGCATGGCCGAGCCCGTGCGCAAAGGCCTGCGCAACGTGGCCAAGCGCGTGCGCCTGTACTGCCCCTATGGCGACCTCATCCCCGGCATGGCCTACCTGGTGCGCCGCCTGCTGGAGAACACCGCCAACGAGAGCTTCCTGCGCCAGAGCTTCGCCGAGGGCGCGGAGCTGGAGCGCCTGCTGGAGAATCCCATCGCCACCCGCGACCGCGAAGTGGCGGCCAAGAAGGCTCCGGCCCCGGCCAAGATGGGCCCCGCCGGCTACCCGGCCTTCGCCAACCACGCCAACGTAGACTTCACCGTTCCGGCCGCCCGCGCCGGCATGGTGAACGCCCTGGCCAAGGTGCGCAAGGACTTCGGCAAGGTCTACCCGCTGGTCATCGGCGGCAAGGAGGTCAAGACCTCCGAGATGCTGGACTCCTACAATCCGGCCAAACCCGCCGAAATCATCGGCAAGGTCTGCCAGGCCGGTGTGAAGGAGACCCAGGACGCGCTGGCTGCGGCCAAGAAGGCCTTCCTTGAGTGGCGCAACGTGGAGCCCCTGGAGCGCGCCAAGGTGCTCTTCAAGGCCGCGGACATCATGCGCCGCGACATCAACGAGCTCTCCGCCCTGCAGGTGCTCGAAGTCGGCAAGCAGTGGGATCAGGCCCACGCCGACGTGGCCGAGGCCATCGACTTCCTGGAATACTACGGACGCGAGATGATCCGCCTGGGCTCGCCCCGCCGCATGGGCAACGCCCCCGGCGAGGTGAACCAGTACTTCTACCAGGGCAAGGGCGTCACCGCCGTCATCGGACCCTGGAACTTCCCGCTGGCCATCAGCGCGGGCATGGCCGCCGCGGCCATCGTCTGCGGCAACGCCGTGGTCTACAAGCCCTCGGGCCTGTCCTCGGTCATCGGCTTCGGCATCGCCAGCATCTTCAAGGAAGCGGGCCTGCCCGACGGCGTGTTCAACTTCCTGCCCGGCAAGGGCTCGGTCATGGGCGATGTGCTCGTGGAGCACCCGGATGTAAGCGTCATCGCCTTCACCGGCTCCATGGAAGTGGGCCTGCGCATCCAGGAAAAGGCCGCCAAGGTCCAGCCCGGCCAGGTGCAGTGCAAAAAGGTCATCGCCGAAATGGGCGGCAAGAACGCCATCATCATCGACGACGACGCCGACCTGGACGAGGCCATCACCGGCGTGCTGTACTCGGCCTTCGGCTTCCAGGGCCAGAAGTGCTCGGCCTGCTCGCGCGTCATCGTGCTCGACCCCATCTACGAGCGCTTCGTCTCCCGCCTGGCCGAGGCCGCCAAGTCCATCAAGATCGGCCCCTCCGAGGACCCGGCCAACTACATGGGCCCCGTGGTCGACAAGGCCGCCCAGCAGAACGTGCTGAAGTACATCGACATCGCCGCTGGCGAGGGCAAGGTGCTGGTGAAGCGCACCGACATCCCGGCTGATGGTTGCTATGCCCCGCTGACCATCGTCGAGGGCATCAACAAGGGCCACCGCATCGCCCAGGAAGAGGTCTTCGGACCCGTGCTGGCCGTCATGCGCGCCAAGAACATCGACGAGGCCCTGGACATCGCCAACTCCACCCGCTTCGCGCTCACCGGCGCCATCTACAGCCGCAGCCCGAAGCACCTGGAAAAGGCGCGCAAGGAGTTCCGCGTGGGCAACCTGTACCTGAACAAGGGCAGCACGGGCGCCATGGTCGAGCGCCACGCCTTCGGCGGCTTCAACATGTCCGGCGTGGGCTCCAAGTCCGGCGGCCCGGACTACCTGCTCCAGTTCATGGATCCCCGCCTGGTTTCCGAGAACACCATCCGCCGCGGCTTCGCCCCGGTGGAGGAAGGCGACGACTGGGTGGCTTAGGCCCGCTTCGCCTCATCACGAATACGCCACAAGGCCGGGAGTTCGCGCTCCCGGCCTTTTTTCACGCCTTTCCCCCGCCACGCCGTGAGGCCAGCGCCTTGACTTTCCCCTGCCATTGCTCAAAACTGCGTACAGACTGCGGATCTCCTAAAGCGCCAGCCGCGCCGGAGAATGCCCGCAACGGCCAGCGACACCCCAACAAACGAAGCCGCCATGACCGAACAGCCTGCTCCCGCGTCGAACATCGTCGAAAAAGGCAAGGCCCTTGCCCGCCACAAGGGCCTGCGCATCACACTCGGCACCCTGGCCGCGCTCTTTCTGCTCTTTGGCGCGCTGGGCTACTTCTGGCTGCCGGGCTTCGCCAAGGCCAAGCTGGAAGCCCTGCTTTCCGAGGAATTCGCCCGGCCCGTGAGCGTGGAGAAGATCGAGGTTTCGCCCTACACCCTCTCGGCCACGGTGCGCGGCTTCAGCGTGGGGCAAAAGGGCGTGGCGCCCGGGCAGCACGCGGGCAAGGGCCCGGAAGCCGAGCTCTTCGGCTTCGACAGCCTGTACGTGAACATTTCCACGGCAAGCATCGCGCGCGGCATCCCCGTGGTCAGCGAGGTGGCGCTCAAGGGCCCCAGGCTGAACCTGGCGCGGCTGGAGGACGGCAAGCTGAGCGTCTCCGACCTGCTGGACAAGTGGCTGGCCGGGCCGTCCTCGCCTACGCCGCAGTTCTCCGTGGCCGACATCACCATCGAGGGCGGCAGCGTGAGCTTCGACGACCAGCTGGAAGGCGCGCGCCACGAGGTGACGGAGCTGGCCCTGGGCATTCCCTTCATCGCCAACACCAGCGGCACCGTGGAAAGCAGCGTGCAGCCCAAATTCTCGGCCAAGGTGGACGGCGCGGCCCTGGCCTTCTCCGGCGCGGTGAAGCCCTTCGCCCCGGGCAAAGACGCCAGCATCGAGCTGAACATCCATGATTTCGACGTGCTGCGCGTGTTCAAGTACGCGCAGGCCAGCCTGCCCTTCGAGCTGGGCTCGGCCCGGCTGGACACCACGCTGACCATCGCCTTCGCCAAGCCCGAGGGCAAGGACGCGGCCGTGCGCCTCTCGGGCGACATCGCCCTGCGCGATGCGGACCTGAAGCTCACCAACGCCAAGGGCCAGAAGATCCTGCTGCGCCTGGGCAAGGCCGGGCTGCACCTGGACGAGGCCACCCTGGCCGGCACCGTGCACGGCGCGCTTTCCCTGGCCGAACTGGCCGTGCGCAAGGACGGGGCCAAGGAGCCGTTCCTGGGCTTCGGCGCTCTGGAGCTCACGGGCATCAAGGCCTCCACGGCCGAGCGCAAGGCCGAGGTGGGCGAGGTGAAGCTCACCAAGCCCTCCGCGTCCATCCGGCGCGTGGAAGGCGGCGAGCTGGACCTTGTGGCCGCCCTGGACGGCGTGGGCGCGGCCAAGCCAACGGCCAAGACGGCCCCCAAGGCGACGGCCAAGCCCGCCGCAAAGCCCGAAGCCACGCCTGCAACCAAGGCAGGGGCAAAGAAAGATGCACAGCCCGCCGCAAAGACGGACGCCAAGACCCAGCCCACGGCCTGGACTTGGCGCGTGGGCCGCGTGCTCATCGCGGATGGCGGCCTGCGCTACGCCGACGACACCCTTGGCGGCAAGGTCAAGCCGCTCACGGTGGAGGCCCTGGCGCTCAGCGTGGACGGCCTTTCCAGCACACCCGCCCCGGCCAAGGTCGATTTCTCCGCCCGCGTAAACGAGCACGGCGCAGTGAAGCTGGGCGGCACGGTGCAACCCGCGCCCCTCAAGGCCGAGCTGGACCTGGACCTGAAGCAGGTGGACCTCGTGGCCCTGCAAGGCTTCGCCAGCAGCGACCTGAACGCCGTGCTCACCCGTGGCGAGATTTCGTTGAAGGGTCGCCTGAACGTGGACCCGCCAAAGGCCGCCGCACCCAAGACGCCCGCCAAGGGAGCACCCGCCAAGGCCGAGCCACAGGCAGCGGAGGCTCCGGCCGCGTCTTTCAAGGGCGACGTGGCCCTCATCGACTTCAGCGTGCTGGACAAGGCCAACTCCGCAGACCTGCTGCGCTGGCGCAGCCTGAAGCTCACCGGGCTGGACGCGGGCTCCGCGCCCCTGCGCGTGGGCGTGGACGAGATCAACCTGTCGAGCTTTTTCGTGCGCCTGCTGCTGACGCCCGAAGGCCACCTGAACCTGAACGACGTGATGAAGAAGGAGCAGGTGGACGCGGCCCAGGCCAAGGGCGGCAAGCCCGCCACCGCCAAGAGCGCCGAGACGAAGCAGGCGGACACCAAGCCGGTGGAAACCAAGCCGGTGGAAACCAAGCAGGCCGACGCCAAGAAGGCCGGCCCCGCTCCGGACATCCGCATCGGGCGCATCGTGCTTTCCGGCGGCGGCATCAACTTCACGGACCGTTTCGTGAAGCCCAACTACACGGCCAACCTGACCGACCTGAACGGCCGCATCGGCGCGCTCAAGGCGGGCACCCTCACGGACATCGCCATCCGGGGCAAGGTGGACCGCACCGGCCCGCTGGACATCTCCGGCAAGGCCGACCCCCTGGGCCCGGCGCTGAATGTGGACATCCGCGCCAAGGCCACGGGCATAGAAATGTCCGGCTTCACGCCCTATTCCGGCCGCTACGTGGGCTATGTCATCGAAAAGGGCAAGCTTTCCGTGGATGTGCACTACACTGTGAAGGACGGCCAGTTGGCGGCGGAGAACAACATCTTCCTGGACCAGCTGACCTTCGGCAAGAAGGTGGACAGCCCGAACGCCCTGTCCATTCCCGTGGGGCTCGTGGTGGCGCTGCTCAAGAACTCGCGCGGGGAAATCGACATCAACCTGCCCATCAAGGGCTCGTTGAGCGACCCGGAATTCAGCATCGGCGGGGTCATCGTCAAGGTGCTGCTGAACCTCATCACCAAGGCGGCCACCTCGCCCTTCACCCTGCTGGCCTCACTCTTCGGAGGCGGAGAGGAATTGTCGTACGTGGCCTTCGAGCCCGGCCAGAACACGCTGACGCCCGAGGCCGAGAAGCATCTGGATACCCTGGCCAAGGCCCTGCGCGACCGCACCGGGCTCAAGCTCGAACTCGCGGGCGGGGCCGACCCGGCCCGCGAGGAGGACGGCCTCAAGCGCGCGCGCATGGTCAACAAGATCAAGGCCCAAAAGGCCACGGAACTGGCCCGCCAGGGCAAGACCAGCGGCGGCGTGGCCGAGATAAGCCTGACGCCCGAAGAATACGCCAAGTACCTTGAG
>NZ_DATMYK010000305.1:0-12782 GCF_035560995.1 Humidesulfovibrio sp. | reverse complement strand
CGCGGGGGCGGAATCTGACGGATTTGCTGGAAGTTGCTGATCTTCTCGCGAAGCTTTACGAAATAGGCGTCGGTGCGCGCGCCGGGCATGTCGTCCAGCAGGTTGTCCAGCACCGGGGCTTCGAACTGCTGAAATTTTTTCTGAGGCGGCTTTTCGGGGTCGAAGCCGAGCGCCTTGAGCTTATGGCCCAGGCGGCGCAGCCAGGATTCCGGCAGGCTGGTGTACGAGCCGTCCTTCAGCTGCACATAGCGCTTCTTCTGCACCCAGGCGCGCCAGATGTCCTCGATGGGCACCTTCTGGTCGTCGTACTGCACGGTGAGGTCGAGGGTGAACCACTTGTTCTCCTCGTCGCTCTTCACCTCGGCGTTGATGACGGGCTTTGAGAGGCGCACCTTGTAGCGCGTCAGGTTCTGCTCGCCGTAGACGCGGTAGCCCTCCACCAGCATGGGGTAGAAGTCCAGCAGGAAGTTGATGGCCGCTTCCTGCTCCATGAACCAAGTGTGGTTGCTGCGCGGCTGGAAGCCCATGTGCTGCAGCTCGGCGAAGAGGACCTTCTCCTCGTCCTGGGCGCGGCGGATGAGATAGCTCTTGTCCGCGAAGCGATAACTGCCGGTCTGCAGGTCCGGGTTGGGGCCGGGCAGGGTCACTTCGCCGTGCTCGGTCTCGTACACGCACTGGATCTTCAAAACCAGCAGGCTGCCCTCTTCGTCCAGGAACAGCTTGGGGTTGAACTCCGCGGGCTGGAAGATGGGGCCCATGCGCTCCAGGAAGTCCTCCTGGCCGTAGAGGTCGGACACCGGGATCTTGGTCCACACGCGGTCCAGGTACTCGGAAATATCGGCATGGGGCACGATGGGCCCCTGCTCGACCATCTCCTGGATCAGCTCCGGGTCGAGGCCGGTCTGCACGGGGTGGAAGTTGCCCTTCCAGAACACCCACAGCGGCAGGCGGCCGTAGAAGAAGATCTCGTCTTCCTTCTGGATGGAGAAGGGCGGGCGATCCTCGCGCGAGAGCATGATGTCGAAGCCAAGGCCGTCCTCGGAAAGCTGCGGCGAGAGCTTGAGCTGGAGTGTCTTGTTCTCGATGCGCACCGGGGATTCCGTATCGCGCAGGTACAGGTAGTATTCGTTCTTGATGGCGCGGAAGAACCAGGAGTGCAGACCCGCGGGAAGCTCCACGCGGTGGCCCTGGTAGTCCAGATAGTGGGCGATCATGCCCGCGATCTTGGGCAGGCCGGGGGAAAGTTCGCACCAGTCCGGGTTCTTGATGATCTGCTCGAGGGTGATGTCCTGCTGCACGGCGGAGATGCCGCTCTTGTTCTGGCGGGCGCGGGCGAAAGCCACCTGCAGGCGGCCGGGCTCCGGGTAGAAGCGGAACACCAGGTAGTGCTTGCCGGGCTCGGCCTCAAGCTCGGTGGAGAAAAACGTGCGGAAGGTTTGCCGCCAGTCGGTGCGGGGGCGGGGCAGGTCGGCCTTCTTTTTGTCGCTGGAGAGGCTCTTGAGCATCTTGAGTGCGGTGGCGCCCACGTGCCTGCACACGCCAGAGAATGATTCCGGGCAGTTGCAGTAGGAGTTGATGGTGCCGTCGGTCAGATTCAGGCCGAGTTCGGAGGTATAGATCTGGAAGTCCTCGCCCTGCACCTGCCCGTCCACGTCCAGAAACTGGTCGCGCTGCTGGATGTCGAGTTTCTGAACGCCGTCGGCCTCGACGATGGCGCTGGAGTTCTCGATGATATAATCCGGGATGGTTTCCCGGGTGAACCGGGTAAGTATGGCCCGGACCTTGTCTTCGTCAGCAATGGGCATGCGGTCGGAAACTCCCTTGAATATTTGCTGGCTTGCGGCGTCTTGTGCGGTATTCCGTGAACAATTTCACACAGAACCGGGGGACTATAGTCATCCAGAACACAAAAGCAAGGTCTGCTTGGCTTTTTATTGCGTCTGGGACATACTGTTAACGCAAGGCGCTCTTCGCAGAATGTATGCGCAAAAAACAGGCGTTTGGCAAGAGGATTGATGAAGCGGTCGGCACTCCTACTGGCGCTGTGCGCCCTGCTGTTCCTGGCCGCCTGCGGCCGGGACGAGGCCCCGCGCACGGGCGCCCAGGCATCCGCCAAGGCTGGCGCTGCCGACCAGGGCGGGCAGGCAGCGCCGGAATTCGGCGGCAGGCTGGTGGAGGCCACCATCGGCGAGCCCAGCAACCTCATTCCGCCCCTGGCGTCGGACTCCGCCTCCCATGAGGTGGCGGACCTCATCTACATCGCGTCGCTCAAGTACGACAAGAACATCAATCTTGTGCCCCAGGCTGCGGAGTCCTATGAGATCCTGGAGGACGGAAGGCTCCTGCGCTTCACCCTGCGAAAGGACATCCGCTGGACGGACGGGCAGCCCCTCACCGCGCGAGACGTGGAATTCACCTACAAGCTCATGATCGACCCCAAGACGCCCACGGCCTACGCCGAGGACTTCCTGGCAGTGAAGGAGTTCAAGCGTACCGGAGAATACTCCTTTGAGGTGCGCTACGACAAGCCATTTGCGCGCGCGCTGGTCACCTGGGCGCACTCCATTCTGCCCAGGCATTTGCTTGAAGGCCAGGACCTGCTGAAGACTCCGTTGGCGCGCCAGCCCGTGGGGGCGGGCCCCTATATGCTGAAGGAGTGGACAGCGGGCAACCGCCTGGTGCTTGTGGCCAACCCGGACTACTTCGAGGGCCGGGCGTACATCGACGAAGTGGTCATGCGCATCATCCCGGACCAGTCCACCCAGTTCATGGAGCTTAAAAGCGGCAATCTGGACGAGATCAACCTCTCGCCCCAGCAGTATCTCTACCAGACCGAAGGACAGGACTGGGCCAGGAACTACCGCAAGTTCCAGTACGTGTCCTCCGGTTACACCTTCATGGCCTACAACTTGAAAAGCCCGCTCTTCGCCGACGTGCGCGTGCGCCGGGCCATGTTGTATGCTATCGACAAGGACGAGATCGTGCGCGGTGTGCTGGCGGGGCTCGGCATCGCCACCGGCGGGCCGTACAAGCCCGGCACCTGGGCCTTCAACGACAAAATTCCGGCCAACGAGTTCGACCCGGCCCGGGCCCGTGCCCTGCTTGCCGAGGCGGGCTGGACGCGCAAGACGCCGGACGGGCCGCTGACGGACGCCAAAGGCCGTCAATTCGCCTTCACCATCCTGACCAACCAGGGCAACAGCCCGCGCATCAAGACGGCCATCATCATCCAAAGCCGCCTGAAGGATCTCGGAATCAAGGTGGAGATCCGCACCGTGGAATGGGCCGCGTTCATCAAGGAATTCGTGGACAAGGGCCGCTTCGACGCCATTCTCCTCGGCTGGAACATTCTGCAGGATCCCGACCTGTACGATGTCTGGCATTCGTCCAAGGCCCAGCCGGGCGGGCTGAACTTCGTGGGCTATAAGAACGCGGAGCTGGACGACCTGCTTGAGCGCGGACGCAGGATGCTGGACCAGAAGAAACGCAAGCTTTTGTACGACCGCATGCAGGAAATTCTGCACGCAGACCAGCCGTATTGCTTTCTCTACGTGCCCATGGCCCTGCCCATGGTCCACGCGCGGGTTCAGGGCATCGAGCCCGCGCCCGCGGGCATCTCATACAATTTCATCCGCTGGTGGATCCCCAAGGCGAGCCAGGGTTCGGAGCTGACGCAATAATGATCCGCATCAACGAGATCACCGACAAGGTCGCAAGCTACATCGAAAAGCCCGACCTGGAACTCATCCAGAAGGCGTACATCTTCGCGGCCGAGGCCCACGCCGGCCAGACGCGCCTTTCCGGCGAGCCCTACCTCTCGCACCCCATGAGCGTGGCCAAGGTCCTGGCCGACATGAACCTCGACGAGGCCACGGTGGTGGCCGGGCTTCTGCACGACACGGTGGAGGACACCAAGGCCACCATCGACGAGATCGAGGAACTCTTCGGCGAGGAAGTGGCCGACATCGTCGACGGCGTGACCAAGATCAGCAAGATGCAGTTCGAGTCCAAGGCCGTGGCCCAGGCGGAGAACATCCGCAAGATGATCCTGGCCATGGCCGAGGACATCCGCGTGCTCATGGTGAAGCTGGCCGACCGTCTGCACAACATGCGCACCCTGGACTTCCAGAACTCCGTCAAGCAGCGGCTCATCAGCCAGGAGACGCTGGAGATCTACGCGCCGCTGGCCAACCGCCTGGGCCTGCACCGCACCAAGGTGGAGCTTGAGGATTTGTGCCTCAAGTACCTCAAGCCCGACGTATACGAGCAGATCGACCAGGGCGTGGCCGCGCACCACACCTCCGGCAACGACTACATCGACAAGGTCATCGGGCTCATCAGCGCCATGCTGACCGAGAACAACATCAAGGGCCGCGTGGCCGGGCGCACCAAGCACCGCTACAGCATCTACACCAAGATGCAGCAGCAGAACCTGGGGCTCGACCAGATTTTCGACCTCATCGCCTTCCGCGTCATCGTGCCGTCCCTCAAGGACTGCTACGCCGCCCTTGGCCTCATCCACTCCATCTGGAAGCCCGTCACCGGCCGCTTCAAGGACTACATCTCCATCCCCAAGGCCAACATGTACCAGAGCGTGCATACCACGGTCATCGGGCCCGACGGGGAGCGCATCGAAATCCAGATCCGCACCGAGGAGATGAACCGCGTGGCCGAATACGGCGTGGCCGCGCACTGGCAGTACAAGGAGAAGGGCAAGAAGGGCAGCAACCGCGACGCCGAGCGCTTCACCTGGCTCCGGCAGATTCTGGACTGGCAGCGCGACCTGCAGGACCCGCGCGAGTTCATGGCGAGCTTGCGCATCGACCTGTTCCAGGACGAGGTCTACGTGTTCACGCCGCGCGGCGACATCAAGGAGCTGCCCGAGGGCGCGACGCCCGTGGACTTCGCCTATGCCGTGCACTCCAAGGTGGGCGACCACTGCGCCGGGGCCAAGGTCAACGGCCGTCTGGTGCCTCTTGGCACGCCGCTGAAAAACGGCGACCGGGTGGAGGTCATCACCGACGCCCACAGGAACCCCAGCCGCGACTGGCTGAAGTTCGTCAAGACCGCGCGCGCCAGAACGCGCATCAAGCAGTACATCCGCACCGAGGAACGCGAGCGCAGCATTGCCCTGGCCAAGGAAATGCTGGAGAAGGAAGGCCGCAAGATCGGCATCAACGTGGCCAAGGCCATGAAGGAAGGGCACTTCCTGAAGCTGGCCGAGGAATTCGCCCTGCCCAGCATGGACGAGCTGCTTTCCCAGGTGGGCTACGCGCGCCTGACCCCGCGCAAGGTGCTGCAGAAGCTGTACGGCATGCTGCACGTGGGCGAAAAGCTGGTAGACGAGCCGCGCGACCGCAAGGCCCAGGAGACTCCGGCCGCAGCGGCGGCCGCGGCCGACGCCACCAAGATCAAGAAGAGCGAAGGCATCAAGATCAGCGGCGTGGATGATGTGCTGGTACGCTTCGCCAGCTGCTGCAACCCGCTGCCGGGCGAGCCCATCGTGGGCTATGTGTCGCGCGGGCGCGGGGTCACCATCCACGCGGCGGACTGCCCGAACCTGAAGGAGCTGGAGAGCGAGCGCCTGGTCTCCGTGGCCTGGGACGGGGTGGAGGACAAGCCCTATCCGGCCAAGATCCGCATCGTGTGCCGCAACTTCAAGGGAGCGCTTTCGCAGGTCACGGCCCTTTTGACCAGCGACGACGTGAACATCGACTCCGGCACCTTCCAGTCAAACGTGGACGGCAACGCAGTGATGGAGTTCACGGTCGAGGTGACCAACCTGACGCAGCTGTACGGCGTGCTGGACAAGATCCGCAACGTGGAGTCCGTCACCGAAGCCGTGCGCGTGTCGTAAGGAGTATCCGCCATGAAAAGCATCGCACTGTGTGTGGCGCTGCTGCTCTGCGCGGCCCCGGCCCTGGCCCAGCAGCGTTACGAGGACCTGCCCACGAGCGCGGGCGTGGGCAAGTGGGAGTCCGGCCGCAAGGCCCAGAACTACAAGGTCACCGTGGACGGCCAGGACATCTTCGTCAACGGCGTGCTGCAAAAGGCCCGCTTCGACCCGGACCAGGACATCGCCATCAAAAACGGCGAGGCCGTGCTGGTGCCCCGGGGCCAGGGCTTGACCCTCAAGGCCAAGCCCGCCGAGTCAGGGCCTCTCGACCCCAGGCCCGTGCCGCCCCGTCCCTAGCGCTGCCGCCTCCTACCTGTAGTCTCCCGTGAGGGTGAAGGCGCTCCAGTAGCCCGGATGCGGGAAGCGCGCCTTCACGTGCAGCATGGCCCGGCGCAGGCTCTCGGCCTTGGGCCTGGTCTGGTACTCGCGATAGAACTGCTTCATCAGCATGGCGGTGGAGATGTCGCTCACCCGCCAGAGGCTTGAGATGAGCGCGTGGGTTCCGGCGTACAGGAAGGCCTGGTTCAGCCCCTGCACCTCGTCGCCGCTGGTCACCTTGCCCAGGCCCGTCTGGCAGGCCGAGAGCACGATCAGGTCCGCCGTGATCTTCAGATCAAAGATCTCCGCCGCATCCAGGTCGCCGCTGCCTTCCTTCTTGCCCCCGGCCAGCTTCAGGGCCGAGAACAGCGGATTCACTGGGTCGAACTCGCCGTGGGTGGCCAGATGGATGATGCCGAATTCGCTGATGTGCGCGGTGATCCAGTCCTTTGTGGCCTTGTCGCGGGTCAGTGCAGTCATGTTCGGATAGTTCCAGGAAAGCGAGCCCACCTCGCGCTCGGCAAAGGGCAGCTCAAGGGACTGGTCGGCCAGGTCCGGGTTGCCTACGGCCAGCACGCGCGTGTTGCGCTCCGCCGCGCGGCGCGCCAGGGTGAAGCGGTACACGCTGGCGCTGGGCAGCTGGAACAGCGGGTGGCGGTCCAGCAGGTAGTCCTGGCCATCCGTCAGGCTGGCGAAGGAGAGCGTGTGCAGGGCGTCGTGCGGGATGATGCCTAGTTCCTTGACCCCGCCGAGCTTGGGCAGGGCCGGGGCCACCAGCAGGTCGTACAGCTCCTTTGAGTGCGTCTCCGCGGGCTCAAGGTTCTGCAGCATGCGCCGGTAGGCCAGCACCATCTTGCCCAGGCTCTCGCGGCCGATGCGCGTGCGCGTGAGGGCCACGTTGTTCGCGTCGATGGCCCAGCAGAGGACCTCGCTGGCCGTGACGTAGTAGGTGAGGAGCCCCACGCCGGGTTCCAGGAGCTTCTGCACCTCGGCCAGGTTGAGCGGGTTCACGGAGACCAGACTGGCGAGGTCCGGCCTGTTGGCCTGGAGCTCCAGCAGCACGTCGCGGTATTCGTCCTGGGCGCGCTTCAGTCCGCGGGCGTAGATGTCGCGCTCACTTTGGGCTTGGGCGTGGGCGAAGAGCGATTCCTGCTCGGTCACCTGGGTGCGCAAGACGGCGATGCGCTCGTAGAGCGCCTTGTCCTGCGGGCGCTGCGGGGCGCGCTTGGCGTTGCCCAGAAGGTCGATCAGGTTGCGGGCGCGGGAGCGTTCGGCCGTGCGGAAGCTCTCGGCCACCTCGCCCATGTCGGCCAGAAGCGTCACCAGATCCTCGTACACCACGGCCTTGTCCGCGATGAAGCCGTCCTTCAGCTGGTCCACCTTGAGTTCGGCGCGCATGCCCTCCACCACGGCCACGGCCTGCTCCAGCAGGGCGCGGGCCTCGGGCTGCTTCTTGGCGGCCATGTCGAGCCTCGCCAGGCCGTGCAGGGCGCGCCACTGGCTGTCGCGCAGCCCCATGGAGCGCGCCAGGGCGTCGGCCTGGGAAAAGGCCTCGCGCGCCTTGGCCGCGTTGCCGAGGGAGAGCTCCGCCTCGCCTTGGGCCAGCAGGATCTTGGTCTGGTTGATGCGGTTGCCTGTGGCGGCCACGATGGCCAGGGCTTCGTCCAGGAGCGGCAGGGCCTTCTTGGGGTCGCCCATGCGCGTGTACGTTTGGGCGATGTTGCGCAGGTCGTAGGCGATGGCCCAGCGCGAGCGTATCTCGCGGTCGATGGAAAGCGCCTCGTTCAGGGTCTTGAGGGCCTTTTCGGGCTGGCTCATGTCGCGCTCCACCAGACCCCGGTTGTTCAGGGTGGTGGCGACCTCGTCCTTGCGGATGCGCAAGGACTGCGCCAGGGGCAGGGCGGCGTCCAGCTCGCGCACGGCGCGTTCATGGTCGCCCAGGCTCCACCAGAGCAGCCCGGCCGTGTTGCGGGCGATGACCTGCTCCAGCACCCAGCCGTTCAGCTCCGCGCTCTTCAAGACCTGGCGCTGCAGGTCGAAGGCCTGCTGGTAGCGGGCCTGGCTCCAGGCGTTGTTGGCCTGCTCGATGACGATGCGCAGGCGCAGGCGTTCCTGATCCCTGCCCGCGCCCGCGAGCTTCAGGGCTTCGGCGTACTTGGCCTCGGCCTCGGGGAAGTTCCCCACCAGCCGGGCGCAGCGGCCCAGGTCGAGCAGGGCCTGGGCCATGTCGGCCTTGCGGCCAAGCGCGGTATAGATGGCCAGTCCCTGGCCGTAGGCGGCCTTGGCCTGGGCGTACTGCGAAAGCCGCAGGTCGTGGATGCGCCCGATGCTCATGTACTGCTTGGCGACAAGCTCTTGCGACCCGGCCTTGCGCGACAGCTTGGCCGCGCCTTCGAAGCGGGAGAGCGCCTTGTCGTACTGGATGGCGTTTTCCAGCACCGCGCCAAGGCTTGAGAGGGCTTCGATCTCCTTGGGCGCAAGCTCCAGGTTGGCCAATATCTCCGCCGCCTGTTCCAAGGCCGGGACGGCCTTGGCGTACTGCTCCAGCCGGGCGTGGACCAGACCCAGACGCATGAGGGCCTCGGCCTGGGCCGCCGTATCCGGCTGGCTCTTGGCCAGCAGTTGCCCCAGCTCCTGCGCATAGGCCAGGGACTTGTCGAACTGCTCGGCCCCGTAGGCGCTCTCGCGCCCGTAGGCCAGCAGGTCGGGCATGTGCTTTCTGAATTGCCCCGCCGGGCCGTCGGCGCGGGCCACGCGCAGGGCGTTTTCGAACTGGGCCAGGGCCTGGGCGCTCTTGCCCGCCTTGAAGGCGTCCATGCCGGAGCGCACGTAGCGTGCGAACTGCGAGGCCGCGAAGACCCCGGCTTCCTGTGCGGTGAGGCCCGGATCGCCCAGTAGCAGCCAGGGCGATTTTGCCCCGCCCTGGGCGGCGGCCTTGGCCCCGGCGGCGGAGCCTTCGGCATAGGCCGTGAGGAAGGGCTCCACAAAGGCCTTGGCGCTCGGATCCTGCGCGGCCAGCACCGAGGGCACGCCGCAGAGGGCCAGCAGGTGCGCGGTGAGCGGCAGATCTCCGGGCGCGGCCTGGGCCAGAACAGCCAGGGAGGTATCCTGCATGCGCCCGGCAAGGGCCGCCAGGGGCACAGGCTCCCCTGCCGCCGGAGAGAGGGCCAGGAAGCGCACGGGCAGCTGGTCCTGGCGGCTCGGCGCGGTCTGCGCGGCGCGGGCGGGGTCGGAAGCGGCGAAGGTGTGCGCCCAGGCGGCCTTGTCAGAGAGTTCCGGCTGGTTGGCTGCGATGCTCTGGACCTCGAAGGGCTTGGGCGCGGCGAAAGAGCCGGACACGAAGAGCAGGTTCTTGCGGAAGGGCTTGCGGTTGGCCAGGGCGCGGCGCATGTGCGTGCCGGAAAGGCCCAGAGCTTGGGCGCTTGCGGCGTCCTGCGGGGCCAGGATGGATGGCTCCTCAAAGAGCAGCAGGCGCTTTTCGCCAGCGGCCAGGGGCGGCAGCGCGGGCTTCGGGCCATTGCCCAAGGGCACCAGGCGCACGGAGTCGGCGTCCAGGCGCAGGCCGGTCCAGACATTGCCCGGCAGCAGGGCCACCCTCAAGGCGTTTGCCCCCTTGGGCAGCGCGTCCATGAGGTCCATGGCCTCCGTGGGCGCGGCCAGGATGAGACCGGGCGCGCCGGGCGCGTCCTGCCTGCCCAGCAGCTTGGCGGCCTCGGCCTTGAGCCCGGCCAAGCGCGCGGCAAGCTCCGCGTGGCGCTGGCGCAGGGCGGCTCCGGCCGAGGTGTTTTGCGCGCTGACGGCCGTATCCGCCGTGGCGGAAAGCTCGGCCGAGAGGCCGAAGAGCATGAGCAGCCAGTCCTGTTCGGCCGGGCTGGCGCCTAGCCGCGCCACGCCGGGCAAAAACTCGCGTTCGGAGCCCAGGTCGCGCTTGAGGATTTCCTCCTCCTGCTCCACACGGCGGGTGAGGTCCAGGCGTTCCTGACTGTTGGCCTGGGCCTTTGCCGAAGCCACACGGGCGCGCAGGTCGCGCAGGGCCAGCAGGCGCAGGCCGCTGCGGCGCAGCAGGCCAAGCTCGGCGCTGGTTGGCGCGGGCACGCCGAGGCGGCCCATGCGGCCTACGCGCTCCAGTTCCGACAGGCGCTCCAGGAGATTGTACGCGTCTTCAGCCTTGTTGGCGTGGCTGAGTGTTTCGACCATGGGCGCAAAGGCATTCATTATTTCGCGGGGCCCGCAGGCCAGTTCGTCCACGGGCAGGGCCTCGAGCACGGCCAGGGCTTCCGGCAGGCGTCCCAGTCCGGCCAGGGCGCGCCAGCGCATGGCGGGCAGCAGGCCGCGCTCGGAAAGGGCCAGGGCGGCGCTGAGACTTTGAGCGCGGCGGGAGTCCTCGCCCAAACGCCGAGCCAGTTCGGCCTCGTTCAGGCGCAGGGCAGCGTTCAGGGCCAGGGCGCGTCGGGTGGCGGCGGGGTTGGCCTGGAACCAGGCCAGGCCTTCGGCCAGGCGTTGCCCGGAGCGGGACAGGCAATCCATGCGCAGGGCGGCATCTTCAGCGTTTGCGCCCGCCAGGCCCTCGGCCAGGGCCATGTTCTGCGTGGCCATGATGTTGTGGAAGGCCGGGGCGGCCAGGGAATCCGTCGTGGGCGCGTCGCTGCGCAGGGCCTGGGCGGTCCGGCTTTCCAGGCGGCGCAGCTCGGCCAGGCGTGCGGCAAAGCCTGCATCGCGCGACATGGCCAGCAGGGCGGCGGCCATGTCGGCCACGTTCAGACTGGCGCTCACGGGATTGTTCAGCTCAAGGGCCAGCTCGGCCGAACGCCGGAAGCGTTCGTAGGCCTGGGCCTCGCGCCCCAGCGAAGCCTCAAGCAGGCCCGCCCGGTGCAGCAGAAGCGCGGCGCCGAAGGTGTCCTGCTGGGCCACCGCGCCTTTTTCGAAGCCCTTGGACTGGCGCTCCACCAGGCCCAGCGCCTCGCGCGGGCGGCCGCGTTCGGTGGCGATGCGCGCCAGGAAGGTCTCGGCCAGCCGCTTTTCCTGTTCGGCGTTGAAGCCGTAGGCCGCTTGGGAGGCCGTGGCCTTGTCCAGCGCCACGTCGATGTCCAGGTTGATGAGGCCCTTCTTGCGTCCGCCGCCCTGCTTGTCGGCCACGCCATACTTGTTCAACAGCTCCGGAATGCGCCGGAAGCCGTCCTCGGCCTGGGCGAGCAGGCGGTCGCGGTCCTGCCCGGTGGTCAGCCCGGCCTCCATGAAGGCGTTGTAGGACACGCTGCGTTGGTTGGCCACGAGGTTTTTGTTCAGGCCGAGGGCCGTGTTCATGGCCAGGGCCTTTTCAAAGGCCTCGCGGGCCTCGCGCCAGCGCCCGGCCTCCTGATAGGCCAGGCCCAGGCGGTCGTGCAGCTCTGCGCGCAGCTCCACGAAGCGCGGGGGGAAGCCCAGGGCCTCGCGCACCTTGGCCGCCATGACGGCCAGGGTCTGCATGCTGGCTTCGCGGTCGTCGCGCATAAGCGGCGGCAGCTCGGAAATGATGCGCTCCTGCTCGGCCAGAAGCGTCTGCACGGCGGAAACGTAGGTCTTCCAGGCCGGGTCCGGCGGGGGGCCGGCCGGGGTGATGCTGGCCTCGAAGAGCCTGTTGTTCAGCTCGCTTTGCCGCGCGGCCAGCAGTTTGGCCTTTTCGGCGACGTCCGTCCGGCCCAATGCCGGGGTCAGAACGCGGTCGAACACGAACTTGTTGATCCGCCCGAAGACCTCGGACGCGTACTTGGGCTGGATGCGCTTCTCCACCAGCTCCAGGGATTTGGCATAGGCCAGGATGGGCTTTTCCGGCTCCCGCGCCTGGAAGGCCGAGGCCCCGAAGCGTTGGTAGAACAAAATCTCCGTCTCTTCGTTGTCAAAGGGCTGTTTCGACTCGAAGCGCTTGGAGTATTCCTCGAAGGCGCTGGCGTACTGGCCCAGCAGGAAGTGGATGTTGCCGATGTTCAGATCCAGGTTGGCGGCATTCTCCGGGTTCTGCTCGCGCGCGTTCAGGAAGCGCGCCCGCTGGTACGAATCAAGGGCCTGCTCCAGTCTGCCGCGCTCCTTGTGCACGGTTTCCAGCACCTCATCCACGTAGCCCAGGGTCTGGTGGAAGTACTCCACCTGGCCGTTTTTCTGGATGGCCTGGCTGATGAGCCCGCGCGCCTCGACGAGCGGCCCCTTGCCGTCCAGATAGGTCAGGGTCAGGCCCGTGGCGTAGAGCAGGGTGGCGTCGCCGGGTTTGGCCGCCAGTTTGGCGCGGTATTCCGCCAGGGTGGCGGGGATGGTCTTGAGGGCATTGCTCGCGCGGATCATGCCCCGGTGGGCGGGCACGAAGTCCGGGTCGTCGCGCAAGAGTCCGGCGAAGATGGCCCGGGCCGAGGGCACCTCGCCGATGCGCAGCAGGTAGTCGCCCGCGGCCACGGATTTGCGCAAATGCGCGGCCTTGGCCAGCCGGTACAGCCGGTCCTCGAAGGGCCGGGCGGCCATTTCAGTCTCGTAGAGGTCCAGCGCCTGGTGGAAGCGCTCCTCGCGGTAGAGGATCTCCGCCAGGGCCAGCCGGGCCGCA
>NZ_DATMYK010000304.1:0-5257 GCF_035560995.1 Humidesulfovibrio sp. | reverse complement strand
GCCGTCGTCCATGCGCATGATGGCGCCCTTGCCGAACTTGCGCTCAATGGTGGTGAGCGCCGTGGTGAGGGCCTCCAGGCGCAATTCTTCAGGGCTCGAAACGGGCTTTTTGGCCATGGGTGCTCCTCCGGGGGTGGCGATTTGGGCGTAGAAAAGGCCTGTTACCAGAAGCCCGGCCCGGCGGCAACAGGCGATGCGCCCCCTGCCCCGGGCCATCAGGCGCGCCGATGGCTGACGCAAAAAGCCTTGCGGCCAGCACTGGCCTTGCGCCCGGAGCGCATCCGGGTTAGGAGGCGGAAATGACGCGCGCAGGCCGCAAGCACATGCACACCAGCCCGGCGGGGTTCCGACCGTGAGGGCGCGGCGCAGGATGCAGCACCCGGGACGCGAGTCGCGCCACCGCAAGGTGGGCGAGGACTCCATGTTTCGGCTGCTCTCCCGCTACGACAAGAAAGGCGGCCTGGAACTGGTGCGCCTATGGCGCGAGTGGGAAAACGTGGTGGGGCCGGAAGTGGCCGAGCTGGCGCGGCCCCTGGGCCACAAGGACGGCACCCTGGTGCTCTTCGCCCAGGACGCCATCGCCGCGCAGCAGCTCAGCTACTATGTTTTTGAGCTTCTGGAGCGCGTGAACGCATTTTTTGGCAAAGAAGTCTTTGACAAGGTGCGGTTCGAGCTGCTAGACGGCAGAGTTCCATTGGGGCTGCAAAGTCACGCGGAGACTTCTCCGCGCGCCGTTCACCCCAAAAAGCCGAGCAATCTCGGCGGGCTGATCGGCAAAATCGACCCGGATTCCGCCGTTGGCCGTTGCTATCTGGCCTATGTGCGGTATTTTTCCAGCCTGCCCGATGAGGGCGCGGCCAACGACGCGAATACTCGCCCCCAAGGGGCGTCAAGGAGAAGGAAATGAGCCAGGAAATTTTGGAAATGAGCTTTGAGAGCCTGGGCCTTACCAAGCCCCTGGACAAGATGACCGCCAAAGAGCTGCGTCAGCTGGTGGTGGTCAAGAAGATCCCCTCCATCGTGGGCGCCAGCGGCATGCAGAAGGAAGAGCTGGTCACCGCCATCAAGGGCGTGTTCGGCATCGTTGACGAAGAGGGCGCCGTCTCCCCCTACAAGGATCAGATCTTCACCATGAAGCGCAAGATCCGCGAGATGCGCGTGGCCAAGGGCACCGTCGAAGCCCGCCAGGAGCGCACCCAGCTGCGCCGCAAGATCAACAAGCTGAAGAAGCGCACCCGCCGCCTGTCGCGCGCGCTGTAGTTTTTTCGCGAAGGGCACACTTCGGGGTTGACAAGAACGCCCCGAAGCCAGTATCACGTGCCCTCGCAACCTGCTGGGGGATCGTATAAAGGCAATACTGCGGGTTCTGGCTCCGCCAATCGAGGTTCGATTCCTCGTCCCCCAGCCACTTCTCACCATGTCCCCATCGTCTAGCCTGGTCCAGGACGACGGCCTTTCACGCCGTTAACAGGGGTTCAAATCCCCTTGGGGACGCCAGCGCAAATCAAAGCGGTCAGGAGAACATCCTGGCCGCTTTTTTTGTTTGGCCCAAAGCCTTGCAGCGCCGCTTGCCCGTCCTATCAGCAGCCCCCCGCCTCAAAGCCCCTTGGCCCATTCGGCCATGGCCAGCTTCTTCCGCTCCGGGAAGTCGCGGCACACCTGATCGCGCAGCCAGCGCAAGGAGCGCGCGCGCAACCTGTCCCGCAGCAACTCCTCGGCCTCCACCATCACCACTTTGATGAGGCAGGGGCACTTGTCCGTGAACACCGAAGGGTCGTCCACAAAGATGTTCTTCTTGCGGATCTCCGCGCACTGGAAGAAGTGGGAGGGCCCCTCAACGGCTTCGACGATGTCCCAGAAGGACACGTCCTCCGCAGGCCGGGCCAGCTCATAGCCGCCCTTTACGCCGGGAACAGACCGGACAAGCCCGGCCTTGCGCAGCTTGGCGAAGACCTTGGACAGATAACTCTCCGTGATCCCGTGCAGCTCGGCTATCTGCCGTATCCCGACGGGTTTTCCCTCCGGCATGTCCACCAGATAGAACAGTGAATGGAACGCGTACTCCACGCCAACGCTGAACTGCATCCGAAGCCTCCGTCCGCTGTTTGAATGAAATCAGTGTACCCCGCAGCTCCGGTCTTGACCAGAGTTGCACGAGATATTATGGATATCACGGACAGACATTGTCTACAATACTTCAACACCAAGGAGAAACGCATGCTCACCGAGAAATTCCGAGAGGTTGTCAGCCATGAGGGTGTTGTTTCCATCGTCACCTGCGCCGACAACGAGGCGCACGTGGTCAACACCTGGAATTCATACCTCGGCCAGCCCGACGACGTGCGGCTGCTCATCCCCGCCTGGAAGATGCGCAAGACCGAGCAGAACATCCTCAAGAACAACAGGGTGCTGCTGACTCTCGGCAGCAAGGAGGTGCAGGGGCGCATGGGGCCGGGCACGGGTTTTCTTCTGGAGGGCACGGCCCGTTTCATCACCTCCGGTGCTGAGTATGACGAAATGAAGGCCAAGTTCCCGTTCCTTACGCGCGTGCTGGAAGTCACTGTCGCGTCCCTCAAGCAGACCATTTAGGGGGAGAGGCCGGGCGGGCGTGAAACGATGCTCCCCGCCCGGAAAGCAGTCGACCCCCGAAGCGCAGGGCTCCGGGGGTCTTGCTGGCGCGGCCCCGGCCGCATTTTCTGGGGGAGGGCCGGGCCCCGGGCGGCAACAAACTATTCAGCGCGCTGCTGCGGCTTGCTCTCCGGCATCACCAGCACGGTTATGGGCTCCACGATGTCGAAGGTCTGCCCGGTCTGGATGAGCCGGTAGATGCTCGTCTCGTTCAGCTCCATGCCGCGCGCCAGAAGCAGCAGGCCCTCGCGCGTCACCACGTTCTCGTCCAGGATCATGTTTTCGGTCAGCTCGCGCACGGCCACGTGCTTCCGCAGATACGGCCCCTCTATGCCCACGGCCTTCTCGAAGCGGTCCAGCAGGCCCGGATCGTAGCAGCCCTTGCAGCCGCGCATGCGCATGAAGATGTTCGTGGGCGCAAGGCCCCGGCTCTCCAGCGTGTCGTAGTCCACCACGATCTTGAGGATGCGCGCGCCTTCCGGCAGGTTGGGATCAAAGCGCTTGTGCTGCCCGGCGATGATCTCGGCCACCTTGCCCAGACGGGGGATGTGCTCGATGAGGCCAGCGCCCACGGCCGGGTGGCTGGCATAGAGCTTGCGCTCGTCGGAGTTCAGCTCCTGCCCGGTGGCGATCTTGTCCAGCAGGGTGCGCGGCAGGGCCATGCAGCCGATGTGCGAGAGCATGGCCGCCAGGTCGAGCTCCCAGGTGGCCTTTATGCCTCCTTCCTTCACCATGCGCCGCACCAGGGCCTTGATGCGCTCGGTGCGGCCGTAAGCCTCCGGATTGGCCAGGCTCAAGGCCTCGGAAAGCACGCGGATGCTGCCGCGCAGGGTGCCGCGCAGCAGTTCCTTCTCCGCAGTCACCAGATGGTACTGCTCCATGCCCGCGGCCAGGGCCTTCAGCATCACATCGGTGCCGCAGGGTTTGGTGAGGAAGCGGAACACCTGGCCCTCGTTCACGGCGTTTATGGCCACGTCCACGTCGGCGAAGCCGGTGAGCATCATGCGCACCGTGTCTGGCGAAAGGTCCCGCACATGGGAAAGGAAGGTGATGCCATCCATGTTCGGCATCTTGAGGTCGCTGATGACCACGGCGTATGGGCCGGAGTTCCGCACCAGGGCCAGGGCCTCCTCCGGGCTCTGCGCCGTGTCCAGGTCGTAGCGCCTGCTCATGTTGGCCCGAAAGCCGTCCAGCACGTTCACTTCGTCGTCGACGAACAGAATTCTGTCAGCCATTCAGTCGCCCTTCTGCGCAAGGCGCGCGCAGATTTCGCGCCAGTCCCGCATGAGCCGCAGGTATTCCACCCTGTCGGCGAAGCGGAAGTGCGCGGCCCCGGCGGACGCCGGCTTGGTGTTGTTGCGCGAGTTTCCCTGGTTCGGCCCTATGTACACGTACTCATGGTCAAAGCTGTTGGCCACGGCCACGGCGGCGGCCACAGAGAAGCGCCCGCAGGAGGGGAGCTTGCCGCGGCTGTGCCAGCACACGGATTCCACGATGGTGTCGTTGAAGCCCCAAAGGCTGATGAGATAGGCTCCCACGTCGGCGTGGGTGGTGTCCATCACCTCCAGTTCCGCCTCGAACACCTTGATCTCCTTGTCCCGCACCAGAGCCAGCACCTTGCGGTAGTCGCTGGTCATGGTGGTGGCGATGACCAGCTTGCCCACATCGTGCAGCATGCCTGCGATGAAGCAGTCGTCGCGGTCGTCCATGCTTGCGTTCTCCACCTCGGCTATGGCCCGGGCGAAGCAGGCCACCCGCGTGCTGTGCTCCCACAGCATCTTGAGCGAGAAGCCGGGAAAGCTGCGCGGGCTGATGGTGGAGAAGAGGTGGATGGACAGGATGAGCACGCGGATGGTCTCGGTGCCGAGGAGCTTCACCGCGTGCTGAACGCTGGCCACGCGCGTGGGCAGGCCGAAAAAGGCCGAGTTCACCAGGCGCAGAATGCTCGCGCTCATGCCCACGTCCTGGGCGATGATGTCGCCGATCTGCTGCAGCGAGACCCCGTCGTTCATGAGGGCCATGGTGAGCCGCCGGTACAGCTCCGGCAGGGCTGGGAGGGACTCGATGCGCGAGATGAGCTGCTTGAGCTGCACGTTCAGGATGATGTCGCGCAGGCGCAGGGCCTTCACTATGGCCTGCTTCATCTCCGCCGGGGGGCAGGGCTTGCTCAAGTACCGGTGGGCCAGCTTCACCGTGCGCATGACGCTTTCCTGGTCCGAGTAGCCGGAGAGGATGATGCGCACGGTTTCCGGGCTTTTCTGCTGCACCGCGTGCAGAAGCTGCGCGCCGTCCATGCCGGGCATGCGCATGTCCGTCACCACCACGTCCTGGTGGTGCTGCTCCAGGTAGGCCAAGGCCTCGGCCCCGCTGCCCATGAAGGAGAGCTCCCACTCCCCGCGCATGGAGTAGAGCATGGCCTGCAGGCCCTCCAGGATCTCCGGCTCGTCGTCGACGAACATGATCCTGGGCTTGTTCTGGGCGTTCTGCTTGGCGTTCTTCCGGTGCATGCCGACCTCAGCCGCCCACGGGCAGCCGGATGAAAAATGTTGAGCCCCGGCCTTCCTCGGATTCGAAGGTCAGGGTGCCGCCGTGCTTGTTGACCACGATGTCGTAGGCGATGGCCAGGCCT
>NZ_DATMYK010000303.1:0-13306 GCF_035560995.1 Humidesulfovibrio sp. | reverse complement strand
TCGGCCACGAGCAGGCCCAGGCCGGGATCGGTGACACATTGCAGAAGCAGAAACGGCGAGTTCTCCCGCACGGGAATGAGCACGAATTCGCGCTTATCGTCCAGTCCGATGAGGCCGTGCGGAAAGTAGAGCACGCTTTCGCGCGCCACTTCACGTTCGCCCAGCTTGGTCTGGATTACGATTTTTTTGGGTCTTCCTGCCATAACGACGCCGCCGCAAGCAGATCCTGCTCGCTGGCCTGAAGGGCCAGGCTGTTCTGTTCCTTGATCTTGAGGTAGACCTCTTCCCGATACACCGTCATATCCTCAGGCACCTCCAGGCCAAGCTTTATCTGCTTGCCCTGGATGCTCAGCACTTTGAGCTTTATGTTCTCGCCCAGATAGAGACTTTCTCCGGGCCGCCTGGTGAGGATGAGCATATTGCCTCGAGTAATCGCCTTTCGTTTCGCTGGCCGCGCCGCGCCATCACGCGGCAAGGGGGCAAGCTAGCCTAAGCCTGGGGGTCATGTCCAGCGCGGATGCGCTTTTAGCCGTTTGCTGCGAGCGCTTCCTTAAAGGTAATTCATCAGGCTCATCTGCATGATCATGGACGAGGACTTGAGCACCGCCTGATAAGCGGTCTCCTGCTGCGACAGCTGTGTCAACAGCTTCGTCAGATCCACGTCCTCCACCGAGCTCAGCTGCGATGTGACGCTGTCCGTCAAGTTGGTCAGGATGGTCTTTGTCGTCGCCGCGCGGTTTTCGCGGCCGCCAACGCTGGCCAGGGAGGTGGTGATCTGCGTCTGGCACAGCTTGAGGCTTTCCAGCGCCTGGCTCACCCCCTGCTGGTTGTTGGTCTCCAGAAAGGCCACCAGGTTGCCCATGGTCTCGAAAAGATTCTTGGTCGGATTGCCGCCATTGCTGGTGTAGGTGCCCGACGAGCTGTCGAACACGGCCGCGGCGTTGCTGCTGGACACGGTGAGCCGCGCGCCGCCGTTGGCCAGCACCTTCTGCGGATTCTGGTAGATGCCCCCGAAGATGTCCTTGCCCACATCATTCACGCGCAGAGTCTCGCTGGCGCTTATCTGCAGGCTCACATTCGCCGTGTTGGGCTTGATGAGGAACTGCGCGCCCGGCTGCAGCATGTTGGAGCCATTGGAGGTCAGGGTCAAAAGACCACCGTTGGCGATGTTCAAAGTGGCGTTGCTTGCGGTTGTATCGGCGGCGACGGTATTGCCCGTGACCCAGGTGGTGCCGTTATCCAGGCTGTAGGAGTACTGGATGTCGCCATCCATGGCCACGGCGGTCGGATTATCGATGCGCACCAGGGCGTTGGCGCTGAAGGAGCCGCGAGCGGAGGCCGAGACGAAGTTTGTGCCCAGCCCCGTGCTGCTCACCGTCGTGGCTCCGGGGTCGGCGTCGTCGCCGTTGTAGATGGCCGAGGGCCGTATCCACATCCAGGTGCCCTTGGTGTCGTTGGTGTCGGTCATGCTGTTGGCCTTCACCATGGTGTCCTTGGCGAAAGTGATGGAGGTGCCGCTTTCCGGCATGCTCACCACCATTTCGCCCGCAGCGTTGCTGGCCAAGCTGCCGTTCAGGAAAGTCTTGCCGCCGTCGATGCTGTAGCGCACGTCGCAGGCGCTCATGAGCGCGGAACTGCCCGTCGAGGCTCCGCTGTTCACAAATTGCACAAGCACCGTGGTCGCGCTGTTGCCCTCGATGCGGAAGCTGTTGCTGGCGGAGAGCGAGGCATCGTTCGAGGTCATCCACAGGCACTCGCTGAAGGCGTTCTGGTCCGTGGCCTGGCCCGCATAAATGCTCTTGTTCTGGTACTTGGTGTTGGCCAGGGCGATGAGCTGCTCATAGATCTGGCGCATCTCGTAGGAAATCTGCGTGCGGTTCTCGTCGCTCACGGTGCCTGTCGAGGCCTCCTGGGCCAGTTCCTTGGCGCGGGTAAGCAGCGTGGAGACCTGGGTCAGGGTGCTGTCCGAGGAAGAGAGCCAGCCCTGAGCGGTGGCCACGTTCTCGGCATACTGGTCGTAAGACTTCAGCGTGGTGCGCAGGTTCAGAATGGTGGCCATGCCCACGGCGTCGTCCGAGGGCTTGTTCACCCGCTTCTGGGAGGAGGACTGCTCGTTCAGATCAGTCAACGTGGCGAGCTTGTTGTTTATGTAGCTCGTCGATTGCGTGTACATCATCTGGGTGGAGACGCGAAGCATGTTTTCCCCCTCTCTGCTACGACTTGAGCGACAGCAGGGTCTGCATCATCTGGTCCGCGGTGGTGATGAGCTTGGCCGCGGCGGTGTAGGCATGCTGGTACTTGATGAGATTGGTCATCTCCTCGTCCAGGTTCACGCCCGAAATGGCCTGCTGTTGATCGTCCAGGTCCGAGGCCAGAGCCTGCGTGTACTGGTACTTGTACTTGGCCTGGGCGCTGTCTGCGCCCACGTCGCTCACCAGACCGGAGTAGTAGTTGTTGATGGTCTCGTTCGAGGTTCCGCCGCGCAGGGTGCTAATGTTGACCTTGGTGGACAAGAGCCCCGCGACGGCCGAGGCGGTGGTGCCATCGCCCTGGTTGGCCTCGCCCGCGCCGTTCACATGTCCCGCGCACAGCCGGTTTGTATCGGTGCTTACTGTGGTGTTTATTCCCAGGTCGGAGCACTTTGATCCGGTGAAATAGGTGTTCAGCCCCAGGGCGGCATACAGGCCGGTGGTGTCCGTGCCCATATTGAAGCTGTAGCCGTCCTTGGCCGTTATGGTCAGCTTGTGGTTGACGATGCTGGCATTGAGATAGCTGCCGTAGGTGCTGTTCACCGCGTCGCGCACATCTTCCAGGGTATCGGTCGCGGGGTTGAAATTGCGCTTGGTGCCCGCGCCGCCGCTGAAGTCCAGCGCGCCGCCCGTCACTTGAAGCCCGGTGCTGGTGTTGTAGATGAACATGTAGGAGCTGCCCGAGGTGAGCTTGCTCGAGTAGGTGAGACCGGAGCTGTTGCTGCCAAGGGCCATGTCGTCGTGCTTCACCGAGTAGGTGCCGGACGCGCTGGTCATGGGCGTCAGGCCGGCGCCTTGGCTGTGCAGCTTGTTGACTTCCCAGGCAACGGTGCTTGCGATGGCATCGAGCTTTTCGCGGTAGGCCCCAAGGTAGTCGTTCTTGTACGAGCACAGCGCGGAAAGGGTGCCGCCCGTCAGGCGGGAGCTATCCATGACGCCGGAGGAGTAGGTGTACGGAGTGATGTTCTCCTTGGTGGAGGTGTTCTCATTCCAGTACAGGGCTCGCGAGGGCACGATGCTGAACTTGTCGCCCACGGAAAGGTTGGTTGTGGGCGCGGTCTCGTTGTCCGTGTTGGTGCCGAACCAGATGGACAGGGAACCAACATCGGCGGCGGTCTTCTGGTCGCGCGCGGCCACATGCAGCTCGTTGCCGTCGGCGCCCTTCAGCCAAGTCTTGCCTCCATCGACGGAAACGCGGAACTGGGCCGCGCTGGCGCCGCTGGAGACATTGCCGCCCTGCACCACTTCCAGGGTGTATTCCTGGTCGTCCGAGCCGGAAAAGTACACCGTGCCATCATAGGATGAGGTGCTGGTGAGGGCATTGGTGGCCTGGGGCGCATCATAGGAAATGGTGAAGGTGTTCGTGCCGTCCACCAGTGTCTGACCGGCCGTGGTGGTGATGGTGACGTTGCCGTCACCCTTGTCTATGTAGTTGATGTCCATGTAGCCGGACAGCTTGCGCACCAGGGCGGCACGCGAATCGAGCAGGGAATTGACGTCCGCCGTGGTGTTCGAGATCTGGCCGTTCAGCGTGGAGATCTGCTTCAGCACGTCATTGACCTCGCCGACCTGCTGGAGAATGGCCGACTCGGTCTGCTGCTGCTGCGTGATGAGGTCGGCGTTTATCCCGTGCAAGGTCGAAATGAGGGTCTGCGTGCTCTCAATGACGTTGCTGCGGCTGCTGGCGTTGTCCGTTGACTGGACCAGGTCTTCCCATGAGGTGAAGAACGAGGTCAGGGTATCGGAAAGGCCGTAGCCGGAGGCCTCATTGAACAGGCTCTCCGTGTTGGAAAGATTGGTGTACAGGCTCTCCCAGCGGTCGCGCATGGTGGCCTGGTCATAGTATTGATTCTCGACATACTGGTTGAAATAGCGCTGCACCTTGTCGACCCAGACGCCAGACCCCACCTGCCCGGCCGCGCCATCGGCCACGTAGGCTTCGGCGAAATTGACCGTGCGGCGGCTGTACCCCGTGGTATCGACGTTGGAGATGTTCTCGCCGGTGACGGCGATGGCGGCTTGCGCTGCGGTGAGCCCGCTCTTCGCAACGCCCATTATGGACGTCAGGCCGGACATTTAGACACCTCCCCGAAACATGCTCACTTGGGGCTGTGCGCTCCTGGCGAAGCGGCCCCGGCGCGAATACATATCCGACTTGCCGGGCTCTATGGCCTGGTGCAGCTGCTTCAGGAGATTGAGGCTCTGGTCGTAGAGCCCCATGGCCAGCTGCCGGTTCATGTCGGCCTGGATGGCGCAGGTCTGCTCGGCGCGGTCAAGGACGGCCAGCTGACCGCTCAACGCCTGGGCCACTTCCGGTGCAAGGCTCTGGGCCACTTCGCTGACGCGTTGCTTGCCGGGATACGTGGTTTCGATGAGACTGCGCAGACTTTTGCGTTCACCGGCGATCTGGCGCATAAGCTCCTGGATGGAAAGCTCCAGAATGCTCACATCCTGAGGCTTGCGGTCGCGCAGGTCGGCAAATTCTTCTTCAAGAAGTGAGGACAGGAGCTCCAGCGCACGGATTTGCCGGGTCAAATTTTCCTGGATGCTCTGGATCATCGCCTCCCCCTTTCTGCTCACGACCGGCATGCGGCCTAAAGTTTTATGTAATTTCAGCTGAATGCAACATCAAACTGCAAACGTGGCAGGCATTCATGTCCTCTGCCCTACCCGATGGTTGCAAATCTGCGGCCAGCGACGATGGAATTTTCGCGCGCCTTGAGCCCATAGCCGGAGACCCTGCTTTGCGCCTGGCGCTGGGCCGGCTGCGGGTCTTGGACCTGGGGATCGCCTGCGGCGGCGGCCTGAATGGACGCCTGGCCTGAAGTCTGACCGGCGCTCTCGGCCTGCCTGCGGTCGTAGTCGGCCTCAATGCGCCGCGCCAAGGCCTCCACATCGGCCATGACGGCCCCTGGCACCGAAGCTGGCACCTTGGGCGCTGCGGCCACGGACGGGGCCGCGGAAGAAGTCTGCGACGCGGCCTTGGCCTGGGCGGATACCGTGGCGGTCGCCGTGGAAGCGGCCGAGGAAGCAGCCTGGGGCCCCAGGGCGTTGCCGCGCCTGGGGGTCTTGAAATCCTTCTTCTCCGGCACTGCGCCGGTGCTTGCAGGCTGAGAAAGCGCGCCCGAGGGCTGATTCGCCGAGATATCGCCCGTGACGGGCTGCAAGGCTTGCGCGCCGGTCTTGCCGGCTGCCTTTCCGCCGCCCTTGATCTTGCCCTGCAGCTGGCTGTAGAGCATGTCGCCCAGGCCGATGCCGCCGTCCTGCGCCATCTTTTCCGTGAATTCACGGTCGAACATGGAACGGTACATCTCCTCCTGGGGCGACTGGAACATGCCGCCCTTGGGGATGGTGGCGCGCATCTGCTCCCACATCTTGCTGATGAACACGGCCTCGAAGTCCGTGCAGGCCTTGCGCAGCTTCTGCTTTGCGCTGGGCCCGGGGGTGATGTCGCCCTTCAGGCGGTCCATCTGCTGCTTAAGGGCGGTAAGCTCGCTGTCCTGGGCCTTCTTGGCCGCAAGGGCTGCGTCTTGGGCGGCGATGTCGGCCATGGCTAGATGACCTCCAGGTCCGCGTGCAAAGAGCCCGCGGTCTTGAGCGTGCGCAGGATGGAGATGAGGTCGCGCGGGGTTGCGCCCACGGAGTTCAGGCCATCTACCAATTCCTGCAGGGTCGCGCCCTCCATGAGCAGCAGGCGGTTGTTCTGCTCCTTCACCTTCAGGTTGGTCTGCGGGGTGGTCACGGTCTGCCCCTGGGAGAAAGGTCCGGGCTGGCTCACGTTGGGCGTCTCGGAGACGACGATCTGCAGGTTGCCGTGGGCCACGGCCACCTTGGTCAGGCGCACGCTGCCGCCCAGCACCACAGTGCCGGTCTTCTCGTCCACCACCACGCGGGCCTTGGAGTCCGGGGAGATGTCCAGGTTCTCCAGCGAGGCCATGAGCGGCACGATGTTGTTCTGGAACTTCGGCGGAATGCTCATCTGAATGGTGGCGCCGTCCATGGCCTTGGCATAGGGCCCGCCCATGGAGGAGTTGATGCGCCCCACCACCTGCATGGCGGTGCCGAAGTCCGGCGTGCCGGAAAGATTGATGGTCATGCCCTCCTGCTTGTTGAACTGGAAGGGCACCTCCCGCTCCACTATGGCGCCGTTGGGGATGCGCGCCACCGTGGTTATGTTCTTCTGGGCCGTGGCGGCCTGGCCTTCGGCCGAGTAGCCGCCGAGGGTGAGGGAGCCCTGAGCCACAGCGTACACGCGACCGTCCAGCCCGCGCAGGGGCGTCACCAGAAGCACGCCGCCCAGCAGGCTCTTGGCGTCGCCCATGGAGGAAATGGTGACGTCCATGGGCGAACCGGGCCGGGCCGAGGACGGCATGCGCGCCGTGACCATGACCGCGGCGGTGTTCTTGGGCTTCAGCGTAGTGGGATTGACGGACACGCCCATCTTTTCCAGCATGTTGGTGAGGGAACGGATGGTGAATTCCGAGGTGGTGCCGTCGCCTGTGCCGGAAAGGCCGACCACAAGACCGTAGCCCACCAGCTCGTTGTTGCGCACGCCGGAGAAGCTGGCGATGTCCTTCAGGCGCACCGCGTGCGCCGGGGCCACGCCGCCGATGATCAGAAGCGTGAGGCACAGCAGGATGACCGCCAGGGTGCGCAGGCGTTCGCCGTGCAGACTGTGGCTGGGTGCGATGCGTTGCATGGGAACCTCCTGAAAAAGCGCTAGAAGGGCCAGATGTTGTCCACGAGGCGGCTCATCCAGCCGGCGCGCTGCTTGTCGGAAAGGGAACCCTGTCCGTAGACTTCGATGCGGGCCTCGGCCAGGGACGAGGACGGCACGGTGTTCTTGGAGTCGATGTCGCGCTGGCGCACCAGGCCGCGCACCACAAGAATCTGCGTCTCATCGTTGATGCGGATCTGGCGGGCGCCTTCCACCTGCATCACCTTGCCGGGCAGCATGCGGATGACGCGGGTGGCCACGGTGGCCGTCAGGGTCGATTCCGCCTTGGTCTCACCAGTGCTCGTGAGCGAACTGTCGCTGGTGGTGCTCAGTCCGGGCACGCCGTTATTGGTCATGCCGGGCACAACCTTGCCCAGAGTCCCGTAAATGCCCGTCTTGGGCATGGCCGTTATGCCGTAGGTGTTGGCATTGGTCTTGGTGGACGTGGTGTCGGCCTTGTGCTTGCCCGTGGTGGTCTCGGTCACGGTGACCATGACGATGTCGCCCACCCTGTTGGCGCGGTTGTCGTCGAAGAGGAACTCCGACTGCCCGGCCTCGAAGAGCGACCCGGGGTTGTTCACCGGCTCGGGTTCGATATTGTTGAGCGGCGTCAGGAGCGGCTCGGGCATGGGCTTTCTTTCCGAGGCGCAGCCGATGAGCAGCGTAAGCAGCAGGAAGGCGGAAATTGGCTTGTTCATGGTCGTGACCTCTGTGTTTGCACGGGCCTTCGGGTCTTAACGCACCACTACGGTGGCGGCGTCCTGCACGGTGGCCAGTATCTTTCTATTGCTTTGCAAGTTGCGGACCTGAATGGCCTGGCCCACGCCGCCGTCGGAAAGCGCCTCGGCCTTCACGTGCAGACGCAGGTTCTGCCCCTCGAACACCAGGTTCACCTTGTCGCCCTTGGCGATGACCGGCACAGGCTCGATGTCCGTCATGCGGATGGCTTGGTCCGGGGCCACGCTTCTGACCATGCGCCAGGGCCCGCCGGTGCCGTCCCAAACATTATCGTTATATGCCAAATTCTTGCGCTTGAACTGCACATGGGCCAGGTTCACCTGCTCCAGGCGGTTCATGGGACGCGTGGGGCACGGCACAGCCCTCCACACGTTGAGAAAGGCCGAGGCGGCGTAGCGGCGCTGCACCTTGCCATCGCTGCCCTTGACCTCAAACAGCAGATTCACGCGGCCCGGCTTCACGGGGCTTGAGGACACGATCTCCATGCGGTCGCGGCCGTTGCCCAGAAAAATGGCGTCCGGTGCGTGCAGGTCCTTTATTTCGATGTCTCCGTTCAAGGCCTGCCCCTGCTTCGTCAAAAATTCGACGGCGCGTTGTTCGATCTCCGGTCCGCCGATGACCGAGCCGCCCCGTTGGACGACAAGCTGTGCAGGCAACGCGCAGGCCCCGGCGATGTCCTCCGCGTGGAAGCGCAAAAGCGAAAGCAGCCGCTCGCGCGAAATGGCGGTCTGGTGTCCGGTGCGGTCCGGCGAGTTCCACAGGGGCCGCGCGGCCATTTCCTTCCAGGCGCTTGCCGGTATTTCGCCCTGCGGCAGGGCGATGTCGCCCAGGAGCACTTTGGGCCCCTGCACACAGGCGGCGCCCTTGATCTGCAGCCACCAGCCCTCGCGCATTTCCACCGCATGGGCGGGCGCGGCGAGCAGCAGCAGACAGAAGGCCGCTGCGCCGGCCGCCAGAAGGCAGCGCAGAGCCCTCCTGGCCTGATCCGCGGCGCGTGAGCGTCTCATGCGTCTTCTCCCTCCGCCCGGCCTAGCGCTTCACGTTGATGGCGGTCTGGAGGATGGTGTCGCTGGTGGTCATGGCCTTGGAGTTCACCTCGTAGGCGCGCTGGCCGATGATGAGCCCCACCATTTCGTCCACCATTTCCACGTTCGAGGTCTCCAGGTAGCCCTGGGCCAAGGTGCCGAAGTTGGTGTCGCCGGGAATGCCCTGGGTGGGCGCGCCGCTGCCGTCGGTCTCCACGTAGACGTTGCGGCCCATGGCCTTAAGCCCGGAAGGGTTCACGAAGTTGTAGGTGGGGATGTCGGCTGAGGCCAATTCCTTGCCGTTGGCGTCAAGGGCGGTGATGCGTCCCTTTTCCGTGATGGTGACGGTGGTGGCGTCGTTGGGCACGGTGAACTCCGGCTGGAGCGGGTAGCCGTTGGCGTTGACGATGCGCCCGTTGTTGTCGAGCTTGAAGTTGCCCGCGCGGGTGTACACGTCGTTGCCGTCCTGGTTCAGCTTGAAGAAGCCCTGCCCTTCAATGGCGATGTCCAGGGTGTTGCCGGTGTTCTGGAAGCTGCCCTGGGAAAAGAACTTGTGCACGGTGACCGGGCGTACGCCCATGCCCACCTGGAAGCCTGTGGGCAGGCGGTTGCCGGACTCGTTCAAGGTGCCTGCGACGGAGAGGGTCTGGTACATCAGGTCCTCGAACTCCGCGCGGCTTTTCTTGAAGGCCGTGGTGTTCACGTTGGCCAAGTTGTTCGAAATCACGTCGATGTTGGTCTGCTGGGCCACCATGCCGGTGGCGGCGGTCCAAAGGGAGCGCATCATGTGGACTATCCTCCTGAAATATCGGCTGGCCTAGCTGATCTGGCCGACCTTGTTGATGACGAGGGATTCCATGCCGTCGGTCGTGGTCATGATCTTCTGGCTGATCTCGAAGGCCCGCTGGGCCTCCATCATGTTCACCATCTCGGTCACGATCTCCACGTTGGATTTCTCCAGATAGCCCTGCTGCACAGAAAGCCCCTGTGCGGGCACCTCCGTGGCGTTGCTGCCTTTCTTGATGCGGAAGGTGTTCTGGCCGACCTTCTCCAAAGCCTTGGGGTCGGAGACGTCCGTCAGATCCAGGGCGCCCACCTGAACGCCATCGGCGCTGATGCGCCCGGTGCCGTCCACGACGATCTTGTTGTCGCGGGGGAGCGTCACCGTGCTGCCACCGTCTCCCAGCACATCGTAGCCCTGCTCGGTGACGAGGCGGCCGTCGTCGGCCAGGCGGAAGCTGCCGCTGCGCGTCAGCATGTCGCCCTCGGGCGTGCGCACCTTGAAGTAGCCCTTGCCCACAAGGGCCAGGTCAAGCGGATTGCCCGTCACCTGCATGCTGCCCTGGGCCTGGTCGGAGTACTGTCCGGAGAGCCTGGGCCGCGCCATGACATAGGCCTTGGGCCAAATCTCCTTGCCGCGGATGTTGGTGCGGTCGTCCGTCAAATAATCGTGGGCAAAACGCTGGAAGGTGTCGTGGAAGGCGTACGAATCCTTCTTGAACCCCGTGGTGTTCACGTTCGCCAAATTGTTGGAGATTGTATCAAGTCTGAGCTCGTTGGACATGGCTCCGAAGAGCGCGCTGTACATGCTTTCGCGCATGGAATCCTCCTGGTCTGCCTCGCTAGATGCAAAGACTGCGCCAAAAATCCCGCCCCAAACTCCTGCCAGACGGGGGGTGAACACCGGGCGACACCCCGGCCGAAACTGGGGCAAACGAGTGAAAATCAAGTTCCACGGCCCGTTAACGGGCAGCAAACAAAGTGCTGGTCAAATCGGGCTTTTTCGTTGACAACGAAGATGGGCCCGACTAGATAGGCCGTGCGGGCGGGTGTAGCTCAATGGTAGAGTACGAGCTTCCCAAGCTCGGTGTTGCGAGTTCGATCCTCGTCACCCGCTCCATGGCCTCAAGGATTCGACCGCCTGTACCTCGCCGGTTCCCGAGATATGGTGGGCCTTTTGGTCCACTTTTTTTATTTGTATTGGAACCGCAAGCAAAGACGGTTTAAGAATGACACGCTCACCCCTGATCGAACGAATCGCCGCCGCCGTCGGCCCGGCTTTGGAACCTTTGGGCGTCCAGCTCTGGGGCATTGAATTCGCCTCGGCCGGAAGCCGCATGGTCGTCCGCATCTATATTGATGCGGAGGATGGCGTCAGCATCGGCGCCTGCGCCAAAGTCAGCCGCAGCCTGGGCGCCGTGTTCGACGCCGAGGACGTGCTGCCCGGCGCCTACGTGCTCGAAGTCTCGTCACCGGGACTGGAGCGCCGCTTCTTTTCCGCCGCGCAGATGGCCGCCTACGCGGGCCAGCAGGTGGACGTGCGGCTGCACGAGCCCCAGGACGGACGCAGACACCTGCGCGGCATCCTGTCCGGCGTCGAAGGCGAGGACATCCTGATCGACGAGGCCGGAAAGGTGACGCGCGTGGCTTTTGACCGTTTGAAGGGCGCGCACCTGGTGCATGAATTTCCCGACACCGGCATAAAGGCTTCCTAAGCCCTGCCGGGCTGAACTGTTTTTTGGACGGGCCGTCCCCCAGGCCCCTGTAAGGCTGGCCGCTTGTCGGCCCCTGTTGGTTTGAAGGACGCAGAATCTCGCGCCGGGAGCGCCGCAAGCGCGGCACCGGCGGCACCGGAGGGAGCGCCATGAGTTCGGAACTGAAGAAGGCCATTGACCAGATCAGCAAGGATCGCGGCATCGACCGCGACCTGCTCATCGACACCCTGGAAGAGGCCGTCCGGTCGTCCGTTGCCCGCAAATACGGCGAGCAGATGGACATCGAAGTGAATTTCAACGAGGAGCTTGGAGAAATCCAGGTCTACCAGTTCAAGGTCGTGGTCAGCGAGATCAACGACCCGGTGAGCGAAATCCTCCTGGCCGAGGCCCGCGAGCACGACCCCAACATCTCCCTCGACGACGAGATGGGATTCAAGGTCAAGATCGAGGACCTGGGCCGCATCGCCGCGCAGAGCGCCAAGCAGGTCATTATCCAGCGCATGCGCGACGCAGAGCAGGAAATCATCTACGAGGAATACCGCGAACGCAAGGGCGAGATCGTCTCCGGCATCGTCCAGCGCCGCGACCGCACCGGCTGGATCATCAATCTTGGCCGCACCGAGGCCCTGCTCCCCAAAGAAGAGCAGATCGCGAGAGAGCGCTACAAGCGCGGCGACCGCATCCAGGCCTATATCATTGAAGTTCAGAAGGAGTCGCGCGGACCGCAGATCGTGGTCTCCCGCTCCCACCCGGACTACATGGGCGCGCTCTTCGCCCGCGAAGTGCCCGAGGTGTACGACGGCACGGTCAAGATCATGGGCGTTGCCCGCGATTCCGGCCTGCGCGCCAAGGTGGCCGTCACCTCCCGCGACCGCGACGTGGATCCCGTGGGCGCCTGCGTGGGCATCCGCGGCTCGCGCATCCAGAACATCGTGCAGGAGCTCAAGGGCGAACGCATCGACATCGTGGTCTGGAGCCCGGATATCGCCGTTTACGCCCAGAACGCCCTGTCTCCGGCCGTCATCAGCCGCATCATGGTGGACGACGAGGAGAAGACCCTCGAAGTCGTGGTGCCCGACGACCAGCTCACCCTGGCCATCGGCCGCAAGGGACAGAACGTCAAGCTGGCTGCGCAGCTCCTCGGCTGGAAGATCGACATCTTCACCGAAAGCCGCTACGGCGAGCTCAATGCCGACAAGAAGGGCATGGACCAGCTGGCCAGCGTGGCCGAGGTTTCCATGGACGCCTTCATCTCCGCCGGTTTCGACACCACCGCCCAGCTGGTGGGCGCCTCGGAGGAGCAGTTGCTCACCGTGGCCGGAATGACCCCGGAGAAGATCCGCGACATGCGCGCGGCCATCAACATTCTTGGCTTGGCCCCCGCGCCTGCCGAGGATGCCGACGCCGCCGAGTAGAGCGACATGACCGATAACGGCCACCCGCAAGGCGCGGGGCCGGTCCGCATGTGCTGCATATGCAGGCGGCGGCTGGCCAAGGCCGAACTGCTCCGGCATGTCCGGGGCGATGGCGAAAAAGGGGAAGGGATCAAACCCGACCCCAAGGGCATATTGCCCGGCAGAGGGCTTTACGTGTGCGGCCAGGCCGAATGCCGCGAGAGATTTCTCCGCTACGGGGACCGGCGGAAGAAGCGCTAACAAGGGGAATGTGAATGGTGACAAAGCTCAAAGTGAAGGACCTGGCGGCCGAACTTGGCATCGGCCACAAGGAGATCCTGCAGCATCTGCGGGACATGGACATCCAGGTAAAAACCTTCATGAGCACCTTGGAGGATGACGAGGCCGAACGCCTGCGGCAGTCGCTGCGCGGAACTCCTTCCTCCCAGACTCAGGTGGTGCGCCGCGAGGTGCAGCCCGGCGTCATCGTACGCAGCCGCAAGGCCAAACCCGGCTCCGAGGAGCATCGCGAGGAAGCTGTTGAGGCTCCCAAGGCGGCCGACGCGCCGAAAATGGATGCCGTCGACGCCGCGCCTGAGCGTTCCTCCGAACCCGTGGCCGAGGCCAAGGCCATCTCCGTGCCTGTGGCCAACGAGCCCAAGGCTGCGGATACCGAGCAGCGTGATAC
>NZ_DATMYK010000302.1:0-2638 GCF_035560995.1 Humidesulfovibrio sp. | reverse complement strand
AGAGCGCAGGGGGCGCTGCCCCCTGCACCCCCGCCAGAGGGCACGAGGCCCTCTGGATTCCCTGTGGCGCGAAGGCCCGGAAACGTGAAGAACGTTTCCGGGCCTTCGCGCTGGATGGTTCTGGAGGCTGTTCATTCACCGCTGGTGAGGGCGCGGGAGACGCGGCCAACCAGCCCCCTCCGCAAACAAGAAAGCCCGGGCCGAGCGTCTGCTCGGTCCGGGCTTTCTCGTTTGCCTTGCGGGTCCAGGGGGTGCATACCCCCTGGAAAAAATATTCTCTTTCCTCGTCTTTCGCTACAAATCCGTCTTCTCGTTGGCCAGGCCGGTCTTTTCCAGCATGCGGAACACGATGGACAGGGCCATGCCGACCACGGTGGCGAGCGCCATGCCCTTGAGCTGCACGTTGCCGATTTTGACCGCCGCGCCGCTGATGCCCACGATGAGGGTGATGGCGGTGAGGGACAGGTTCACGGGCTTGGAGTAGTCCACCTTGGCTTCCACCAGCATGCGGATGCCCGAGGCGGCGATGACGCCGAAGAGCAGGATGCACACGCCGCCCATGACCGGCGCGGGGATGGACTGGATGAAGGCCGAGAGCTTGCCCACGAAGGCCAGCGCGATGGAGATGGCGGCCGCGCCGCCGATGACCCACACGGAATACACGCGTGTGATGGCCATGACGCCGATGTTCTCGCCGTAGGTGGTGGTGGGCACGGAGCCGCAGAAGCCGGAGAGCATGGTGGACACGCCGTCGCCCATGAGCGAGCGGTGCAGGCCGGGGTTTTTGATCAGATCACGTTCCACTATGTTGCCGGTGACCACCAGGTGGCCGATGTGCTCGGAAATGACCACGAGCGACGCGGGCAGGATGATCAGTATGGCGTTGATGTCGAAGATGGGCGTGTAGATGGTGGGCATGGCGATGACCGGGGCCGCGGCCACGCCGGCCATGTTCACCATGCCCAGGCCGATGGCCGTGCCGTAGCCCACCAGGATGCCGATGAGCACCGGAATGATGGCCATGAAGCCCCGGAACAGCACCGAGCCGAAGGCCACGGTCATGAGCGTGACCACGGAGACGATGATGGCGTTGGTGTCGAAGGCGCCGGTCTTGGCATCGGGCATGATGCCCGCCATGCCGGTGGCCACGCTGGCCAGCTCCAGGCCGATCAAGGCCACGATGGGGCCCATGGTGGCCGGGGGCAGCACCACGCTGATCCAGCCGGGGCCGAAGCGCCAGATGATGAGGGCCACGGCCACGAACACCAGGCCGGAGGCGATGAAGCCGCCAAGGGCGTAGGAGTAGTTGGCGCCCCAGAAGGCCTTGTCCGCGCCCAGCACCACGAACACGGGCGAGAGGAAGGCGAAGCTTGAGCCCAGGAAAGCCGGGGCCTTGCCCTTGCACAGGAAGAGATAGATCAGGGTGCCGATGCCGTTCATCAGAAGCACGATGGCCGGGTCGATCTTGAACAGGGTGGGCACCAGCACGCTGGCCCCGAACATGGCGAACAGGTGCTGGAAGCTTAAGGGAATGCCCTGCAGGAACGGTACTTTCTCCTCAACCTGGATGGTCCTTCTCTTCATCGTGCAACTCCTTCTTTGGTTCTCGAACCTCGCATGCAGGTTCCGTTGACCAGCGACCCTTGGCCGAAACATTGCCGGGCGTCCGGTGTGCCCCGCGCGCCAGCGGCGCGCCTGTGCCGGGCTGCGGCGGACGAAAGAAGGGGGCGTCGCCGCCCCCCTGATGTGCTATTTGGTGCCGAAGATCTTGTCGCCCGCGTCGCCCAGGCCGGGGAGGATGTAGCCCTTCTCGTTCAGGCGTTCATCCACGCCCGCGCAGTAGATGTCCACGTCCGGGTGCTTGTCCTGGATGCGTTTGATGCCTTCGGGCGCGGCCACGAGGAACAGGCCGCGGATCTGGGTGCAGCCCGCGCTCTTCAAAAGCTCGATGGTGGCTTCCAGCGTGCCGCCGGTGGCCAGCATGGGGTCCAGGATGATGGCCATGCGCGCCTTGATGTCGCTGGCGAGCTTTACGTAATACTTGACGGGCTTGAGGGTTTCCTCATTGCGGTAGAAACCCACCACGCTGACCTTGGCGCCGGGCACCATGTCCAGCACGCCGTCCATCATGCCGAGGCCCGCGCGCAAAATGGGCACAACGGTGATCTTCTTGCCCTTGATGCGTTCGATCTCGACCTCTCCGGCCCAGCCTTTGATGGTCTTCTTCTCGACTTCCAGGTCCTTGGTGGCCTCGTAAGTGAGCAACCGGGCCAGTTCCTTGGTCACATCGCGGAACAGGCTGGTGGTGATGTCGTGTTTGCGCAAAAGGCCGAGCTTGTGCTTGACCAGGGGATGCTGGGCCACGTGAACGGCCATGGAATTCTCCTTGTGGTTGGGCGGTGAGCGGAACAAATCCCGTTCTTCTAAAAACCCGGCGCGGGGAGGTCAAGGGAATAAACCCGCGCGCGCATGTCCAGAATCCCAACACGCGAAAAAAGCAAGAGGAAAAAAGCCGAGGCCCTTCCAGGGCCCTGCGGCGGCGCGGCGCATTCTTCACGTCTCCGTCACGCTGGGGACACCCTGGGGCCAAACGGGCGGCATAGTGTGGCGGCCACGGTGGACGACCGCTGCGGCGTCC
>NZ_DATMYK010000301.1:0-24389 GCF_035560995.1 Humidesulfovibrio sp. | reverse complement strand
CGCCGGGTGCTGTGCATCCTGCCGTTCGAAAAAGATTTCTACGCCGCGCGCAACATGGACGTGGACTACGTGGGCCACCCGCTCATGGACCAGATGCCGCTCTCCGAGCTGGACGCCATGCGCCCGGACCCGGACCTGCTGGGCTTACTTCCCGGCAGCCGCCGCAAGGAGATCACCGCGCTCCTGCCGGAGTTCGCCAGTGCGGCCATGTTGCTGAAGGTGCGCCTTCCTGGGCTCAAACTCGGCCTGGCGCGCGCGCCCGGGGTGGATGAAAGCTTCCTGCGCCAGTTTTTGCCGCCGGAGCTGCCCGTGACCATCTACCCGCCGGAGGACCGCTACCGGCTGATGCGCATGAGCCGCGCCCTGCTCGCCGCCAGCGGCACCGTCACCCTGGAGGCCGCGCTCATCGGCACGCCCACGGTGGTGGCCTACAAGCTCTCGGCGCTCAGCTTCGCCATCGGCAAGGCCGTGGTGCAGGTGAAGTGGGCCAGCCTGCCGAACCTCATCATGGGCCGCGAAATCTTCCCGGAACTGTTGCAGGACAAGGCGCGCGGCGATCTTTTGGCCGGGGCCCTGCGCCCCTGGCTGGCCGAGGACATAGCCCTGGCCGCGGCGCGGGCGGATTTGGCCGGCCTGCGGGCCAAGGTGGGCGGCCCTGGCGCGGCGCACCGGGCAGCGGCCATCATTCTGGAAGACCTGCGCAGCCTCGCACAGCCGCAGAACCATGTGGAGCAGTGATGGAAGCCGTCCGCGTCTACGCCGACATCCACGGGCTCTCGCCCGAGGCCTTCGAGGAGATCCGCCCTTCCCTGCCCTTTGACCAGGTGGTGTACACGAACCGCGTGCTCGCCGTGGACTTCGAGGGGCACTACATCGACGTGGAGCCCTTTCTGGACGACGTTGCCCGGCTGCTGGACGAGGACGGCTGGGGCAAGCTCGACTACATCGACCAGATCGACTACGCGCTGACGCGCTACGTCATCACCAAGGGCGAATGGAAGGCCAAGGACGTGCTGGTGGACAATGTGCTGGAAGGCATGAAGTAGCAGCCGCGAAGCATTCCGCGCCCTTCAGACGCGGCATTCTCCCAACGCCCCGGCACCCGCAACAACAGGAGGGGCAGCGCATGCGCCTCATCGGCAACATCATCTGGTTCATTTTCGGCGGGCTCGTCATGGGCCTGGGCTGGTTTCTCACCGGGCTCATCATGTTCGTGTCGATCATCGGCATACCCTGGGGCCGGGCCTGCTTTATGCTGGGCGGGTTCTGCCTGTGGCCCTTCGGGCGCGAGGTGGTGAGCCGCCGCGCGGTGACGGGGCGCGACGACATCGGCACCGGGCCGCTGGGCTTCCTCGGCAACGTGGCCTGGTTCCTGGTGGCGGGCTTCTGGCTGGCGCTGGGGCACCTGTTCTCGGCCCTGCTCTGCTTCATCACCATCATCGGCATTCCCTTCAGCTTCCAGCATCTGAAGCTGGTCGGGGCGACGCTTGCGCCCATTGGGAAAACGGTGGTGGAGGTGCCCTGACCCTCGAGCATCAGACCACAAAAAAAGGGGCCTCGCGGCCCCTTCGTCATTCTAATCTCCGGCGCAAAGCCCTACGGCCTCCGCGCCCCCGGCTTCTCCGTCCGCACCTCCACATTCACCGCGCGCAGAGCGTCGCCGCCCTCGGCCAGGTCGAACAGCACCTGCTCGCCCGGCGCAAGCGTCTGGAAGCCGTCGCGCTGGATCTCCGCGTAGTGCACGAACACGTCGCGCCCGTCCTCGTCGGTGAGGAAGCCGAAGCCCTTGCGTTCGTCGAAATAGTTCACCACGCCCGTGCGCCGCTGCATGAAAGCCTCCCCGCCGGACGCGCCAAAGCCGCCCGGTCGCGCCGAGCATAGCCCAGGCGCCGGGCATACCGCAAGGACGCAGCGCGTTCGGCACGTGCGCGCTGCAGGGCGGCGGTGCGTGTTCAGCACGTGCGCGGCGCTCGTGAACGCGCGGCCCACATGCCGTGCGGCCTGGACGAATGCCCCGCAGAAACACAAAAAGCCCGCCAGAGGCGGGCTCGTCATGCGTCAGGTGTGCGGGGGGATTAGCGCAAGCGGAAGGTGATGCGGCCGCGGGTCAGGTCGTAGGGGGAAAGCTCCACCTTGACCTTGTCGCCAGGAAGGATGCGGATGTAGTGCTTGCGCATCTTGCCGGAAATGTGGCCCAGAATGCTGTGCCCGTTCTGCAGCTCGACGCGGAACATGGCGTTGGGAAGGGCTTCCTGAATGACGCCCTCAACCTCAATGGCTTCTTCTTTGGACATGCAGTCTCCTCAAATTGCGTCTGGCGTGGCGGGAAATCCCAAAATATTTCACGCCAGAACTCTCGAAAGGTGCAGCTTTCTACGCCGAATCGCAATCTTTGGCAAGCCCTGGCGGGTTCCCCGCCGCGAAAGCCGCCCGCGCCCGCGCCACGAAGCGCCGCACCAGCTCCTCATTCTTGCGGCCAAGCGTATCCTCCAGGCCGGTATGGGCGTCTACACCGGCAGGGTGGACCGCGGCTATGGCCTGGGCCACGTTCTCCGGGTTCAGCCCCCCGGCCAGGATGAGCGGCCTGGGCAGGGCGCGTGCCAGGCGTTCGCTCACGGCCCAGTCGTGCGCTTTTCCCGTGGCCCCGGTGGCGCCGCTGGCGGGGTCGAAGGTGTCGGTCAGATAGGCGTCCACAAAGGGCGCATGCTCGCGCGCGCTGGCCAGGATGGCCTGCTCCGGCGCGGCGCCGATGACCAGGCTCTTGATGATGAAGAGCTCCGGCGCGGCCTGGCGCAGGGCGCGCACCTGGGCCAGGGGCATGGCCCCGTGCAGCTGCAGCCCGTCCACGCCCAAAAATCGGCACAGGGCAAGGGTCTCGGCCGCATCTTCCAAATAGGTGATGAGCACGCTCTGCGCCCGGCCTTTGAGGGCGGCCGCTATGGCGCGGGCTTCCTCGTCGGTCACGTCCGGCCTGTGCACGGCCAGACGCAGGGGCAGGCCCACGTGGGTCGCGCCGCAGGCGGCCAGCATGAGCGCTTCCTCCACGTTGGCGGCCCCAGCGGCCTGCACCATGTTTTGCATTTTTGACATAATGGCCCCTGGATTTCAGAAAGCATACGCTGTAAGGCTATGTCACGGCACGACCAGCAACCCCCCGGAGTCAAACGTGGAGTGCACAGACCGACAGCCTTTCGACATCGTCCGCGACATCCTCAAGGTCATTGAGGAGCTGAACACCCTGAAGGATGTGGATTCCATCCTGGACAAGGTGCTGGATGAGGCGCGCGGAATGACCCATTCCGACGCCGGGTCCATCTTCCTCATCGAGGGCGACCACCTGCGCTTCAGCTATGTGCACAACGACACCCTGTTCAAGGGGCCCGACGCCAGCAAGCACCTGTACACCGACCTCACCGTGCCCATCAACGAAAAGTCCATCGTGGGCTACGCGGCCATGACCGGCGAGACCCTGAACATCCCCGACGCCTATGAGCTCTCCGGGGCCGAGCCGTACTCGTTCAACAAAAAGTTCGACGAGGACACCGGTTATCGCACGCGGTCCATGCTCACCATCCCCCTCAGAACCTTCCAGAGCAAGATCGTGGGGGTGATGCAGCTCATCAACGCCAGCGACTGCAACGGCCAGGTGCACCCCTTCACGGACTACGACATACAGTACGCGCCGCTGTTCGCCAACTCCGCCTCGGTGACCATCGAGCGCGGCATAATGACCCGCGAGATAATGCTGCGCATGATGAAGATGGCCGAGATGCGCGACCCCAAGGAGACCGGGGCGCACGTGCAGCGCGTGGGCGCATACACGGCGGAGGTGTACCAGCAGTGGGCGCGCAACAAGGGCATCGACGAATTCACCATCAAGCGCAAGAAGGACACCCTGCGCCTGGCCGCCATGCTGCACGACGTGGGCAAGGTCGGCATCTCCGACGTGATTCTGAAGAAGCCCGGACGCTTCGAGCCGCACGAGGCGGCCATCATGAAGTGGCATTCCGTGTACGGGGCGGCGCTGTTCGCCAACACCACCTCGGACCTGGACCGGCTGTGCAAGGAGGTGGCCCTGGGCCACCATGAGCGCTGGGACGGCAAGGGCTATCCCGGCCGCCTGCCGGACGACCTTTCCCAGGCGCGGGAATTGTGCACCGAGGAAATAGCGGGCGAGGACATCCCCATCGCCGCGCGCATAACCGCCCTGGCCGACGTGTACGACGCACTCATCTCGCATAGGGTGTACAAGGACGCCTGGCCCGAGGAGCAGGTGGTGGCGGAAATCGTGAAGGGACGCGGCACCCAGTTCGACCCGGACGTGGTGGACGCCTTCATGCAGATCCAGGACGTCGTCCGGGCCATCCGCCGCAAGTACCAGGAGAACTAGCCCGCCCGGCCCGTTCCAGGTCTTTTTACCGAACCGGCGCTACAGCGCCACGGTCTCGAAGCTCATCTGCGCAAGGTCGAAGACGAGCATCTTTCCCGCCAGCCGGGGCTCGCGCCCGCACAGGATGTTCACGGCCTCCCCGGCCATGATCGACGCCGCCGTGGCCACGGCCGGGGCCGGGGTGCCCTGGCTGTCCTCCGCCCCCGCGCCCGCGCCGAAGAAATCCGACGGGCATTTCTGTCCCGGCAGCACCAGGGCCACCAGACCGCTCTGCCCGGCCACCGCGGCGGTCAACAGCGGAATCCCCGCCTGCGCCGCCTGGCGCGCCAGGGCCGCTCGGTCCTTCAAGCCGCCCAGGGCGTCCAGGCACAGCTGCGCGCCGGAAATAAAGCGCCCCATGTCCGCTTCATCCAAAAACTTCGCCACGGGCTCGAAATCAACCGCCGGGTTCACCTGCTTCAGCCGCGCCGCCGCGGCCGCGGCCTTGTAGCCGCCCAGGCTGCGCCGCGTGGCGTACAGCTGGCGGTTCAGGTTGCTGGCCACGAACTCGTCGCCATCGGCCGCGCGGATGTGCCCCACGCCAGCGCGGGCCAAAAGCTCCAGCACGTAGCCGCCCAGGCCGCCCAGGCCCACCAGGGCCGCGCGGGAGGACAGGAGGCTCAGTTGCTCGCCCAGGCTGTAAGTGTCGTGATTGCGCAGGTAGCGCTCCGGCAGGACGCCCAGCTTGAGGGCCGCGCGCTCCACCAAGGCCACGTTCTGGCCGCGCGGGCGTCCCGGGATGGTGCTGCGGCTGCGGCCCAGGGTGCGCGCCAAGTCCTGAACGAAATAGAACGACAGCACGGACAGTTCGCGGCCATCGGCCAGGCGCGTGGGCAGGGCCAGCTCGCGGATGCGCTTTTCCAGCTGCGGCAGGGCCTGCTCCTGTGCGGCCTTCTGCGCGGTTTGCCGCTGTGCGGGTTTGGCGGACATGGCTAGCCGCCTCCCACGGCGGGGAACAGCCCGAGTCGGTCCCCATCGGCCAGGGGCGCGGAAAGCTCGGCATGCGTGCCGTTGACGAACACCAGCTTCAGTTCCTCCACCGGGATGCCCAGCCGGGCCACCACGCTGGCCACGGTTTCTCCCGGCGTCACGGGGTAGGCCTCGGCGTCCGGAGGGCTGAAGCGCGACAGGCTGGCAAAGCATTTCAGGGTGATGTTCATGGACCGGCTGTAATATGGATGAAGCCGGCCGGTCAATATCGACGCAGCCCGCCCCAAAAACGCGGGGCCGAAGACGCGTTCCGCGCCCCCGGCCCCGCAGAGGGAAGGTGTGGAAACAGGCCTAGTAGGCCCAGTACATGGTCATGGCCGCGCACACGGCGGTGATGAGCATGGACACCACAAAGGCCGGGCGGATGGCCGTGGAGGCCTCGCGGATCTTGTCGATGCTGGAGGCCGCGTTCTGCAGCTTGGCCGGAGAGATGACGCTGGCCAGACCGCCGCCGATGGCGCTGCCCGCGGCCACCACCACGCCCGAAGCGCCGATCTTCTCGGCGGTTGAAAGGTGCAGCTTGGTCAGCATGGCGATGGACGAGGACTCCGACCCGGAGATGAAGCCGCCCAGCATGCCCAGGAACGGGGCCATGGCCGCGTAGAACTTGCCGAACACCCCGGCCGAGGCGTCGGCCATGACGTAGATCATGTTGTGGGTGGGCACGGCCAGCTTCCAGTCGAGGCCCTTGCCGGAATGGTTCATGACGTAGGCGATGGCGAAGAACACCGAGGCGCTCATGATGGGCCGCATGGCGCGCTTGGCCGAGGTCTTGAGGCCGCGCCGCACCTGCTCGCCCGTGGCGCGCATGATGGGCAGGGCCAGGAAGGTGCACACCACCACCCAGAAGTAGGCCTGCCAGAGAACGCGCAGCTTTTCCGGGCTGCCGGGAATGATCTCCAGCGGCATGGCCAGGTCGACGAAGGTCAGCTTGAAGAAGGGCAGGAACGGGGCGTTCAGGATCAGGGAGAAGATGGTCAGGAGAATCCAGGGCGACAGGGCGCGCGGCAGGGAGAGGCGCGCCTCGGCCGCCAGGTCCTTCTCGTTCAGCAGGGCGCGGTCTTGCAGGGTTTTGCCGGTAACCTTCACGTAGCCCACCAGCACCAGGATGACCGCGAGGCCGGCGGCGATGCCGGTGATGGTCACCAGACCCGCATGGGCCATGAGGATGGCCACCACGCCGGCGGTGACGCCAGCCAGAAGCGCGGGCACCAGGCCCTTCTTGACCATGGCCGTGCCGCCGGTGAGCTGCAGCATGCCAAGCGCGATGCAGGTGCTGATGACCGGCATGTAGTAGGCGAAATACAGGCCGACCTCCTGCACGGGCTTGCCCACGAACTGGGCGAAGACCACGGCCGGGATGCCGAGCAGCGCGTAGGTGCACAGGGCGTCGTAGCCGATGGCGGGCAGCAGGATGGCCGCGAAGGTCGAGTAGCCCAGCGCGATCATGATCGGGGGCAGGATGGACACCGTGACCGCGCCGAGGCTGGTCAAAAGGATGCCGAAGCCCACGTTGATGATCATGATCTGCACGGTCTGCTGCCCGGGCGCGATGGTCTTCATGAGGGCCACCACGCGGGCCACGGCCCCGGTCTCCTGCATGAGGGTGATCTGCATGATGCTGGCGGCCATGACCAGCGCGATGGGCAGCGAGGCCACAAGACCCGCCACCGAGGCGGTCAGCACCACCTCAAGGGGAGTCTGGAAATACAGCCAGGCCACCAGGGCCGCCACGCCCCAGCCGATGTAGCCCGCGGTGTCGGCCGCGACGCGGTAGACCAGCAGCAGGAAGAAGATGGCGATGACCGGGAAAAACGCCAGCAGAACCGAAACCATATCCATTGTGTGTACTCTCCCCCTCGAAAAATGATGCGCGGGCGTTCCCGCTCCTGATCGTCCTCCGGCCCCCCACGGGCCGCCGCTCTCCCCCCTCACCTGCAAGTGAGTGCCCGCATCCGGGCGCTATTTCATTCACGGGCGCGGGCTTTGTCGGCCTCGCGCCGGTGGGCGCGCCCCAGGGAGGCGCTTGAAATGGGCTCGGAATGCGGTTTGGGAGCGGTGAGCGGACGACGAAGACACGCCCGTTCAACGGCTTTGTCAGTGTGCCTTATGCGTTTGCCGGGCACAATGCAAGCATTTGCGAGCAAATGCCCGCACCTGCGTTGCAATCCGCGCCCCCCTGTGCGAGGGTGCCCCATGCCCGCCAGACGCCCAGCAGTTACAATACGTACAGCCGCCACCGGCCTGGGTCTTTTTTTCAGCCTCTGTCTGGCCGCCTTGCTCTCTGGCTGTTCCGGCCCGGTGGACACGGTGCGCGAGGCGCGTCTGAGCCTGGACGAGAGCGTCACCGTGGAGCAAGCCCTGGCGCGCTACCCCTACTTCAAGAACATCGCGTGGAGCACCTACGAGGACAAGGACGGCAAGCGCATGGTCGAGGCCGTGTGCGACCTGGACGTGGCCGCCACCTGCCGCGAGGTGAACCAGCCGGGGCTCAAGCTGGCCCGGCGCGACGTTGCCCGCGATTTCTTCGTGGCGCGCTTCGTGGTGGACGGCCTGCCCGCCAAGGTGCGTGCGCTGGAGGCCCAGCACGTGACCCAGTGCTCCAGCGGGGGCAAGCTTGTCATGGCCGACCCCAAGTACCTGCGCGCCATCTACAACCGCGAGCAGGTGCGCATCTTCTGCCTGGAGGGGCTCAACTGCCCCGGCCAGGACGCCAGCCCGCAGGCCGTACAGGGCCAGTAGCCCGCGCTACTGCTTCGTCTTGCCCGCGCCCCCCGCGCCCGGCTCCGCCGCGCGCTGGCTCAACTCCTCCGTCCATTGTCCCAGGGTGACGAAACGGCAGCCATCCGCCGCCAGCTTGTCCAGCACGTCGCCCATGGCGTTCACCGTAGTCTGGTGGATGTCGTGGAACAGGAACACGCCCTCGGCCTTCTCCCCCTTGCCGGGCAGCACCCGCGCCTCCAGCTCTGAAAGCTTGCGGTACTTCCAGTCCTGGCTGTCCACGCTCCACAGGGCCAGCACCATGTGCTCCTGCTCGGCCAGGCGCACCGTATCCGCGTCATAGAGGCCATAGGGCGGGCGGAAAAAGCGCGGGGTTATGCCCAGGCCGCGCAGCACCTGCTCGGTGCGCTCGATCTCGTCGCGCTGGCGCTCCGGGGAAAGGTGGCGGAAGTCCGGGTGGTCGTAAGAATGGTTGGCGATCTCGTGCCCCTCGGCCGCCATGCGCAGCAGGGTCTGCCGGTGCCGCACGGCGTTGCCGCCAAGCACGAAGAACGTGGCCCGCACGTGGTGCGCCTTCAATATGTCCAGCAGAGCGTCGGTGTATTTTCCGGGTCCGTCGTCAAAGGTGATGGCGCAGGCGTTGTCGCGCGCCTCCATGCGGCGGATGCCCGGCGCGTCGAGGATGTCCTGGCCGTGGCCCGGCGCCGGGAGGCACAGGCACAAGAGCAGCGCCAGACAGATGAGGCTTCCCGGACGCCTCACGCCTGGCCGCCCTTTCCGGCCAACTCCACACCCAGGGCGCGCGCCTCTTCCAGCACCTCGGCCCGGCGCTCGGCGTCGCCCAGGTGGTAGATCTTGCAGGCGCGCAGCAGCCTGCTCTCGTTGAAGCCCAGCCAATTGTAGAAGTAGGCGTAGCGCGGGAAGATGTCCGTAAACAGGTCCTCACGCGGGTGGCCCTGGGCGATGACCATGCACAAGGTCTTGCCGGGCGCCAGCCGCGAGCGGTGCGCCTTGTTCAGGGCGTAGTCTGGGGTGAAATAGCCGTAGCAACGGTCGATGAAGGCCTTGAGCTGGGCCGTGACCTCGCCGAAGTACACCGGCGTGGCCAGCACCAGGGCGTCGCAGCCGCGCACGGCCTCCAGCACCGGTGTCAGGCCGTCCTTCAGCACGCAGGCCTCAGCCTTGGTCTTGCACAGCAGGCAGCCCTGGCAGCCTCGGTATTTCAGGGCGTTCAGGGCAAAGGTCGTCACCTCCGCGCCCTGCCCGGCCGCGGCCTCGCACAGGGTCTGGGCCATTAAAGCGCTGTTGCCCTTGGGGCGCGGGCTGCCCAGCAGGCACACGATGCGCCTCATGCCCCGCCCTCCCCGGCCAGAACGCGTTCCACCGAGGCGGTCTTGCCCGTCAGCCCGGCGCTGCGCCCTTTTCGCCAGTCGGCCTTGACCGTGAGGTACACGCGTTCGCTGTCCGCGGCCACGGCCTTGAAGCAGGCGTCCACCACGGCCATGACCTCGTCCCACTCGCCTTCGATGCAGGTGCCCATGGGCGTAAGCTGGTGCGGCAGGCCGCTCTGGCGGATGACGCCCACCGCGCGCGCCACGTGGGCCGCCACGCTCTGGCCCTTGTCCATGGGGAACAGCGAAAGCTCTACGATGACACTCATTTGACCTCCAGCACTGCCACGGCTCTCTACCACGAATTGACACAAACGCGTGACTGTCCGGGAATATGACCCAGGGGCTCCCCACCGTCAACGCCTGGAAGCTCGTGGAAATTAATGCAGCAATTCAGGCAATTGCCCGTTTTGCCGCTGCAGAAAGCGCATCGTACTCTCCAGTTTTTTTTGTGCAGACCCTTGCCATTGTTGCCGTATCCATGTATGGGACACAAAGCTAACTCACTGATTTGGTTGTACATTTTTTTAAGTTTCGTATGACATACGTGTCACGGCGGAAACAATCGTGCCACGCATGCCAAAGACCAATGGTTAAGAGGCGTATCCGTCACGTTTTACCATAATCTGGAGGTGTTGTATGAAGGTTTCCGTAGGACATGGCTTGAGCGGCGCCGAAAAACGCCTTGAAGAGCGCGGCATTTCCCGTCGCGACTTCATGAAATTCTGCGGCACCATCGCTGCGGCCATGGGCATGGGTCCGGCATTCGCTCCCAAAATCGCCGCCGCGCTCACTGCGGACAATCGCCCGTCCGTCATCTGGCTGCACAACGCGGAATGCACCGGCTGCTCCGAATCCATCCTGCGTACGGCCGCCCCGTACATCGATGCCCTGATCCTGGACGTCATTTCTCTGGAATACCAGGAGACCATCATGGCCGCCGCCGGCGAAATGGCCGAAAAGGCCCTGCACGACGCCATGAAGAAGCCCTACCTCTGCGTGGTTGAGGGCGGCATCCCGATGAAGGACGGCGGCATTTACGGCATGGTCGGCGGACACACCATGCTCGACATCTGCAAAAAGGTCGTGCCCGGCGCCCTGGCCACCATCGCCTACGGCACCTGCGCCACCTACGGCGGCGTGCAGGCGGCCAAGCCGAACCCGACCGACACCAAGGGTGTTGATGAAGTGTTCCCCAAGGCCACCATCATCAACGTGCCCGGCTGCCCGCCCAACCCGGCCAACCTGGTCGGCACCGTCATCGCCGCCATCGACACCGTGGTGAACAAGAAGCCCCTGCCCAAGCTGGACGACCTGAAGCGCCCCCTGGTGTTCTTCGGCGAGACCGTGCACGACAAGTGCGAGCGCCTGCCCTTCTTCGAGAAGGACCAGTTCGCCACCTCCTTCAACTCGCCCGAGGCCAAGAAGGGCTGGTGCCTGTACAAGCTCGGCTGCAAAGGCCCCTACACCTACAACAACTGCCCCACCAAGAAGTTCAACCCCCTCGACAAGGGCGTGGGCGTGAACTGGCCCGTGCAGGCCGGTCACCCGTGCATCGGCTGCTCCGAGCCCAAGTTCTGGGATACCATGAGCCCCTTCTACGAAGAGCAGAAGTAGGCGGACCGGAACATAATTTCCGGTTGTGGCAAGGCAGTACACGCGACTTTAACTCCCCATAGGAGGACAGAATATGTCTGGTTCCAAACCTCAGGCCATCCCGGTCACGCCTAAGAGCAACTTCTCCGGCCCGGTCATCGTCGACCCGGTCACCCGTATTGAAGGCCACCTGCGCATCGACGCCACCGTTGAAAACGGCAAGATCGTCGATGTGCGCAGCAGCTCGCAGCTGTTCCGCGGCCTTGAAATCATCCTGAAGGGCCGCGACCCCCGCGACGCCCAGCACTTCACCCAGCGTTCCTGCGGCGTCTGCACCTACGTGCACGCGCTGGCCAGCACCCGCGCGGTCGACAACGCCGTGAAGGTGAAGATCCCGAAGAACGCCACCATCATGCGCAACCTGGTCATGGGCTCCCAGTTCCTGCATGACCACATCGTGCACTTCTATCATCTGCACGCCCTCGACTGGGTCAACGTCGCCAACGCGCTGAAGGCCGACCCGGCCAAGACCGCCGCGCTGTCCAACAGCCTTTCCGCCGGCCGCAAAGAAACCGCCGCGCAGTTCAAAGCCGTGCAGGACAAGGTCGGCGCCCTGGTGGCTTCCGGCAAGCTCGGCATCTTCACCAACGCCTACTTCCTGGGCGAGAAGAAGAACGAGGCCTACTACCTGCCCGCCGAGGCCGACCTGATGGCCACCAAGCACTACCTTGACGCCCTGCACATGCAGGTCAAGGCCGCCCGCGCCATGGCCATCTTCGGCGCCAAGAACCCGCACACGCAGTTCACCGTCGTCGGCGGCGTCACCAACTACGACGCCCTGAAGCCCGAGCGCGTGGCCGAGTTCAAGGCCCTGACCGATGAAGTCATCGCCTTCATCAAGGACTTCTACATTCCGGACCTGTTGGCCGTTGCCGGCTTCTACAAAGACTGGAGCAAGATTGGCGGCACCACCAACTTCTTCAGCTGCGGCGAGTTCCCCACCGACGAATACGACCTGAATTCCCGCTTCCTGCCCCAGGGCGTCATCATGAAGCGCGACCTGACCAAGGTCGGCAACTTCGACCCCAAGGCCATCAAAGAGCACGTGGCCCACAGCTGGTACGTTGGCGACAAGGCCCTGCACCCCTACGAGGGCGTGACCGAGCCCAAGTACACCAACCTGAAGGACAAGGACCGCTACTCCTGGATGAAGGCTCCGCGCTACAACGACGAAGCCATGGAGACCGGCCCCCTGGCCACCGTGCTCGTCGCCTTCGCCCGCGGCCACAAGCCCACGGTCGACGCGGTGAACTTCGTGCTCAAGACCCTGAACGTGGGCCCCGACGCCCTGTTCTCCACCCTGGGCCGCACCGCCGCCCGCGGCATCGAGACTCTGGTCATCGCCAACCAGATGCAGACCTGGCTTGACGCCCTGGTCGGCAACGTGAAGGCCGGCGACTCCGAGCTGTACACCCCCTGGAAGATGCCCCAGGAAGCGGAAGGCGTCGGCTTCGTGCAGGCCCCCCGCGGCATGCTGAGCCACTGGATCAAGATCAAGAAGGGCAAGATCGAGAACTTCCAGCTCGTGGTGCCCTCCACCTGGAGCCTGGGCCCCCGCTGCGCCAATGGCAAGCTCGGCCCCGTGGAAGAGGCCCTCATGGGCACCCCGATCTTCGACCCGGCCCGTCCGGTCGAGATCCTGCGCACGGTCCACAGCTTCGACCCCTGCATCGCCTGCGGCGTGCACGTGCTCGACGCCAAGACCGGCAAGACCGCCAGCTTCAAGGTGTTGTAAACCGCATTAGCATCCTGTAGAGGACGGGAATCCGGTTCGCCGGGTTCCCGTCCTTTTTCACAAAGCCCGTCCGAACACAGAAAGGGGCCGCATGACCACCGAGAAAAAACGCATCCTCGTCCTTGGCGTGGGCAACATCCTCTTCACCGACGAAGGCATCGGCGTGCGCGCGGCCGAGGAACTGGAACGGCTCTACGAATTTTCCGACAATGTCACCGTCATGGACGGCGGCACCCTCGGCACCCGGCTCATGGACCCCATCATGAACTGCGACATGCTCATCGTGGTGGACGCCGTGCTGGGCGACGGGCCTGCGGGCAGCGTGTACCGCCTGACCGGCGAGGACCTGCGCAAGAGCCTGGCCTTCAAGGACTCCATGCACCAGACCGACCTGGTGGACACGCTCATCATGTGCGAGATCGTTGGCAACCGGCCCGAGGCCGTCATCATCGGCATGGAGCCCGAGGACTACCACACCATGGGCCTGGAGCTCTCTCCCATCAGCAAGGAGCGGCAGGAGCCTTTGCTCGGCTTCGTGCTGGAGGAAATCGTCAAGGCGGGCGGTTCCTACGAGAAGCGCGCCGTGCCCGGCCCCGCAAGCAACACCTTAAGCCACGCCAGCCAGGAGTAACGCCATGTGCCTTGCCGTTCCCGCAGAAGTCATCAGCATCGTCGACCAGGTGGCCACCTGCCGCGTGGGCGAGGGCGACACCACCGTCACCGCGTCCCTCATGGTGCTGGATGAAGAGATCAAGGTGGGCGACTACCTCATCATCCACGCGGGCTTCGCCATCCGCAAGCTGGACCCGCTGGAGGCCCAGCAGACCTTGCAAATCCTGCGCGACGTCATGGCCGCGGCCGAGGAAGCGGGCATCAAGCAGGACAACATCGTCATTTAGGCGCGGGCGAAAGCCGGGCGCAAGCCCCAAAGCACGCGAAAAAGGCCCTGCGGACACGTTTCCGCAGGGCCTTTTCCGTTGGCCGGACCAAAAGAAAAAGTCGTCCGCCCGCAGCGTTACGACACGGGCGCGCCGCGCCGGGGCAATCCGGCCGGGGCGTTCGCTCCCGCAGGCTGCCGCCAGTATGAGGCCTTGAACATGAGCCGCGCCAGGGCCACAAGACCGAGCGCGAAGGCCAGTCCCAGATGCGCCCAGTCCACCAGCATGGTGGGCTGCGGCGAGAAGGACACGCTGGGCAGGTTCTTGAGCACCCGCACCGCGCCCGTGGCCATAAGCAGCAGCACGAGGCCTGTGCGCGTCCAGCCGAAGGCGGACAGACGGTGCTCACGCCGCCATTCGAGCAGCCAGCGCGTGGCCAGATAACCGCCCAGGACCAGCAGACCCGCCGCGCCCAGGTAGTGCAGCTTGTGCGTCAGCCAGAAGTCGCCCAGCCAGGCCAGGCCGGGCACGGCCACGATGCGGTAGCGGCTGGCGATGGGCATCTGCATGGTGCCGCTGACGGCCAGCAGCGCCACAAAGGCCATGTAGGCCCAAGACACGCGGCGGGAAACCGGACTGTTGCGGGGCGCGCTCATTTGGCGCCCCCCTTGCCCTGGCCGGGCTTGGGGCTTTTGGCCTCGCCGGAATCGTCGCCCAGGCTGAGCTCGAAGTCCTGCCGGGGCGGCTTGGGCGGTGCAAGGGTCTCGATGTCCGCGTGGCCGCCCTTCGCGTCCATGGAAGCCGGTTTGGCCGAGGGCTTGGCCTCCGGCTCAGGCTTCTGCGCGCCGCCTGTTCCGCCGCCCGCCAGGCGCGAGCCCAGGCGCAGGGCCCCGGCGATGACGCCCGCCACCGGCGCGAAAAGCGCGGCGTAGGCCAGCTTGGTTTCATCGGCCATCATGTCGCGCACCGGGGAAAGATGCGGCTTGCCGGGGCCTGTGGTGGCGGCGGCGTCCAGGGTGCCGAAGGGCACGGGCGAAACATAGAGCGAGTTGGTGCCGCCGTTCTCCGTCTCGCCGTAGATGAAGCCGCCCGTGTTGCGCGCCAGCGCGTGGGCCTTGGCCACCATCTCGGAGCGCGGGCCGAAGTCCTGCACGCCGTAGGGACAGCCCTCCACGCAGGCGGGCTTGCGGCCCTCGGCCACGCGGTCGGCGCAGCGGTCGCATTTGAACATCACGCCGTTGCCAGCGTACTTCGGCATCAGCTTCAGGTACAGGCCCACGCCGGTCTGGCGCATGGGAATCTCCCACGGGCACACGGTCTTGCACTTGGCCCCGCCCAGGCAGATCTTGTCGTCGATGCGCACGATGCCGTTGTCCTCGCGCGCGGCCGCGCCCCAGGGGCACAGGTTGGCGCAGGGCGGGTTCTGGCAGTGCATGCAGCGGCGGGGAATGTGGATTTCGAAGCGCTGGCCCTGGTACTGGCCGCGCGCGGTCTGGATGTACAGCCAGTTGTAGGGCGTCAGCCGGTCCGTCACCTGGCGCTTGCCGCTCCAGTCCTCCACCTTCACCGAATCCGGGTACATGGCGGGAAAGGGTTTGACCGGCTCCGGGAACTTGTGGCCGTTGGCCTCGCGGCAGGCCTCCACGCAGGCTCCGCAGCCCACGCACTTGGAAAGGTCGTGCAGCGACACCAGCTCCTCGTCCGGGCGGCCCTTGGCCGCTGCGGCCGCGCCGGGCAGCAAAAGGCCCAGGCCAACGGCCCCAAGCGAGGACAGGAAATGTCTGCGGGAGATGTCCACTTTGCGGGACGGATCGTCACTCACCGGGGATGCTCCAGTTGGCGTTGATTCTGTGCGGCGAGGGGGACTATAAGCCTTTTGCTTCGGGAAGCAAGCCGCAGACCGGACGCCTGACGGCGGGCGGTTCCCCCTCGCTCCGAATAACATTAATGTCAAGGCTTCGTTGACGTTGCTGGACAACCGCAGCGATTCCTAGTAGGCAGCCCATTGGATTGCGGGGCCTTGCGCCGACGCGTGCAGAAGAATATTCGGCACCACAATGCCGCAGCAGACGTTGCGCAGCCGCCGGCATACGAACAACAGCACATTACGGAAGAGCACATGACGAAGACCGCACAATTGATCATCGATGGCAAGACTTTCGAACTGCCCATCATCGAGGGCACTCTGGGCGACCGCGGCCTGGACATCACCAAGCTGCGCTCGCAAACAGGCTGCATCACCTACGATCCCGGCTACATGAACACCGGCCCCTGCAAAAGCGCCATCACCTTTGTGGACGGTGAGAACGGCATTCTCCGCTACCGGGGCTACCCCATCGACCAGATAGCGGCGCGCGGCAGCTTCACCGAGGCCGCCTGGCTGCTCATTTTCGGCGAACTGCCCACCCGCGACCAGCTCTCGCGCTTCTCCGCCGGTCTCTGCGCGGAGGAACTGCTGCACGAGGACGTGAAGCACCATTTCGAGGGTTTTCCTCCGGGTGGGCACCCCATGGCCATGCTCTCGGCCATCGTAAACTCTCTGGGCTGCTATCACCCCGACCTGCTGGAAATCGAAAGCAAGGGCGAGTTCTACCTCGCGGCCTCGAAGATCATCAGCAAGGTGCGCACCATCGCCGCCTTCAGCTACCGCAAGAGCATGGGCCTGCCGTTCATGTACCCGAACCCGGCCCTTTCCTACTGCCGCAACTTCCTGCACATGATGTTCTCCATCCCGCACAAGCACTATGACCCGAGCCCGGAGGCCGTGCGGGCCCTTTCGCTCTTCCTCACCCTGCACGCGGACCATGAACAGAACTGCTCCACCTCCACGGTGCGCATGGTGGGTTCCAGCCAGGCCAACCTGTTCGCCTCGGTCTCTGCCGGCATCTGCGCCCTGTGGGGACGGCTGCACGGCGGGGCCAACGCGGGCGTGGTGGAGATGCTGGAGCAGATCCGCGACGGCAAGCGCACCCCGAAAGAGGTGCTGGAGCTGGCCAAGGCCAAGAAATTCCGGCTCATGGGCTTCGGCCACCGCATCTACAAGAGCTACGACCCGCGCGCGGTGATTTTGAAGCAGGCCGCCCACGACCTGCTGCTCAAACTGGGCAAGCTCGACGAGCTCATGGACATCTCCATGGAGCTGGAGACCCTGGCCCTGGCCGACCCGTACTTCGTGGAGCGCAAGCTGTACCCCAACGTGGACTTCTACTCCGGCATCATCCTGCGCGCGCTGAACATTCCGGTGCAGATGTTCCCGGTGATGTTCGCCATCGGCCGCATGCCCGGCTGGATCGCCCACTGGTACGAGGAGCACCAGCAGTCCGGCAGCAAGATCCACCGCCCCCGGCAGATCTTCACCGGTCAGGTGCTGCGCGACTACGTGCCCATCGACGAGCGGTAGCGGGCGCGCACAAAACCGGGGACGTTTGCAAAAAAATCGCGCAACGCGAAAAAAACGCTTGCCAACATCCCCGGATGCGGCTAAATGCTTCCTTCGCAACGACGGAACGGCGCAAGCCGACCGGCCAATGCCGAAGTGGTGGAATTGGTAGACACGCTAGGTTCAGGGTCTAGTGGTCGCAAGGCCATGGGAGTTCGAGTCTCCCCTTCGGCACCAAACGAAATGGGGCTCCGATCGAAAGATCGGGGCCCTTCTTCTTTTGCGTCCGCCTCAAAGTTCTGACTTATGCGGAGGCGGAGAATCAAATCAACTTGACGAATTCTGGCGAGCATGAGAATCGGCTAGCTATGTGAGTGATAATCCACCCTTACCCCTGGAGTAAACGATGAGAACCCTCCTTGGTCTATTGGTGTCCTTGCTCATTTGCACCAGTGCCTTTGCTGCCGATGAGGCAGCCGACAAAGCGAACAGGGCGAAATTCGAAAAGGAATGCGCTGCCCTTATTTCCGCTGGCGGCCCGTGCGCCGATGTGGCGACCGGCGGCGGCGGCAGGAGAGGATGCGTGGCCAAACCGGAAAACCTGGAGAAAGCCTCTCCTGCCTGCAAGGCAGTGATTGAGGAATGGAAGGCCCTGAAGAAGTAGCAAGCCCACTGCTTGTGCCGGCGCATTCTCTTCGGCGCGCTGGCCAAGGACCGTCCTGTCGGTTCAAGGCATTTCGGCTAACGAACGACGCTTGCGGCAAGAAACTCTTCCCTGCATCATGAGGTCAAAGGGCTCCGGTTGAAAAGCCGGGGCCCTTCTTCTTTTGCGGCAAGCCCCCTGTCCCGTCCCGCCTAGCCATTGCCTTTCCCGCGCCACGCCCTTACCCTGCGCCTGTAATCCAAGCGCCAAGCCTGCAACCGGGCAGCGCGCAGCAACAACAAACGAGCGCCGCATGCCCGCAAACGTGTTTTGGGAAGTTCTCGCCGTCTTCCTGTTGATACTGCTGAACGGGTTTTTCTCCCTGTCGGAGATGGCCCTTGTGGCGGCAAAAAAGGTGCGCCTTCGCGCCGCCGCGAAACAGGGTGACCAAAAGGCCGCCCTGGCCCTGAAGCTGCTTGAGGAGCCGGACCGGCTCTTCTCCACCGTGCAGATAGGCATCACGCTCATAGGCATCCTGACCGGCGCCCTTGGCGGAGCCGCACTGGCGGAGCATCTCGCCGCCTGGCTGGCCTCGTTCGCTCCCTTGCGCCCCTACGCCCAGTCCCTGAGCTTCGGGGCCGTCATTCTGGCCACGACGTACCTGACCCTGGTGTTCGGCGAACTCATCCCCAAGAAGATGGCCTTCAGCAATCCGGAGCGCTTCGCCTGCGCGGCTGCGCCGCTTATGCTGCTTTTGCGCAAGGCGGTGCACCCGGCAGTGGCCCTTTTGAGCGCGTCCTCCCGGGCGGTCTCGCGCCTGTTCGGCCTCTCGCAGCACGGCCAGGCCATCACCGAGGAAGACATCAAGGGATTCATCAACGAAGGCGTGCGGGCCGGGGTGGTGCTGCGCTCGGAACAGGGCATGCTGGAGCGCGTGTTCCGCCTGGGCGACCGCCGCGTGTCCAGCCTGATGACCCACCGCTCCAAGGTGGACTGGATCGACAGCGCCGCAAGCGACGACGAGATCATGGCCAGACTGGTCCAAAGCCCGTTCTCGCGCTTCCCGGTGTGCGAGGGCGAGCTGAACGCGGTGCTTGGGGTGGTGAAGGTGCGCGACTCGCACGCGCCCAGAACCCCCGTGCGGCCCTGCGCGACCATCTGCACGCCCCGGTGTTCATCCAGGACACTGCCCGCGCCCTGGCCCTTCTGGAGGCCTTCCAGCGGCGCAGCAGAATGCACTTCGCCATGGTGGTGGACGAGTACGGCGACATCATGGGCATCGCCACCCTGAAGGACATCCTGGAAGCCATAGTGGGCGACCTGCCCGATCCGCAGGGCGATGCGGAGCCGCAGGCGGTGCAGCGGGCCGACGGCTCCTGGCTGCTTGACGGCCTGCTGCCCCTGGACGAGGCCTGCCACCTGGCGGGCATTTGCCGGGAGCACGGCGGCGAGGACGGCTTCACCACCCTGGCGGGCTTCCTGCTGCACCACCTGGGCGCGATGCCGAAAATGGGCGATGTCGTCCGCTGGGAGGGCTACCGCTTCGAGATCGTGGACATGGACGGGCGGCGCATCGACCGCGTGCTTGTGGCGCGTCTGGACGAGCCGGATCAAGTCGGCGCCAAGGGGTAGGCCCACGCCAAAAGTGGTGCGCGCTTGGGAACTTGGCTTTCCTCGGCAATTTGATATGCCAGACCCATGAACATGCACGAATCGAATGTTCTGCGGCGGTTCGCCCTGCTGTTGTTCGCCCTGTGCGCGGGCCTCGCCCTGTGCTCCACGGCCGTGGCCGGGCAGACGCGCAAGGCGGCGCCCAAACCCGTGCCCCAGGCTGTGGAGCTCTTGAGTTCCTCCACAGCCGACCTGCCCGCCATGCGCCAGCGCGGCCAGGTGCGCGTGCTGGTGACCCCCAACCGCACCAACTTCACCATGGCCCAGGACGGCAGCTTCCGGGGCCTGGAGCACGGCCTGGCCCTGCAACTGGAACGCAGCCTGAACAAGGGCCTCAAAAAGGGCGAGGGCAAGGTGCGCGTGGTCTTTGTGCCCGTGCTGCGCGACGAACTTCTGCCCGCCCTGCTGGAGGGACGCGGCGACGTGGCAGCGGCCGGGCTGACCATCACCCCGGAGCGCGAAGCCAAGGTGGCCTTCAGCCTCCCGTATTTCGAGAACGTGCGCGAGGTGCTGGTGAGCCGCGCCGGCGCCCCGCCCGTGCGCAGCCTGGACGATCTGGCCGGACGGACCATCCACATGGTGGCCAGCGGCAGCTATGCCGAACATTTGGAGCCCCTGCGCCAAAGCTTCGCCCAGCGCGGCCTGCCCGCCCTGCCCCTCATCCAGGCCGACCACGCGCTGGAGACGGAGAATCTGCTTGAGATGCTCTCCGCCGGACTTCTGGAAAACGTCGCGGCCGACGAGCACATCGCCCGGCTGTGGGCCCAGGTGCTGCCGGGGCTCGCCATCCAGCCCCAGGCTATGGCCCAGGGCGGGCGCATCGCCTGGGCCGTGCGCAAGGACAACCCGCACCTGCTGGCGGCCGTGAACAAGGCCCTGGCGGGCAACGCGAAAAATCAGGCCGCGCTCATCAACGCCAACTTTCCCGGCACGCGCAAGGACGCGCAAAAACGCCTGGCCAATCCTTTCCTTGCGCCCAAAACCGCCAGCCTCGTGCCGGACTTCCAGCAGCGCAGCGAGGAATACGGCTTCGACTGGCTGCACATGATGGCCCAGGGCTTCCAGGAATCCGGCCTGGACAACAGCGCGCGCAGCCGCACCGGGGCCGTGGGCGTCATGCAGGTGCTGCCCGCCACAGGGGCCTCGCTGGGCTTCAGGGACATCCGCCCCGCGTCGGCGAACATCCACGCGGGCGTACGCTACATGAGCAAGATGCGCGACGAGGAAACCAGCGGCGACGGCCTGGACCCGGAACAGCGCTTCTACTTCGCCCTGGCCTCGTACAACGCCGGGCCCGCGCGGGTGCGCAAACTGCGCGAGCAGGCCCGCAGCGAAGGGCTCGACCCGGACGTGTGGTTCGGCAGCGTGGAACGCGTGGCCCTGCGCCAGGGCTGCCAGGGCGCGGTGGTCTACGTGCGCAACATCCGCGCCTACTACATCGCCTACAGCTTAAGCTGGGACATCCACCTGCGCAGGGTCAAGGCCAGCCAGGACGAATCCGCGTCCAACCCGGCCCAGGCGGCGCAGCCCTAACGCCGCACCTGAAAGCCGTCAAAGGCTTCCGGCAGGTCGGAGATTTCCGCCTCCACGCGCGCCACACGGCTTGAGGGCGGCCCTTCGTGCAGCAACTGGCGGAAGCGCTCCAGCAGATCCGCGCCGCGCCCGGAGTCGTCCGGGCCTTGCGCCAGCCCCGCCACGGAGCCGTCGGGCAGGTTGCGCACCCAGCCGCGCAGGCCAAGGCCCTGGGCCGTCAGCTGGGTCCAACCCCGAAACCATACGTGCTGCACCAGGCCAGTGACGCGAAACGTGAGGGTGCGCATGGGTTTCTCCTTGTTCAGGCCCATACACCGGGCGCAACCTTCGGGCAACGGTGATTGCGCTCGGCCGGGCTGACTGCTACCGCTCATGCAACGCGCCTTCGCGCCACCCCAACCGCCGGAGCAGCCATGTCCGCACCCCGCTTCGCAATTTCCCTTGTCCTGAGCCTGTGCCTGGCCCTTGTCGCCCTCTGCCCGGCCCGGGCCGATGAGCTGACCCCGCAGAAACAGGCCGACATCCAGCGGCTGCTCGACGTCTCCGGCGGGGCGGCCCTTGGCAAGCAGCTGCCAGCGGTCATCACCCGGCAGGTGGTGCTGAGCCTTAAGCAGAAGCGGCCGGACATTCCCGCGCAGTCGCTGGCCGTGGTGGAGCGGGAGGTGATGGCGGTGATGAAGCAGAAGCTGGAGGGGCCCGGCGGCATGCTGGACAGGCTGGTGCCGCTGTACGCCAAGACCTTCACCCAGCAGGAGATCAAGGACATGCTGGCCTTCTACGAATCGCCCACGGGCAGAAAGGCCGCGGCGGCGCTGCCCGGCCTGCTGCGCGAAGGTCAGAAGATCGGCGAGGAGCTGGCCAAGGAGATCGGGCCGGAGCTCAAGCGCAGGCTGACCGAGGCGCTTTCCAAGGAAGGCGTGGTGCTGGACCGGCTGCCGGATTAAAAATCAAAGAAACAACAAACCGCCGCGCTGGCCTGAGGGCTGGCGCGGCGGTTTTGTTTTGCGCAACGGCTCCCGGCAAGAAGAAAAGTCCTCTAAATCCCCCGGGCCCAAGCCAGTCCGGCGGCGATGACCAGACCGCCCGCCAGGTAGCGCCAGTCCTGCATGTAGAGCATCACGCCCGCACTGGCGATGAGCAGCGCCGCGTAGGTCCAGATCTCCGCGGCCGAGCGCACCAGCTTCACCGCATGCTCGTCCAACCCGCGTTCTTCCGGGGCGAGGCTCTCCCATGCGCCGCCGTCCAGGCTGTCCGCATTCAGGCCATTCTGCCCAATGCCGCTGCGGCCCAGGGCGTCCAGGTCCAGCGGCGCGGCTGGCGTGCCCTGCGGCTGCGGCGCAACCCAGCGCGACTGCAGCTTGCGCCCGCAGCTCATGCAGGCGTGGGCGTCGTCCGGGTTCTTGGCCCCGCAGCCCGTGCAGACGATCATGCGCCCCGCCGCCGCACGCTAGCGCAGCTCCGCCTGCTGGAAGTACTTGGCGCGCACCGCGCCCATCTTGCTCTGTATGGCCGCAATGCGGTCCGTGGTGGCGGGGTGGGTGGAGAGGAAGCCCGGAACGTTCTGGCCCTTGCTCTTGGCGTAGGCATCCATCTTGCGCCACAGGGAAAGCGCGCCCGAGGGCTCGTACCCGGCCTTGGCCGCCAGGATCATGCCCACCTCGTCGGCCTCGGACTCCTGCGCGCGGCTGTGCGGCAGGGCCACGCCCACCTGGGAGCCGATGCCGTACACCTGACCGAAAACCTGGCTTGCGGCGGGGCTTACCGTGGTGCCCAGGGCAAGGGACGCGGCCGATCCGCCCAGCTGGGTCATCAGGGCCACGCTCATGCGCTCGCCGCCGTGGCGCAGCAGGGCGTGGGCCACCTCGTGACCCATGACTGCCGCCAGTTCGTCGTTTGAGGTGGTGAGGTTCAGGATGCCTGTGTAGAAAAAGACTTTGCCGCCCGGCAGACAGAAGGCGTTCACCGTGTCTTTCTCGATGACGTGGAACTCCCACTTGTAGTCCGGCTTGTTGGCGGCGGCGGCGATGCGGTAGCCCACGCGCTTCACGCGCTCCACCTGCAACTGGTCCGTGCTCTCCTTTTCCTTCTTGAGCACTTCCTGGGCGCTTTGCAGGCCAAGGGCCATTTCCTGGCCTTCGCTGACGAGCAGAAGCTGGCTTCTGTTGGTGTAGGCTGCGTGGGCGCAGGCCATGAGCAGCAATGCGGCAAGGGCGACGAACACCCAGGCGAGTCGGCGGATCATGCGTATTCTCCTTGCCGGGGCTGGTCACATCCCGGCCGGGATACTCTACCCCGGCGCGGCGGAGGACTCAAGGGGGGCTCAATAGGCAGTCGAGGCGGCTTCGGCGAGGGTGACAGGCGGGCTTACGCGGCAGGAAGCGGGTCGCCGCCGTTCATGCGCGCCAGTTCCGCCGCGATGGCCGGGGCGTCGAGGCGCGCGCAGCCGGTGAAGGTCAGGCCGTCCACAACCTCCTTGCGCACCTGGAAATGGCGGCCCGCAAGCCGGGCCAGCTGCGGCCAGTGGGTGATGAGGATCATCTGCCGCTGCCCTGCCAGGGCCAGCAGGCGTTCGCCCACGCGGGTCAGGGTGTTGCCGCCAATGCCGGCGTCCACTTCGTCGAAGATGAGCGTGGGCTTGGCGCTTTCGGCCTGCAAGCCGGCCAGGGCCAGCAGAAAGCGCGAAAGCTCGCCGCCGGAGGCGATCTTGTCCAGCGGACGCGGCGGCTGGCCGGGGTTGGGCACCCAGAAAAGCCGCCCGCGCAGTTCCGTAAGCTCACAATCCGGTCCAGAGTAGACCGGCGCGGGCTCGAAGGCGAACTCCACGCGCGCGTGTTCGGAGAAGCCCAGGCCCGCCAGCTCCTGCCCCAGGCGGGCGCACAGCCGGTCCGAGGCATCGCGCCGGGCGGCGTTCAGGCGTTCCAGCACGCCGCCCAGCACCTTGGCGGCTTCGGCCTCCTCGCGCTCCAGGCGCTTGGCGTCCAGGGCGCAGGAATCCAGGAACGAGAGGTTCTCCTCCACCTGGCGGCCCAGGTCGACGATCTCGTCCAGGCCCTTGTTCAGCTTGCGTTTGAGCTTGGCCAGCTCGAAGAGCCGGGCCTCGATGGCCTCGATGTCGTCCTCTCCTTCATCCAGGCTCAGGCGGCGGATGCGCGTCTCCAGGGCGGAAAGCTGGTGGCGGTAGTCCTCGGCCGCGTCCTTGTCCGCGTTGAAGGACTCGTCAAAGGGCGTGAGCTGCGCAAGGGCGCGGGCCAGCTCGCCCACCAGGGCGGAGAGCGGCGCCTCGCCCAGGAGGGCGGAAAGGGCCCGGCCGCGCGCCTCGTCCAGGCGTTCGCGATCCTTCAGGCCCGCCTTGCGCGCCAGGAG
>NZ_DATMYK010000300.1:0-18311 GCF_035560995.1 Humidesulfovibrio sp. | reverse complement strand
GCCAAGACCTGTCCGCCCGCCCTGCTGGACCGCACGCCCCTGCTTGGGGAACTGGCGCGCCTGGAGATGGACCTGCTGGGCCGGGGACGCATGGGCAAGCTGCCCCGCGTGGACCTGACCATCGCCGAAATGCTGCTCATGGGGCCGCCGAAAATCTAGGCCGTCCGGGCGCACATTCGCGCTTAGTCCTTGGCAGCACGCTGCCGAGGATGCTATATGCAAAACGGTCTTGAACTAAAACCCCCTTCCCCCCGGCGGTGACGGCATGACCCCCTTCCAGTGGGACGAGAGCATGAGCGTGGGCGACCCCATGCTCGACCGCGAGCACAAAGTGCTGGTCAACCTGATCAACAAGGTGCTGGAAATCAGCGCCGGACCAGACCGCGACGTGGAGATCATGCATGCCCTGACGGACATGTACCTCTACGCTAAGGAGCACTTCTTCGACGAGGAAGGCCTGATGCAGCGTCTGGACTATCCAGACCGGGAACGGCACATCGGCCTGCACCGCGCCTTTGTGGAAAAGGCCCAGGCCCTCACCGACGACTGCCTGGACGGCACCCTCGATTTTCAGGAATTCGCGGACTACCTCATGCACTGGCTCAAGCGCCACATCGCCGAGGAAGACCTGAAGATCGTCATCTTCGCCCAAAGCCAGGCCGAGGCCGACACGGAAGAAGGCCTGGACAACGACGACGACGATGAGACCGAGAGCGACACGGACAACACCGGCGGCTGCACAGTCTAACCGCCCCTCAAACTGCAACGGGCCGGCCCCCTTTCGGTAGACCGGCCCGCCAACTTCAAAACCTTTCCGCTCTAGCCTTCGCCGCCAGTGAGCACCGGGTAAGGCCCGGCGTTCTTCACGGCCGTGCCCAGCCAGTTGATGGCCGTGCCCAGCTGCTTCATGTTGCGCAGGGCCTCGTCGTCGCCCGCCACCTTGCCCGGCTCCAGGCCGTAGCCCATGTTCCAGTAGGTGGAGCCCGGCAGCACCATCTGCGAGATCTGGAACAGATGGTTCATGGTGTCGAACACGTGGGTGGCGCCGCCCCGGCGCACGGCAACCACAGCTGCGCCGATCTTGCCCGCCAGCAGGCAGCCGTTGGCCATGGCCACAAGGCCCGCCCGGTCCATGAAGGCCTTCATCTCCGAGGTCACGTCGGCGAAATAGGTGGGCGAGCCCAGCACGATGGCATCGGCCGTAATCACCTTCTCAAAGGTCTCGTTGAAGATGTCCTTGCCGAACACGCAACGCTTGTCCTTCTGCTCCCAGCACTTGAAACAGGCGCGGCAGCCGTGGATGTTCTTGCCGCCGATCTGGACATATTCCGTTTCCCAGCCCGCCGCGGCCAGGGGGGCCAGCACAGCCTCCAGCAGCAGACGGGTGTTGCCGTCCTTCCGGGGGCTTCCGTTGATGGCTACGACTTTCATGCTATACCTCCGCGATTTTGGTTGACTCCCGTGCATCGGGCAATTAGCTGATACCCATTGCCTGCGATAAGCGCAAGTACGGTCTTTTTTGGCAGGTACTACCATAATGTATAGCAAGGAGGGCACCATGCCCAAGCAATGCGCCACAAAACAGTTGCAGGGCCGCACCTACCGCTGTTTTTTCGAGCTGGCCCTCACGGTCATGGGAGGCAAATGGAAGCCCATCGTGCTCTATCACCTGGGCCAGGCCGGGGTGCAGCGCTACAGCGAGCTGAAGCGCAATCTGCCGGAGGTGACGGACCGCATGCTGACCCGGCAGCTGCGCGAGCTGGAGGCCGACGGGCTCATCCGGCGGGAGGTGTTCCGCCAGGTGCCGCCGCGCGTGGAATACTCCCTCACCGCGCAGGGCCTGGGGCTCTTCCCCATCCTGGTCACCATGCGCGACTGGGGCGCGGGCTATGAGGCGGCCATGGGCGGGGCGGAGATCATCACAGGCGGCGTGCCCGAACCCGCGGAGACCGAAGGCCTGCACCCGCGCTACCTGTCGGAGTCTGACGCGGCGCAGTAACCGGCCGCACAATGAAAAACGCGGCGCGAGGAACACAAGTCCCCGCGCCGCGTTGCACGTTTCTTCTCTGCGTAAAGCCTAGCCGAGCGCCAGAATGGGCTCCACGATCTTCTTGAAGGCCAGGGCCGTGGGCGATTCGCTCTGCACCTTGAGGAGCGCAAAACCTTCGTCGCCGCTGCGCACCACTTCCGGGTCCATGGGAATGCGGCCCAGGAAGCGCACGCCCATCTCGGCCGCCAGCTTTTCGCCGCCGCCTGAATTGAAGATGTCGTGGGTGGTGTTGCAGTTCGGACACACAAAGCCGCTCATGTTCTCCACAATGCCCAGGATGGGGTTGCCCATCTGGTTGCAGAAGGTCACGCTGCGGCGCACGTCGTCCACGGCCACGCCCTGCGGGGTGGTGACGATGACCGCGTGGGCCTCCTGGCCGAGGGTCTGGAGCGCCGCCAAAGGCTCGTCGCCCGTGCCGGGGGGGCAGTCGGTGACGAGGTAGTCCAGGTCGCCCCAGGTGACGTCGCGCACGAACTGCTTGATGAGGCCGAGCTTCATGGGCCCGCGCCAGATCACCGCCGTCTCCTTGTCCGGGATCAAAAAGCCCAGCGACATGACCCAGAGGTTCTGGCTGTAGGGCACGGGCTCCATGTGGTCCGGCTCGATGTGCGGCTTGGCGTCGCCAAGGGAGAGCAGGCGCGGGATGCTCGGGCCGTGGATATCCACGTCCAAGAGGCCGACCTTCTTGCCCGCCAGGGCCAGGGCCATGGCGATGTTTGCCGAGACGGTGCTCTTGCCCACGCCGCCCTTGCCGGAAAGCACCACGATCTTGTGCTTGATGCGCGAAAGGGTCTGGGCAATCTTCTCGTCAACGGGCTTGTCGCCGCAGGATTTCGGGTCATGCCCGGAGGAGCAGCCCCCGCCCGCGCTGGCCGAAGGGCAGCTTTTGCACGCCTTGCTCATGGTCGTCTCCTTGAAGCCGGGAAGGTCCGGCGAAAGTGTTTTTGAAAAAGCGCTGGGAAGGTAGGTCCGGGTTGCGCGCTTGTCAAACTCAGGCCCAGAACGGCTTGTTGTTCTTGGCCATGTACGCGTCCAGATCCTCAATGGGGTCGATGCGCCAGGGGCAGCGGCCGTTGATGTAGTTCACCACCAGCGCGCCCTGGTCGATCATGTCGGCCATGGAGCAGTCCAGGTCCACCTTCAGCTCCACCACGGGATCGAAGCCGTTCGCCGCAAGCCAGGTCCGCGCGGCGTCGCGGCCGGAGCCCGGCAGCTCGGCGGGGAGCGCGGCCAGCACCAGCGCCCCGCTGCCCGCGTGGGCCGCGTACGCGCCGTCCGCGTCCTCTCCCCGGCGCAAGGGCCGGGAGATGACCGTCAGCCCGTAGCATTCGCGGTAGCTCATGCGCCACTGGTTCTTCTGCATGCCGAAGGCCGGCTTGACGTAGCCCGCAAGAAAGCGGCGCAACGCGGCCTCGCTCTTGCCGGTCACGAGCACGGCGAATTTCTGCGCGGCATCCGTCATGGCGTTCGGCTACTTCTTGGAGGCGCGGGCAGCGCGCAGCCAGTCGTACCAGGCGCCCAGGCCCTCGCTGGTGCGGCAGGCCACGGGGAAGATGGCGATGTCCTTGTTGAGCTTCTTGGCGTGGGCGCTGGCCGCGTCCAGGCTGAAGTCCACATAGGGCAGCAAATCCGTCTTGTTCAAGAGCATCACCGAGGACAAGTGGAACATCAGCGGGTACTTCTCGGGCTTGTCGTCGCCCTCGGTGACGGACAGGATGCTGACCTTGTGGTCCTCGCCCAGGTTGAACTCCGCCGGGCAGACCAGATTGCCCACGTTCTCGATGAACAGGATGTCCAGGCCGTCCATGTCGAGCACGGCGATGGCGTCCTCGATCATGGAGCTGTCCAGGTGGCAGCCGCCCTCGGTGTTCACCTGCACGGCCTGGGCGCCCGTGGCCGCCACGCGCCGCGCGTCGTTGTCGGTCTGCAGGTCGCCCTCGATGACCGCCATCTTGAATTCGCCCTTAAGGTCGGCCAGGGTGCGCTCCAGGAGGCTCGTCTTGCCCGCGCCCGGGCTGCTCATGAGGTTCAGGCAGAGGATTTTCCTGTCCTCGAAATATTCCTTCAGCTTGCCCGCGCGGCGCTCGTTGGCCTCCATGACGTTGCGGACGATGGTGACGGTCTTGCCCATGGTCAGACTCCCGTAGGGGCCGCGCCATCCGCCTCGTCGGGGATGTCGGCCTCGATTTCGTCGATGTAGAGTTCCTTGCCGCTGGTCACCGTGTGGCCAAGAATCTCGCCACAGGCAGGACACGGCATATAGTGCCTGTCCTCGGGATCGAAGGGCTTGCCGCACGCGCCGCAGATCACCTTGAGGGGCGCGTCCACCACCTCCAGCGCCACGCCCTGGAGGTCGCCCTCCTGGGTCAGGCACTCCCAGCCAAAGGCCAGCGCGTCGGAAACCGCGCCTGAAAGCGCGCCATTCACCACGCGCACCCGGACGATACGCTTCATCCCATGCTTCTCCTTTTCCTCGCGGATGATGGAGAGCATGCTTTCTATCAAGGATAATTCATGCATGGGCTCCCGGCATACCTTAAAAGCACCGGGGCGGCAAGGGCGGGGCGCCGCTTCGCCGGACGGAATTGCGGGGCGCAAGACGCCTGGCGCCGCGCACAGAGCGCTAGGGCCAGTAGGTCGCGACGTAGTTCGAGCCGACGTAGCGGGTGTATATCCACTGGCTGCCGGGGTTGAACGACTGGTTGGTGTAGAAGGCCCCGATGTAGCTGCCGCCGCCGCCCGGGTATATGTTGCCCCCGGCGTACACCGTGCCGAACCAGTTGGTGCCGCCGCCGAAGGAGACGGAGCCCTGCACGTCCATGTAGACGCGGCTGGCTGCGGCAGAGCCCGCGAACTGGGTGCTGGTGACCTTGTTGGACGGGTCGAAGCACGAGGTGGCGGTGGATGTGCGCACGTAGAGATCGCCGCTCACGGACATGTTCCCGCTGCAGAAGATGTTGATGTAGGTGCCGGGCGTGGACAAATCGAAGCAGATGCTGGGCCACCCGCTGGTGCTGATGGATGTGTAGGCGTTGCTGGTGTCGGCCAGGTTCGACGTGCCGTAGAAGGTCTGGTTTCCGCTGATGACGCGCGCCTGGGTCGAGGCCACGGTCTTGTGGGCCGGCAAGGCGTAGGAGGTGCAGGCCTTAGCCGCGGGGATGCTTGACTTGGGGTAGCCGGTGGTCACCTTGCCCGAATAGCCGGTGAACCAGGCGGGCGCGGAGTACGTGCCGGTGCAGAAGATGTTGCCGGAGACGTTCGAGCCCCAGCCGAGGCTGACGTTGCCGCCGGAATAGATGTTGCCCGTCACCGCGCCGGTCACGCTCACGCTGCCCTGGGAGTACACGTTGCCCTGCACCGTGCCGCTGGTGATGGTCACCGCGCCGTTGGAGTAGATGTTCCCGGCCACCACCCCGCTGGTGACGGTGACATTGCCCTGGGAATATATGTTGCCATAAACGTAGGACCCGCCGTCGACGGTCACGCAGGAGTTGGAACAGACGGAATAGCTGCCGCCCGGCGTTCCGATGCTGACGCCTCCGGTGAGGTTCAGGCAGCTGGTGGTGCCCATGTAGGTCAGGGCGCCGTCCACCGTGCTGCCGCCCTGGAGGGTGGTGGTCGTGGTTGTGACGTTGCCGGAGGAATTTCCGGCCAGTACGGCGGAGGTGCCGCTGTAGGTTCCCTGGAGCGAGGGGCTGTTCGCCGCGGAGCCGCCGGAGCTTATGGCCGGCAGGTTCACCGTCGCGGAGCCCGTGAAGGCGCTGGCCGAGGAGCCCGGCTTGGAGCAGCTGGCGCCAGTGGAGCTCACCGTGGCGGAGCCTGAGGCGTAGCTGACGGAAAGGGTGAAGGACAGCCCTTTGTCGGCGTCGACTGTGAAGGTTTTGCCGTTCATGGCCGCCACGGCTGCGTTCACGGCGGTTGCGTCCGCGCAGGCGCGGAGCCGCGCCATGGCGTAGCGCATGCCGGATTCGCTCATGTAGCGCGCCTGGGTGATGCAGTTGGGCTGAAAGACGCCCTGGACGGTGGAACTGAAGCGCGTGGCCCCGGCTGCGGCGAGCACGCCGAAGGCCACCAGGGCCAAGGCCAGGTAGAGGGCAACGCTGCCGCGTTGGCGATGGACACTGTCGCCGCGCATGGGCCGCGTGAGATGCTGCATGTATTCGTTCCGCGCAGGCTGGGGGGCCGCGCACGCGTTACCAGTCATGCCCGCGCCGCAACGTCCGGCGGGGCGAAGGCCGGATAGCACGGCGCCCGCGCCCTGACAAGCCGGACCAGGGGCTCCTCCCTGGCCGCCGGGGGGCATATCACCCCTCGGTCTCAGAAATCCCGTCCAGCTCCCACACGGACCGCAACGCCGAAAGCACCGCCAGGATGGCCGGGTCCGCTTCGCGGTTGCGCCGGTAGATGAAATACACGTCGATGGCCTCGCCCGAACCCGCGCGCAGGCACACTTCACCGCAGGCGGCATGGCGTTCGGCCTCGTCGCGCCGCATGAGGCTCAAGCCCGCGCCGCTGGCCACCAGGGATTTGAGCGTGCCCTCGTAGTCCGTCACCGCCACCACGCGTGTGGGAGCGCCGCCCAGGCAGCGCGAAAGCAGCGGCCGGTACGGGCACGATTCCGTGAACCAGATCCAGGGCTCGTCCACCAGCTGCGGCCAGTCCGCCCCGGCCAGCCGGTCTTCCCAGTCAGGCGGACCCACCACGCACAGCTCCGTGCGGCACACCCGGAAGGCGGACAGCTCTCCCTCCGGCGGGGCGTTGCCGTAGGCGAAGCCGCAGTCCAGCCGCCCTTCGCGCACATCCTCGATGATGTCTCCGGACATGCTTTGCCGCAAATGCACCTGAAGCTTGGGATGACGGGCGCGCAGAACGTCAAGCAGGGCCAGCCCGCGCAGAAATTCCGCGTCGGTGTGCAGGGCCAGGCGCAGCTCGCCGCTGAGCTCCCGGCGCAGATTGCGGGCGCTGTCCTGCATCTCCGCCGCAAGGGCCAGCATGCGCTCCGCCTGTCCCAGCAGGGCCTGGCCCTCGCGCGTCAGCTGCATGCCGCGCGCGCTGCGCGTGAACAGCGCCACGCCAAGCTCCTCCTCCAAGGCCTTTATGTGCGCGGAAACCGCGGGCTGGCTGATGAACAGTTTCTCGGCCGCGCGCGTAAGGTGCCCTGCCTGGGCCACGGCGGCAAAGGTGCGCAGCTGGTAGAGTTCCACCTTCAGCAGGCCTCCGCCTCTGCCGGTGCCGGGGGTACTGCCAGGGCCAGCTCCCACACTTCGGCCAGGGCCTGGCGCACGGCCAGGATGGCCGGATCGGCGGAGCGGTCGCGCCGGTGCAGGAAATGGATGTCGATGGGCAGGCCTTCCAGGCTGGACAGGATGCACACCTCTCCGTCGCGCTCCCAGGCCTCGGCCTCGTGGCGGCCCAGCAGGCCCAGGCCCGCGCCGTCGGCCACCAGGGCCTTCAGGGTGCTTTCCGTGTCGGTGACGGCGATCTTGTTGATGTTCTGCGCCAGGGCGCCCAGCTTGCGCACCAGAAGGGGCCGGCAGGGGCAGTTGTCGGAGTACCACACCCAGGGCTCCGCGGCCACGTCGGCCCAGGTGCAGGCGGCCAAACGCACGGCCCAAGCCGGAGGACAGACCACGTGCAGCGTGGTGGAGGCCAGGCGCAGGCCGGTCAGCTCCTGTTCCTGCTGACCCTGCAAGGGTTCGCCCAGATAGGCGAAGCCGCCGTCCAGCTTGCCGGTGCGCACGTCCTCTACAATGAGCTTGCTCATGCTCTGCATGAGGTGCACGCGCAGGCCGGGGTGCGCGGTGCGCAGGGCGTCCATGAGCGGGCGCACGCGCAAGAGGTCGGGATCGCTGTTCAGCGCCAGCTTGAGTTCGCCGGAGACGTGCTCCCGCAGGGCGCGGGCCTCGCTCAGGAAGTCGCCCACGCTCCTGAGGGCCGCCTCGGCCCTGGGCTTGAGCGCCAGCCCCTCACGCGTCAGCTGCATGCCGCGCGCGCTGCGCATGAACAGCGCCACGCCCAGTTCCTCCTCCAGGGCCTTCACATGCGCAGAGACCGCAGGCTGGCTGATGAACAGCCGCTCCGCCGCGCGCGTCAGGTGGCCTTCCTCGGCCACGGCCACAAAGGTGCGCAACTGATACAATTCCATGCCCTTCCTCCAGCACCCGCTTCCCGGAACTCCTACCTGAACATCCCGCGCGCGGGGCATCACGATTCCTGAAGCATTACCTCAGGCATTGCGATTGGACCATGAACCCGGCGCACTGCTAGTTCATACGCGTGGACCGGGGGCATCATGCCACGGGCCACGGCAGGCGTCCAGAACGCCGTACCCGTTCCCGCACCGGCCACAAGGTCGGGCACGCATTCGAAAGGAGGAGCCCATGGTCCCGCTACTTTCTGAAATAGCACGCTTTCTGCGCTATTTACTGACCCCGGAAACCGAAGTCGCCGCCATCCAGTACGATGGCGCAGCCGCAGGAGCCGCCAAGGCCGGACTGTGGATGGTGCTGGCCGTGCTGACCGGCCTGGGCGTGGCGCGCCTGCTGGGCTAGCGCCGCAAAAGACGAATACGCCTCCGGCGGCGGCCTCGTTGCGCTTGCCGCCATTGTCCGCCCCGGTGCGCAGCGCGCGCGCCGCTCCGACTCCGCGGTCATGGGATGCCCCTGGATCACGCCGTCGGCACAGTTCCCCCGTCGATGACGTACTCGGCGCCCGTGATCGAGGCCGCGCGCGGCGAGACCAGGAACGTGATCAGATCTGCCACTTCCCCGGGCCGGGCCGGACGGCCGAGCGGGATGCCCCCCAGAGAATCCATGATGATCTTCTTTCCGCCCTCGTAGGTGGTCCCGGCTTCCGCCGCGAGCCGCTGGGCGAGCCGGACGGCGGCCTCCGTCTCGACCCAGCCCGGGGAGACGCGCACCACGCGAATGCCTTTCGGCGCAACCTCCTTCGACAGGCTCTTGCTGTAAGTCGACAGCGCAGCCTTCGCCGCCGCGTAGGCGGTGGTCGATTCCGGCAGCGGCAGCTCGCGCTGGATGGAAGTGACGTGGATGATGACCCCGGAACCCTGCGCGATCATGGCCGGCAGCAGCGCCCTGTCGATGCGCACGGCGGACATCAGGTTTTGGTTAAGCGCGGCCTCCCATTCCTCGTCGCTCAGACGTGCAAAGCCGCCCGCGGGCGCGCTTGAGCCGCCGAGAACGTTGACGATGATGTCCACGCCGCCGAGGCGATCAAGAACGGCGTCCGCCACAGTCCGGCACCCCTGCGCGGTGGCCAGATCCGCAGCCAAGTAGACAACGCCTTCCGAGGCTGCTTCGGGAACCGAGCGCGCCACCGTGATGACCGTCGCGCCAGCGTCGCGCAAGGACTCGACAACGGCCGCTCCCACACCCTTCGTGCCGCCCGTGACAAGCGCCCTGCGGCGGGCGAGCCCAAGGTCGAAGCTCATGGGAGGATCTCCAGGGAGGCGATCTTGTCGCCTTCGAGAATGAAGAAGTAGCGCAGGTCGACGGGACTGCCGGGGAAGTCGCCGCTCACCCGGCTGGTGACCATGACCCTGCCGTCCTTGTCTTCGCAGGCGAAAGGCACGCTCGTATACGTGTACTTCAGCGAGGAATCCGTCTTCCACTGCCTGATGGCGGCCAGGCCTTCATACATGTGGTCTTCATCCTTCACGACAGCGTTTTCCGTGAAGCATCCGGCGACAGCATCACCGTCGTTCCTGTCTGCGGCGAAATATGCGTCAATGGGCTTGGGGAGTTCGATTGACATGCGGCATGCTCCTTGGTGTTTGTGCGGACCGCCCTGCGCGGCCCGAGTTGCCATGCGGAAAGGATAGGAATATGATTCATAAAAGACAAGAACCGACAAAAAAGTAAGGTACTTACTAAAAAGTATGGGCAAGGAATGGACACCCGCCACGGCTGCCTTTGCAGTCGAACAGGCTCTCAAGATTCTTGAAGGGAAGTGGAAGCTGCTGATCCTGTTCCACCTGTTCGGCGGCAAGGTGCTGCGCTTCTCGGAACTCGAAAGGGCGATTACCGGCATCACGCAGAAGATGCTGATCCAGCAGCTGCGTCAGATGGAAAGTGATGGCATTGTCCGGCGGATCGTTCACCCTCAGGTGCCGCCCAAGGTGGAATACGGCCTTACCGACTGGGGCCAGTCGCTCTGCCCTGTGCTTGATGCGCTTTTGAAATGGGCCGATCTGCGCGCGGATGGCTGCGAGGGCGACGCCTGATTTCAGCCTCCGCCACAAGGGAGCGGCAGACGCCTCAAACTGGCTGAGCGCCCCGTTCCGGGGTCTGCCTGGGGCGGCGCCCCGGCTATTCCTCTGTTCCGCCCTGCCCCAGCGTGCGCGGCGCCCTGCCCGCCCGCAGTTCGCCATAGGCCAGGCCCAGGCGCTTCTGGACGGCATCCCACCCGCCGGGGCCGTGCGGCAGGGAGCAGCCGGAGCAGTCCTTCACCAGCCCGCGCCAGGCCGGACTGCCGCCGCAATCGGCCAGGAAGAACAGCGGGCAGTAGCAGAACAGGCAGTTGAACGCCGCGGGGTCCATGCCCTTATGGCAGGGGAAGTACTCGCAGGCGGTGTTTTGGAAGTGCTTGAAGTTTTCGCTCATGGGCTAGCCCTCCGACGTGTGGTCCGCGGCCAGGGTCTGCACCAGCACGGTGCGGCGGCGCGGGCCGTCGAATTCGCACAGGTAGATGTGCTGCCAGGTGCCCAGCGCCATGCGCCCGCCGCTGACCGGAATGAGCTGCGAGGGCCCCATGAGGCTGGTCTTGATGTGCGCGTCGCTGTTGCCCTCCGCGTGGCGGAAGGCCGGGCTGTTGGGCACAAGCTCGCGCAGGTGGGCCAGCATGTCGCGCTTCACGTCCGGGTCCGCGCCTTCGTTGATGGTGACCCCAGCGGTGGTGTGCGGCGAATAGACCAGTAGCGCCCCGTCCCGCAGACCGCTTTCGGCCAGGGCCTGGGCCACCAGGGCGGTGATGTCCACGAATTCCTCGCGCTTTTGCGTGGCCACGCCGAACTGCCGCATCACTCGTCTCCTTCCATTCTGGCGGCCGGTTCCGGTGCTTCAGAGGCCTCGCGCCAGCCGTGGGTGAAGGCCGCGTCGTAGAGCTTGGAGCGTGAGGCTTCCGCGTCGAGGTTCTGGCCGGGCAGCACCAGAAACACGGTCTGCCGGGTGAAGCCCGCTTCGCGGGCCGTGCGCGCGAGGTCGCGGAGCCGCGTGTGCAACACCTCGCCTCCGGGCCAGCCCACCTTGTGGCCGATGACGATGGCGGTCTCAGGCGCGTAGCCCCCGGCGAGGAGTTCGGCCTGCACGCGCTCCGGCTCCGAGGCGGAAAGCAGCACGGCCATGGCCGCGCCATGGGCGGCGAGACTGGGCAGGGCTTCCGTCGCGGGCACGGGCGTGCGGCCGGAAAGCCGCGTGAGAATGAAGGTTTGCGGCCCGCCGGGCACGGTGAAAGACACGCGGGCCGCCGCCGCGGTGGCGAAGGCGCTGGAAACTCCGGGCACCACGTCCCAGGGGATGCCCTCGGCGTCCAGCAGGGCCGCCTGCTCGCGCACGGCGCCGTAAATGGAGGGCTCGCCCGTGTGCACGCGCGCGGCCAGACCGCCGTTTTGCGCGCAGTCGCGCAGCAGGGCGTGGGTCTCGGCCAGGGAAAGCGGCGCGGAATCGATGACCGGCACACCGGGGCGCGCGCTGCTGAGCACCTCTCGCGGCACCAGGGAGCCCGCGTAGACGATGACATCGGCGCTGGCGATGAGCTTTTGCCCCTTGACAGTGATGAGTTCCGGGTCGCCCGGCCCAGCCCCGATGAACCAGACCTTTCCGGCCGCTGTGCCGCGTGTTTTCTCCGCCACTGTGCCCCCTGTGCGCTGGTGAAAAAAAAGGGAGGGCGCGCGGCCCTCCCTGGAATGCTTCCGCGCTTCGGGCCCTAGGCCTGAAGCTTGGCGTTGATGGCCTGGCCGACCTTCTTGCCCAGGTCATAGCAGGCCTGGAAGGTGTCGTGGCCGGGCTTGTTCTTCACCTTCACGGCGGGCTCGACCATTTCCATGCCCATGCCGGTCAGGTGCTCGGTGAGGATCTTCACGCACTCGCCGCTCCAGCCGAAGGAGCCGAAGGCCGCGCCGATCTTGTTCTGGGGCCGCAGGCCCTTCATGTAGGTCAGCACATCGGCCACCAGGGGCAGAATGCCGTTGTTGTGCGTGGGCGAGCCCACGATGACCGCCGCGGCGTCGAACACTTCGCGCATCACGGCGCTGTGGTGGTTGTGCTTCACACTCATGATGCGCACGCTGACGCCCTCGTCGGCCAGGCCGTCGCAGATGGCGCGGGCCATCTTCTCCGTGCTGTGCCACATGGTGTCGTACACGATGACGGCCTTTTTCTTGGGCTGCTGCAGGGCGAACTCGCGGTAGCAATTGAGTGCGTAGGCCACTTCTTCCTTGCCGCGCCAGATAAGGCCGTGGTCCGGGCAGAGCATGTCGATGTCGAGGTTCATGCCGGCCAGGGCGTCCAGGGTCTTCAGCACCACGGGCGAGTACGGCAGCACGATGTTGGCGTAGTAGTCGGCCATGGCCGAGTGCAGGGCCGCGCGGTCCACCTCGTCGCAGAAGCGCTCGGTGCTGGCCCAATTCTGGCCGAAGGCGTCGGAGCAGAAGGCGATCTTGTCCTCAGGAATGTAGGAGACCATGTTGTCGGGCCAGTGCAGCATGCGGGTTTCGATGAACTGCACGGTGCGCTTGCCGATGGAGATGGACGCGCCCGTGGGCACCACCTCGATGGGCCAGTCCTGGGAGTTGTGGTAGTACGAGCGCAGGGCCTTCTCGCCCATGGGCGAGCAGAAGATCTTCTCCGGCTTGTAGCGCTCCACGATGCAGTCCAGGCAGCCCGCGTGGTCCGGCTCCAGGTGGTTCAGCACCAGGTAGTCCACGCGGGGAGCGCCGTCGCAGGCCTGGGCGATGGCGCAGGCGAGCTCCTCGCTGAAGTCGGCCTTCACGGTGTCGAACAGGGTGATCTTCTCGTCCTTCACCAGGAAGGCGTTGTAGGTGGTGCCGCGCGGGGAAAGGGAATAGCCGTGGAAGTCGCGGCTGTTCCAGTCAACGGCGCCAACCCAAAAAATATCTTTCTTGATTTCAACAGGTTTCATTGAGGTCTCCATAGGGGAAAAATATGAAACAGGCCCGGCGCAAACACGCAGGGCGGCCATTCGTTTGCTCTTTTTTGTCAAAACACGGAGAGCGCCCCCCTGTCAAGGCGAGCGCTCCCGGAATTCTTTGGTCACGCGCGGTCAACCTACCGCGATATTTGCGCTATTCTGGGCTGAAGTTCTCCTTGGAGGCCCCGCAGATGGGGCAGGACCAGGAGGAGGGCACGGCCTCCCATTTGGTGCCGGGCTTCACGTCGTTGTCCGGGTCGCCTTCGGCGGGGTCGTACACATAGCCGCAGATGTTGCACACGTACTTCTGCATGGTGGTTTCTCCTTGCGTGGGTGTGGGGCAGCTCACCTCGCGGGTGGAGCCGGGACCGGCCAGGGGCCGGAAGCATTTCTTCGTTCCGCCGCAGATGGGGCAGCGCCACTCGTCGGGCAGATCCTCGAAGCTGGTGCCAGCGGGAATCTTGCCCTTCCGGTCGCCCTTGTCAGGGTTGTAGATGTAGCCGCAGTTGGTGTTCTGGCACTGGTACATCTCTTCCGGCTCAGCCATGCGATGCTCCTTGTCCTGCGATGACGCCTAGGCCTTGGCGGTCCAGAGGCCGTGGAGGTTGCAGTACTCGCGGGCGGTGACGCTCTTGGCCTCGGTGCAGAAGCTGGCTTCGGGCGCATCGCCGGGCTTGAGGAACTTCTTCATGGACACGCCGTCGGCGATGAGCTCGATCCACATGATGTAGTGTTTCTCCTCCATCGGGTGGGCCACGCCGCCGACCTTGACCTTGTAGCCGCCAGCCACCTTTTCGATGACCGGGACGTGCTTTTCTTTCGAGGCGTCAACCGTGTTCTCAACCATGAGCTTCATGGGCTTGCCGCAGCACACCAGGTCGCCGCCGCCGGCGAAAAGCACGCTGACGATGTTGCCGCACTCTTCGCACTTGTAGATCTGTCCACATTCCATAGCCTCAAGCCTCCTCAAGATGCAGAGTGTTTACCAGTTCTCTTCAGCCACTTCGAAGTGGGCCTGGGCGTGCGCGCAGGCCGGGCACTTGTTGGGAGCGGCCTGGCCTTCGTAGATGTAGCCGCAGTTGCGGCAGCGCCAGGTCACGGACTTGTCCTTCTTGAAGACCTGACCTTTTTCGATGTTCTTGGCAAGGGCCAGGAAGCGTTTTTCATGGAAGCGCTCGGCGATGGCGATGGCGTCGAAGATACAGGCGATTTCCTGCAGGCCTTCCTCGCGGGCGGTCTTGGCGAACTCGGGGTACATGCTGGTCTGCTCGTGGTTCTCGCCGCCGGCGGAGGCGATGAGGTTCTCCAGCGTGGTGCCGATGGTGCCGGCCGGGAAAGCGGCGGTGACCTCAACCTCGCCGCCCTCAAGCAGCTTGAACAGGCGTTTGGCGTGTTCCTTCTCCTGGTTGGCGGTCTCCTCGAACACGGCCGCGATCTGGACATAGCCTTCGTTCTTGGCGGCGGAGGCAAAATAGCTGTAGCGGTTGCGGGCCTGGGACTCGCCGGCGAAGGCGGTCAGGATGTTTTTCTCGGTACGGGTTCCGCGAAGGCTCATTGTGTTCTCCTTAAGGGGGGGGCTGCGCCGGGGTGCATCCGGCAGTTGCTTACGATTCGACCCTACCAGAATACGTGGCGGGCGCCAGGGAAAATTGAATCCAGGCAGGCCTGGACTACATTTTCTCTCCGGCGCACATGGGACAAACTCCCACGAACTCCACGTCACAGCGCAGGTTTCCGTAGCCCATGGACTGCTCCGCCGAGAGTTCCGGCAGGGCCAGGGGATGTTCCAGGTCGTCCACCCTGCCGCATACGGAGCACCGCAGATGAGGATGGGGCATCGGGTTGCCGTCGAACCGTTTCTGGGTTCCGGCCCCGCCGATGCGCAGCACCACTCCCCTGCTGCTCAGGAAGTCCAGGTTGCGGTACACCGTGCCCAGGCTGATCCTGGGCATGATTTTACGAACCATGTCATAGACTTCATCCGCCGTAGGGTGGGTCTTCACCTTGCAGAGTTCCGCGAGAATTGCTTCCCGCTGCCGCGACAGGCGAACGCCCTTCTTTTCTTCAATATCCATAAGACACCTCGTGCGCTGTGTTAGGAATAGTTCCTAATAATAATTTTTACTATTGTCAACCGCAAGGTCGAGAACTTTACATGTGTGAGGCAGTACTCAACTTAGGAAATTTTGCCAAGAGCGTCTCATATTCGCCAATGCCGCATCGCCGTAAACTATACCCCACAAGGAACGCAAAAGCCCCGGCCCGGCGCAATGCCAGGGCCGGGGCCGCTTGCCAAGAAGGACTGTTTCCTCAGCCGACCAATCTCTGAAGCACCTGCAAGGGCACATCAAGTTCTGGCCGGAACTGAACCCCGACCTCATCTCCTCTGCGCCACTGGACCGTTGCCGAAAGGCTTTGCAGCAGGCCGCCGTCGTCCAGGTTCCTGACGGAGAACACCACATTCCTCACCGCTGCGTCCAAGGGCGGCGGCACGAATTTGAGGCGCGCGCCACCTGCGCTGATGTCGATGAGCGCGGCCTCGCGCTCGGCATGCTCCGCACGTACGGAGCAAATCTTGTCGCGTCCGTGGGCCAGCAAATGAATTCGTCCGAACCGTCTACGTTCCTGTTCCGCTTCCATGTGAGTGCTCCCGTTCAAGACAGGGGGGACACTGGAAGCTTACTCCTCGCTGCGGAACTTTTCAACCAGCCGGGCCAGCTCGCGCGACATGTGCGCCACCTCGCGGATGCGCGTGTTCGCCGTCTGGATGTCCTGGGACATCTGCCCGGAGAGGTGGTTGATCTCACTCACGTTCTGGTTGATCTCCTCGCTGGTGGCGGACTGCTGCTCTGCAGCGGTGGCGATGGAGCGCACCATGTCCGCAATGCGCTCCGAGGCGCTGACGATCTCGGTCAGGGTATTGCCCGCGCCGCCCGCAAGCTCGGTGGTCTTGTCCACGCGGGCCTTGGCGGAGTCCATCTCTCGCACGGCGTCCTCGGTGCTTTTCTGCACATGCAGGATGGCCGCCTCCACTTCCTTGGTGGCGGTCATGGTCTTTTCGGCCAGTTTGCGCACCTCGTCGGCCACCACGGCGAAACCGCGTCCCGCGTCGCCCGCGCGCGCGGCCTCAATGGCGGCGTTCAAGGCCAGCAGGTTGGTCTGGTCGGCGATGTCGTTGATGACGCCGAGCACCTGGCCGATGTCGCGCGCACTGATGGACAACTGCCCCAGCGCGGTGGAGAGGCTTTGCGTGGTGCTGGCCACCTGGTTGATCTCGGTCAGGGTGTTCTGCACCATGACGCCGCCCTCACGCGCCACGGTGTTGGCCCGGCCGGAGGCCTCGGAGGTCTCCCCGGCGTTTCTGGCCACTTCAAGCACAGTGGAGTTCATCTCCTCCATGGCCGTGGCCATGCTGTGCGTGCGGCCGGAGGCGTTGTCCATGCCGCGGGTCAGTTCGTCCATCTGGCCGCTCAAAAGGTCGGAGGCCTGCTCCAGCTTGAGCGCGACCTCCGTGACTTCATTGGCCACGGACAGGAGCTCCTCGCGGTGCGCTTCGATGCGCTGGCGCGCCTCCTCCTCCTGGGTCAGGTCCACCAGCACAGCGATGGAGCCCACCACCTGGCCTTCGGCGTTCTTGAGGGGCGAGACCTCGGCATGCATGGGGAAGACCACGCCGTCGGCACGTTTGAAGCTGAAGTTGCCGGAAACGATGCTGCACGTGTTCAGCGCGCGGCTGGTCAGGGTCTCGCGCTTCTGGCCGTAAAAGACCATATCCGTGCACTGGCCCACAACGGCGTCCGCGTCGCGGCCGAGGATGCTCAAAAGCGGCCTGTTGGTGTAGTTGATGACGCCAAGCTCGTCCGTAACCATCATGGGCACGATGATGCCGTCGAGCAGGCCCTTGTTGTACTCCAACTGATCCTTGATGCGCCCGACCATGGTGCCCAGGTGGTTGGCCAGGACGGCCAGGCGGTCCTCGCCCTCGACCTTGAAGCTCGCGTTCAGGTTGCCCTGGATGACCTCGTCGGCGCTGCGTTCTATGGAGGTGATGCGCGCGATGACCGTGCGCTTGATGAACATGAACAGCACGAAGCTGAGCGCCACCATGCCCGCCAGGGAAAGCGCGGCCGTGAGATACTGGGTGAGCCGCAGGGAGGCGAACTGGGGAGTGAGATTCTGCCGGGTGATGAGCGCGCCCAGGATGGGGCGGCTTTTGCCGTGGCAGTGGTAGCAGGCGGGCTCGTTGGGGATGCTCTTCACCTCGGTGAAGAAGTCCGTGCCGCCCATGCGCATGAGGTCGCCGGCGACGATCTTCTCCTTGAGCCCCCTGGCCACCAGGGCGCGGCAGTCCTCATGCGCCAGCACCTCGCCGATGGGCTTGCGCTCGGTGGCGTTGTCCGTGGCGTAGGTGATGCCGCCGTCATAATCGACCATGTAGATGTCGATGTCTTTATTCTCTTTGGCCAGGTCGGCGAAGCGCTGCCGGGTGGCCTCGTTGTCGCCCAGGCGCATGGGCTCCTCCACCACCATGGAGATCATCTGGCTGTCGCGCTCGGCGCTGTGCCGCACCTCGCCCAGCATGGAGCGCTTCTGCCAATACGACGTGGCCAGGAAAAGCCCGGCGAACACCACGCCGCTGATGCCCAAAGTGAGCACCAGGACCTTGAGAGTAAGGGATTTGCGGATGGAATCGAGTTGTATCATGGCCGTCCTCCTAGTGCGCCCCGCCATAGAGCATGGGCTTGAAGCGGAAGTTGGCCACCCGGTCCGGGTTGTGGCACGTCTCGCATTCCTTCACGTTCATGCGGCCCTTGCCCTTGATGAGGCCCTTCTTGCCGCCGGAGTCCACATGGGCGGACCCCGGGCCGTGGCAGACCTCGCACCCGGCGTGGCCCAGCTCCGGGGTCTTCTCGTAGCTGACGAACCCGCCCGGCTTGCCGTAGCCCGTGGTGTGGCAGGCGTAGCACTCCTTCAATTCCTCAGGCGTAAGCTTCTTGGCCATGATTTTCACGCTACGGTCGGAGTGCGCCTTTTTGGCGAACTTCATGAAGTTGCCGTATTCCTTCTCGTGGCAGCCCTCGCAGGAGGCCGAGCC
>NZ_DATMYK010000299.1:0-7217 GCF_035560995.1 Humidesulfovibrio sp. | reverse complement strand
CCGCCGAGCTTCAGGATCACATCGCCGATCTTGAGGCCGCCTTTGTCCGCCGGATCGCCGGGGATGACATGGGCAACGAGCACGCCCTTGGTGTCCTTCAGGCCCACGGCGCGGGCAGTGTTGTCGTCCAGCTCCTGCATGGTGATGCCGAGCCAGCCGCGCATGATCTTCTTGCCGCTCTTGAGCTGTTGGATGATCGTGCCGGCCATGCTGGCGGGCGTGGCGAAGCCGATGCCCTGGCCGTTTGGCACGATGGCGGTGTTGATGCCCACCACCTTGCCGTCCATGTCGATGAGCGGGCCGCCGGAATTGCCAGGGTTGATGCTGGCGTCGGTCTGAAGAAAGCTGTCAAAGGGCCCGGCGCCGATGTGCCTGCCCTTGGCGCTTACAATGCCCGCGGTGACGGTGTGGCCCAGGCCGAAGGGGTTGCCGATGGCCAGCACCCATTCGCCCACCTTGGTGGTGTCGGAGTTGCCGAACTCCAGCACGGGCAGGCCGCCTCCGGCCTCGATCTTCAAGAGGGCCAGGTCGGTCTCCGGGTCTCGACCGATGATCTTGGCGTCATACGGCTTGTCGCGGCTGAGCAGTTTGACCTTGATCTCGTCGGCCTCGGCCACCACGTGGTTGTTGGTCACGATGTAGCCGTCCTGCGAAATGATGAAGCCGGAACCAAGCGAACTGAGCTTTCTCGGCTGGGCGTCCTGCTGGCCGAACTGCTTTTCGAACTGCTCGAAGAATTCGCGCAGCGGGTGATTCTTGGGAGCGTTTTTGAACAGCTCCTGCATCTGCGAACCCCGGCTGGGGACATTTTTCGTGGTGCTGATATTGACCACGGCCTTTCCTGCACGTTCGGCCAAGTCCGTGAAGTCCGGCAAACCGGCCTTGGCGAGGCCGACCCCTGGCAGGGCGAGCAGGACGAGGAGCGTGGTCAGGGCCAAAATCCGTTTCATAGGGGGTACCTCCGTATGCCGCCGCCACCCTGGCGGTGTTTGTGGAACTATAGTCCCGAAACCGGATTTGTAAAGCCGGGTGGGCCTCAAACGGGTAGTGAGCACATTCAACTTGAACGGGGGGCAGGAATTGTGTAGGACTCCCTCTCCGGCGACCAACACGTGCCCTCGTAGCTCAGTCGGATAGAGCACAGGATTCCTAATCCTGGTGCCGCAGGTTCGATTCCTGCCGAGGGCACCACGCCGCCGTCCTTACCTCCGCACTTTTCCCTTCATCAACATGTTCCTGGCCCCTCAGCCGTCACGGCCCGCGGAGTCTTATGGACTTCTGCGGTGTGCGCTGCTAAAGGACTCGCATGAAAACAATTACCGGCTCCCTGGTGCAGAGCGGCAAAGGCCTGCCCCGTCCCGTCTTCGTCTGCGGCTGCAAACACGTGATGCAAGACTATCCCCTGGCCCCCGTTATCGCTGTCACCTGCCCGAAGTGCCAGGCCACCAAGACCTTCAATGTGGTCGAGTTTGCGCCTGCCCGCTGGCGCATCAAGTAAGCTCCGGGCAACGCCCATTGCCGAATCTGGTGCGTCTGCGCGCCGAAGCCTGTCGCACGGACCCTTCGTGCGCGTCTTGTCTGGCGCACGGTCTCAGGCCTGCACTGCGCCACGCTCACGCGTCCGGCCGGGGACAGCGCGAAGTGTTTGATGTATCTGGCCTAAGGCGGTGCGCCCAACCGGCACGGCCCAAACCACCTTTCGGAGTTCCCATGCGCATTCTCGTCGACGCCGACGCCTGTCCCAACGCCATCAAGGAAATTCTGCTCCGCGCGGCCCTCAGGCTCAAGATCGAGACGACCCTGGTGGCGAATAAGGCCTTGAGCGTGCCGTTTTCACCCTATCTTTCCACCCTGCGCGTGGGCCAGGGTTTCGACGTGGTGGATGACACCATCGCCGAACTCGTCCAGGCCGGGGATCTCGTAATCACTGCGGACATCCCACTGGCGGCCAAGGTGGTGGAACGGGGCGGCACGGGCCTCAATCCGCGCGGCGAACTGTACACCAGCGAGAACATCGCCAGCAGACTGACCATGCGCAACATGCTCGACGAACTGCGCAGCACCGGGGTCATGACCGGCGGGCCTGCGCCCTTGAGCCTGGCGGACCGCAACGCTTTCGCCAACCAGCTGGACAGATTCCTCTCCGCGGCTCTGCGCCGGTAAGGAGAAGAGACGCGCGGTTTCTTTAATTCCCGAGCGTTCCGCTCGTTGCAGGTCTGGGGAAATTCTCGTAGAAAGGGTGCGCTCTTGCGGTGAACACGCAAGCGGCGACTGTTATTCCCCGCATGCCACAAGCTTGGTGATGCGTGCGCTGCCATGCCACAGGAAGGAATCCATGATTCAGACGACCTCGGCCCCTCGGCCCCAGTTGCTGCAAAGCCTGCGGGACATCGGGCACGACATCGCCACGCCCTCGCGTCTGCTGCCGGCCCTGAGCTCCGGCTTCGTCGTCGGCCTGCTGCTCATCGTCATAGAGCTGTCCCTGGCCTCGCTCATCTTCTCCGGGCCATTGGCCTGGTTCGCCCCAAGGGCCGCTGGCCTCACGCTCTTCGGCACCTTCGTCATGTGCATCATCCTGGCCTTGTGCAGCGGCTTCCCCTCGACCATCTGCGTGCCGGAGGACGCCTCCTCGGCCATCATGGCCTCCGTGGCCGCGGCGTTAGTCTCCGGACTTTCCGCAAGCGCCCTTGACCCGCGCGCCACCCTTGTCACCGTGGGCGCGGCCATGACCATGTCCACCCTGGCGACCGGCGTGTTTTTCGTCATTCTCGGCCGCTTCCGTCTGGGCAACCTCATCCGCTACATCCCTTTCCCCGTGGTGGCGGGCTTTCTGTCGGGCGTGGGCTGGCTGCTCATCTCCGGCGGCTTTGGCATCATGACCGGTGTTTCACTGAGCCTGGCCGGGCTGTCCAAGCTCATCGACCCGCAGCTCATCGCCCTTTGGCTGCCGGGCGTGGCCATGGCGGCGGCGCTGATGTTCGGCATGGCCCGTTGCAGCAGCCCCTTTGTGTTGCCGCTCGTGCTGCTGGCCTCCCTTGTCTGCTTCGGCGGCTACCTGCTGGCCTCCGGCCAGGATTTCTCCAGGGTCGCGGAAAGCGGCCTGCTGCTGGGCGGCATGCCCGAAGGCGGCAGGCTCTGGCCCGTGTTCACCGCGACCGACCTGCCGCTCATCCAGTGGGGGGCGCTGCTGCGGGAGCTGCCACAACTTTTGACCATCCCCCTGGTCTCGGCCATTTCCTTCCTGCTCATCTCCAGTGGAATGGAGGCGGCGGCGCGGGTGGACCTGGACCTGAAGCGCGAGTTCTACGCCAACGCCCTGGCCAACTTCGCAGGGGGCCTTGGCGGGGCGCACGCGGGCTATACGGCGCTGAGCTTCTCGTTGCTTGGCCCCATGACCGGCTCTAATTCGCGCCTTGTGGGCATCACCACCGGGCTTTTGGCAGGCATCGCGACCTTTTTCGGCTCCACTGTGCTTGGTTTGTTCCCCAAATTCATCCTCGGCGGCCTCATCCTGTTCATCGGCGTCAGCACCCTGTACGACTGGGGCATCCGCTCCCGCACGAAAGTCACGCGGGTGGAGCTTGCCGTGGTGTGGGCCATTGTCTGCTCCATCGCCTTCTTCGGCTTTCTGGAAGGCGTAGGCGTGGGGCTCATGCTCGCCACCATAGGTTTCGTGGTCAAGTACAGCCGGATTCCCGTGCTCAAGGACGACACCGACGCCAGCGCCCTTTCAAGCGCGCGCCAGCGCTCCGTGCCTGACAGGCACATCCTGCGCGGTCACACCACGCAGGTTCGCGTGCTGCGCGCCACCGGCTATCTGTTCTTCGGCTCGGCCAGCGCCCTCAGCCTGCGCGTGAACTCCCACATGGAGGCCGAGGCGGGCGTCCGGCCGTCATTCATCATCCTTGATTTCAGCGATATCGACGGCTTCGACTCCTCGGCCGTGAACTGCTTCCTGCGCATGCTGCAAAAGGCCGAGTCCTCCGGCGTGGAACTGCTGTTCTGCGCCGCTCCGGATTCTCTGCTTGGGCAGATGCGCTTGGCCGACCCGGCCCAGGTGGATGGCGTGCGTTTCCTGCCCGATGCGGACCGCGCCCTGGAATGGTGCGAGGACGCCATCCTCGACCGGGAACACGCCCGGCTGGAGGAGGGCAAGGATTCCGGCGGGCAGGACGAACTGTTCGATCTTGCCGTGGATGACATGCTGCTGAAGCTTGCGGAAGGGGAGCGCTTCGAGGCCCTTCTGGAGCGGCTGGAGCCCTGGCTTGAAGAGCGCACGGCCCAGGCTGGCGAGGTCATTCTGCGCCAGGGCGAAGCCATGACCGGAGTGTACCTGTTCCAGTCCGGTCAGGCCGAGGAGGTGCGGGCGAGCGATTCCGGACAATCCCCGCAGTTGCTGCGCCTGCGCACCCTCGGAGCCGGGAGCGCCGCTGGCCAGGCAAGCAGCGAGGGGGGGCTGCCGGCGCCGGGAAACATCACCGCGCTTTCAGGCTGCCGCTATGCCTTCCTCTCCGTACTGGCGCTGCGCGAGTTGGAACAGTCCGATGCCCAGACAGCGCTGCTCTTCCACAGCGTCTATGCAAACCAGCTTGAGGGGCGCTTGTACCAGAGCGGCGGCCCAGGCTCCTGATTGCCTGACGGCGCGGCGCACGGCCCGCCAGTCCTTTCCTCACACACGATCCTCGACAGGACCCGCCGGGTGCGGCTGGGATACCTGTACGCTATGCCCCGTTTTGCGAACCGGGACCGGCCAATGCGAGTGCGATGCGTTCGTTGGCCGCCTGAGTGGCCGGTTTGTCGCGCAGCACGGTCAGCGTGGGCAGGGAGAAGGCCAGCAGGCCGTCGCGCACCGAGAGGGTGCCCACGGCGGAATCGCGCCGGGCGGTGAAGGGAAGTTCATCCGGCCCACGCTGGCACTTGCAGTTGATGTTCACGCGGCTCACGAGGTTGTGCAGGCGGCGGGACAGCTCGGCCAGCTGCTGCGGATCGCTGCCGAAGATGCTGGCCTGCTGCCCGTAGCTGGAGGCGGCGATGGCGCGCAAGGCTTCCTGCGGGTCGTCGAACAGGGCCACAGGCGCGATGGGTCCGAACTGCTCCTCATGGAACACCCGCATGTCCGGCGTCACCGGAAACAGTAGGGAGGGCGCGAAAAAGGTTTCGGCGTCATCCATTCCACCGGGCTGTTCACTAGGCAGACCGACCCCGGGAATCAGCTCCTGCGCGCCCTTGGCCAGGGCGTCTGCGCGCAGGGCCTGCAGGAACTTCGGCTTGCCCGGCTCCGGCAGGGGAGTGATGTTTACGCCCGGCTCCCAGGGCAGGCCGCAGTGCAGCTCGGCCACAGCCCCGGTGAAGCGTTCCAGGAAGGTCTCGGCCACTTGCCGGGCCACGAAGATGAGCTTGATGGCCGTGCAGCGCTGGCCGTTGAAGCCGAATGAGCCGCGCAGCACCTCGGGCACGGCGATGTCCAGATCGGCGTCGGGCAGGATGATGGCCGCGTTCTTGGCCTCAAGCCCCAGCACGCAGCGCAGGCGGTTTGGGTGCGGGTGCAGGGCGCGCATGGCCTCGGCCGCGCGGCTGGTGCCGATGAAGGCCAGGGCGTCCACCAAGCCGGAGGCCATGATGGGCGTCACGGTCTCGATGCCGCCGGAGAGGATGTTCACCACCCCGCGCGGAAAGGCCTTGTGGAAGCAGTCCATGAGCGGGAAAAATAGCAGCCTGCCGATGCGCGGCAGTTTGACCACGGCAGTGTTGCCCATAAGCAGGGCCGGAATGAGCGTGGCCAGGGTCTCGTTCAAGGGAAAGTTGAAGGGCCCCATGCACAGCACCACCCCAAAGGGCGACTGGCCGCTGTGCGCCTGCATGCCGCCCACGCGCTGCGGCTGCGCGTTCTGTTCCTGCATGCGCCGCAGTTCGGCCAGGGTGTCGTCGATATACTCGATGGTGCGGTCGAATTCCTGCTCGGATTCCTTGCGCGACTTGCAGATCTCCCAGACCATGAGCCGCACGATCTCCGCGCGCTTGGCGCGCATGCGGCGGCAGAAGTCCTCCACGCAGGCCATGCGGGCGCTTGCGGGCAGATTGGGCCAGGAGCCCAGGCCCTTGTCCCAGGCCGCGGTCGCCGCGCGCAGGGCTTCCTCGCCCACGTGGCTGTCATGAACGGGGCACGCGCCCAGAAGCTGCCGTTTGGGGCCCGGGGCGCTTTCCACAAAAATGGGCGAGAAGATGTCCTGCATGGGGCCATTCCAGGTGCGCAGCTCGCCATCCAGTAAGTACTGCCGGAACGTGGCCGGCCCGGAAAGGGCGAGTTCGTCGGGAATGGCATCGAGCTGGGCCAACAGGCGGAGGGGTTTGGTCGCCATGTCAGATGATCCTTCGTGTTGTGCCATGTGCTGCGTGGGAGGGGGCGCTGCGGCCCGGCCAGCCGCAGGGGCGAGCCGGAGCCGCGCGCTGGAATCCTTCAGTTTTTAGATGACCGCCACGGCTTCGATTTCGACCATGAAGCAGGCGTCCACAAGGCGGGAGACCTCGACGATGGTGGTGGCTGGGCGCACCTCGGCGAAAACTGCGCCGTGGGCCTTGGCGATGTCGTCGAACTTGCTGGCGTCGGTGACGAAGATGCGCGTGCGCACCACGTCCTTCATGCTTGCTCCGGCCTGGGCAAGGGCGGCCTCGATGATCTCCAGGGCGCGCTTGGCCTGGCCGTACATGTCCGGGGCCACGGAACCGTCGGCCTCGACCCCGCAGGTGCCGGAGACATAAATAGTGTTCCCGGCCACTACGGCGCGGGAATAGCCGAGGAGGGGCTCCCATTTGGAGCCGGAGGAAATGAGGGTCTTCTGGGTCATGGAGTGTCTCCCGGTGCTTGAAGGTTGCGCTGCCTGGGCAGGCTTTGTGCCAGACTTTGCCTCGAAGCGGAAGCCCCGGCGCCTCCCTCGCCTCAACCCTGCCAGCGGAAGCGGAACAGGCAGGCCGGTGCGCCTGCGGAGATGACTTCCGGTCTGTCCAGCAGCAGTTTTGGAGAATAGCCTGCGGCAAAGGCCGCGTCGCGCCGACAGGACAGGGTGGCGTGCAAGGCCTTGGGCAGGCCCATTTGCGCATACATTTCCATGTACCCGCAGCGCACGACGCGGAAGTCCAGGCTCTCTGCCTCCAGCTCGATTCCTTCGATGGTCAGCGCACCACCGGCCTGCCAGAGCTCCAGCACGCCGGAGAAATGC
>NZ_DATMYK010000298.1:0-33849 GCF_035560995.1 Humidesulfovibrio sp. | reverse complement strand
AAACCCCTCGCCACAGGGAGTCCAGAGGGCCTTGTGCCTTCTGGCGGGGGCTTGGGGGCAGCGCCCCCAGCCGAATGCAGGGGCCGGAGCCCCGTGATTACATTTTGGGCCTTACCGATGGCCGCATGGCATCAGCTCCGGCAGCACGGCCCAGGCGGGCGGCGGCGCGGGCAGGTGCTCGGACGGGCGGAGAATTTTGCCGGGAGCGAGGCGCGTCTGGCAGTCGTGGCACAGGGTGCCGTCGGAAGCTTCGAAGAAACGGTCAGTGCGGTTGATGGCCCGCCCGCAGGCGGCGCAACGGTGTCGGATCATGCGGCCTCCCGTATGTTGGGGTGCGTTGCTGGTTCCGTGCATGCACTTCGCGTGCCTTGCTTGCGTATCTTATCGGCGGATCGTTCATTCACTTAATGGCTGAATCGAAAATACCTGCTTGGCTGCGTCACACGCCTATGCTAGAAATCGGGTATGGAAATATTCACCCCAATGCCTTTGGCACCGCAGAAAGTCCGTCTCACCCAGGGCGTGCGCGCGGCTGGTTGAGCGGCGAAAGTGGCTCCAGGGGACCTGGAGCGTATACTTGGCGGGCTCTTGACGGGCCACGACGACCGTATTCTCTCGGGGCCGCGCGGCGGTGGCGAGGACTCGGTGGTGCTGCGCTTTCCGGCCGGGCAGGCCCTGGTGCAGACCGTCGATTTCCTGACTCCGGTGGTGGATGACCCCTTCCGCTTCGGGCAGATCGCCGCGGCCAACGCCCTGTCCGACGTATACGCCGTCGGCGGCGAGCCGTACGCGGCCATGAACGTGTGCTGTTTCCCGGCGCGCAGCATGCCGCCGGAGGTCTTTGCGGCCATCCTCAAGGGCGGCCTGTCCAAGATCGAGGAGGCCGGGGCCGTGCTCTGCGGCGGCCATAGCGTGGAAGACTCGGAGATCAAATACGGCCTTTCCGTCTCCGGCACGGTGGACCCGGACAAGATTGCCACCAACCGGGGTCTGCGGCCCGGCGACGCGCTGCTGCTCACCAAGCCCATCGGCACCGGCGTGGTGGCCACGGCCATCAAGGCCGGTCGGCCCGGCGCGGAACGCCTGGAAGAACTGGTGCATTTCTGGTGTGCGCGCCTGAACCGCGCGGGCGCCCAGGTCATCCGGCAGCTTGGGCTCAAGGCCAGCACGGATGTGACGGGCTTCGGCCTGGGCGGACATTTGCTGGAAATGGCGGCCGCAAGCGGCGTCACGGCCGAAGTCACGCTCTCCGAGGTGCCCTTCCTGCCGGAAGCCCTCAGCTTGGCCACCCTGGGCCTCATGCCAGGCGGCAGCATACAGAACCGCAACCACTACCTGCCGCGCACCCTTGTGCGCTCAGGGCTGGACGAACTGCTGGTCACCCTGGCCTTCGACGCCCAGACCTCGGGCGGACTCATCCTCGGCGTGCCGCAGGACAAGGTGGCCGAGGCTCAGGCCCTGCTCGGCGAAGCGGGCGACCTGGCGGTGTGCATCGGCCGTGCGGTGGAGAAGCTGCCCACGGGGCAGGCGCTGTCGCTGGTCTAGGCTGAAGGTTTCGCCCGGTTAAACTTCCGGCCTTGATGCACATCACCTCGCATAGCCACTCCACATTATAGCGGGTCCAGGGGGCGCAGCCTCCTGGACTGCGGAGCATGAACCGGGCACTGCGTTGGCCCTGTGGCGTTTCGCCTGGTTAAGCCTCCGGCGGCCAAGGGACCTCCGGCCCCTTGGAACCCCGAAAATTGAAACCGCGACGACATCCCTCACCCCTACAGCGGGTCCAGGGGGCGCAGCCTCCTGGCTTGCGGAGCATGAACCGGGCACGACACTTTGCCCTGTGACCTTGTGCCTGCGGGGCACGAAACAGGCACGCCGGCCGGCCCTTCCCATTGTCCACGCCATGCGCTAGGGCTCTTCCATGCCGCCCATCCGCGTACTGCACCTCATCACCGGCCTTGGCCTCGGCGGGGCCGAAACCTGGCTTGCACGCCTGGCGCCCTTGCTGCCGCGCGCACGTTTCGATTGCCGCGTGGTCAGCCTGCTGAGCCTGGACGGCGAGCACGGCGCGCTGGCCGGACGCCTGCGCGAGGCGGGCGTGCCGGTCGAGAGCCTGGGGATGCGGCGCGGGCTGCCGGGCCCAGGCGGCCTGCTGCGGCTCATGAACGTTTTGCGCCAGTGGAAGCCCCAGGTGCTGCAGACTTGGCTGTACCATGCGGATCTGCTGGGGCTTCTTGCGGCCAGGGCCTGCGCCTCGCGCGCGGCGGTGAGCTGGGGTCTGCGCTGCTCATACATGGATTTTTCGCGCTATTCGCCGGGCACGAAGCTCACGGTGCGGGCCTGCGCGCGGCTTTCGCACTGGCCGCAGGCGGTGACGGCGAATTCCTGGGCCGGGGCGCGGCTGCACGTGGAGGAACTGGGCTACCGTCCCCGACGGCTGGCGGTGCTGGAGAACGGCGTGGACGGCCGGGCATACCGGCCAGACCCCGGTGCGCGAGAGCGTCTGCGGGCGCAGTGGGGCGTGGCCGAGGGCGCGCCGCTCATCGGACTTGTGGCGCGGCTGGATCCCATGAAAGGGCACGAGGTGTTCTGTGCGGCGGCGCAGCGGGTGCTGGCGCGTTTTCCCGGCGCTCGGCTGCTGTTCTGCGGCCAGGGCACCGAGCCCGGCTCGGCGGGTGGCTTGGACGCCCTGCTGGCGCATTACGGCCTGGGGGGCGCGGCCCTGCGCCTGGGCAGGCGCGCGGACGTGGCGCAGGTGCTGGCCGCGCTGGATGTGCTGGCCTTGCCGTCGCTGGGAGAGGGGTTTCCGAATGTTCTGGCCGAGGCGCTGGCCTGCGGGGTGCCCGTGGCCGCGTTGGACGTGGGCGATGCGCGGCGTATGGCCGGGCCGGGCGGCTGCGTGGCCGAGGCGGAAGCCTCGCGGCCGGATGTGCCGCTTGCGGCGCGGGCTGAAGTTCTGGCGCGGTGCCTGGAGGACGTGCTTTCGCTGACGCCGGAGCAGCGTTCGGGCATGGGGGCGCTGGGCCGGGCGCATGTGTTGGAGGAGTACAGCCTGGACCGTGCGGTGGCGCGCTGGGCGGAGCACTTCGAGCAGCTGGCCGCGGAAGCCGCCGACGCCGACGATTCGAACGTTTAGCGCTTGATTTGCGGATCTTTACGATGTCGACAAGCTATCGATATCGGCCTAGTCGCCCGTCTTGCCAGCGCCTTTTGCCAGGGGCTTGAAGCGATACCCCACACCGCGCACCGTCTCGATCCAGTCCGCATAGGGGCCGAGCTTGCCGCGCAAACGGCGCATGTGCGTGTCCACCGTGCGCGAGGTGCCGTCGAAATCCGTGTCCCACACGGTGTCCAGCAGGCGTTCGCGCGGCAACACCCGCCCGCGCGAGGCCACCAGCTCCTTCAGGATCTTGTGCTCCGTGGCGGTCAGGCCCGCGTCCTGCCCGTCCACCAGCACGCTGTGGGCCTCGAAGTCGATCTCCAGCCCGGCCTCGCGGAAGCCTGAGGCCGGGGCTTCCTGCGGGGCGGCGCGGCGCAGCAGGGCCTTCACGCGCAGCAGCAGCTCGCGCGGGCTGAAGGGCTTGGCCACGTAGTCCTCGGCCCCCAGCTCCAGCCCCACGATGCGGTCCACCTCGTCGCCGAGCGCGGTGAGCATGATCACCGGCACCTGCCGGGTTCGCTCGTCCTGCTTCAGTCTGCGGCAAATCTCCAGCCCGTCCATGCCGCCGGGCAGCATCACGTCCAGCAGCACCAGGTCCGGCCGGGTGCGCTGGGCGATGTCCAGGGCGGGCTGCCCGCTTGCGGCCGTGCGCACGGCGTAGCCCGCCGCCTTCAGGTGATAGGACAGGAGATCCCGCGTTTCGGGATGGTCCTCCACCACGAGAATGTTCTTCTGCGACACGGCGGCTCCGTTCGGGCGCGTGGACGCCGGGTGTAAAGTTGCGGCCGCAAAGGGCCGATAGCACCAGTGTTGCGGGAACATATCCCCGCCGGACCGGACGCGCAAGACCCGCGCCCAACTGCCGACCGACCACCGGGAGAGCGCATGTACTACCACGGATTTCAGAAGAAGTTTCCCTCAAGCAGCGCGCCCTGGACCCAGGGCGACGACCAGCTTGTGGGCCTGCTCTTCTCCAAGATCATCAACCGCACCGCGGGCTCCGCACCGGTGGAGCCGCCGGAGCTGGCCGACGAGATGGCGCATAATCTGTTCGACCTCATGCTCTACATCAGCAAGGACTTCCGCTCCTGCTGAGGTGGCCCTAGGCCACGGCGGTAAGCATGGGCTGCGCGGTGGAGAAATCCCGCGCACAGGCGAGATAGGCCCCGATGGCCCTGCGCATGCGCGCGGCCGGAGGGGCCGTCGTGTTTTCGGCGGAAGGCGTGGTGGCGGTTGCCGCGGCGCTTGAAGCGGTCCCCGCTGTGGAAGCGGCCGCCGTGGCCGCCGGAGCGGAGCTTCCGGCCTCGGCGCTGGTGACGGCGGTGGAAATACCGGAGCGAGACGCGCCGCCTGGTCCGTAGGTCTCAGTCGTGGCCGCGCGCTGCTCAATTTGCCTGCGCCAAGCCTGTGCCAGTTCCTGGTGGAAGCTGCGGCCCGCCGCGGCCGCGCCTTGTTGGTCCGTCAGCTGGGCTTGTGCTTGCTGCGCGGCCTGATCGGTCTGGCTTGTCTGGCCCGTATTCTGGCCAGACCCCGGCAGCCCGGACACCGGGTCAACGGGTTCCGCGTCAGGGTCCAGATCGGGCGAGAGGCCCGGCGAGAGGCTGGCGTCCGCAACGGCGGCCCCGGCTCCGGCAGTGGCTGCGGCCTCGGGCCACAGCAGCTGGTCTGTGGAATAGGTGATGCCCAGGGGCCCAAGCTTCAGCGACACCCGGCGCGACTGCACCTGCGGCCGGGAGCCGCCCGCCTGTCCAAGGGCCGCGGACGCAACGCCAGACTGGGCGCCGACGAGGCGCGTCTGCGCCGCGACAGAGGCGCTGCGGGTGGTGCTGGAGCCGATGGGGGCGGACATGGCCGTCTCCGGGGGTTGCCCCGGCGTCCGGTCGGCCAAAAAAAGACCGGAAGCCGCGAATACCGCCCTTGGTCCAGCGGCACGCCCGGAAATCATGCGATTTCAGGGGCGTTCGCCACCCTCACTCCAGTGGAGGACCAGGGCAGAAGCGTCTTCCGTCCGTGGAAGCCGGGCGCGGGCCGCCGCCGCAAGGCAGGCCAGGCAACGCGCCATGGCTTCGATGTAACCACTCCACGTCTTGTTTGCAAGCCCCGGCAGTGCAAAAATCCGCACGTGTTGCATTCGCCCTGCGGGCAGGCTACACAACCCGCATCCATTAAAACCCCGGAAGGTGCCCCAATGAGCTATCGCATCCTAGAGAAAAAGGTGCTGATCCCCGGACAGACCACGCTGCTGGTCATCGACGCCCCGCACGTGGCCAAAAAAGCCAAGCCCGGCAACTTCGTCATCCTGCGCACCTCGGAAAAGGGCGAGCGCATCCCGCTCACCATCGCCGACTGCGACCCCATCGCCGGAACCGTCACCATCGTGTTCCTGGTGGTGGGCAAGAGCACGGCCGAACTGAACACCTTTGAGGAAGGCATGAGCCTGCCCGACTTCTGCGGTCCGCTGGGCAAGGCCACGCACATCGAGAAACAGGGCACGGTCATCTGCGTGGGCGGCGGCACCGGCGTTGCCGCCATGCACCATATCGCCAAGGGCCACGCCGCCGCGGGCAACCACGTGGTCGCGGTCATCGGCGCGCGCAACAAGGACCTGCTGCTCTTCTGCTCCGAGCTCGGCAACTTCTGCCCCGAAGTGCTTGTGGCCACCGACGATGGCTCCCAGGGGCACAAGGGCTTCGTCACCGAAGTGCTGCGCCAGCGGCTGGAAGAGGACAAGGACGTGTCCGAAGTGGTGGCCATCGGCCCCGTGCCCATGATGGAGGCCGTGGCCAAGGTCACCAAGCCCTTCGGCGTCAAGACCACGGTGAGCCTGAACTCCATCATGGTCGACGGCATCGGCATGTGCGGCGCCTGCCGCTGCACCGTGGGCGGCAAGACCAAGTTCGCCTGCGTGGACGGGCCCGAGTTCGATGGACACGAGGTGGACTTCGGCGAGCTGCGCCTGCGCCTCTCGCAGTTCCGCCCGCAGGAGCAGGAGTCCATGCAGCTCTTCCAGGAAAAGTGCAAATGCGCGGAGGGCAAGTAGCCATGAGCGACGCACCGGAAAAAAAGGCCCCCAAGAAGTCCGCGCCGCGCACGGAAATGCCCGTGCAGCCGCCCTTCGTGCGCATTCAGAACTACCTTGAGGTGGCCGTGGGCTACTCCGAGGCCGACGCCAAGGCCGAGGCCGACCGCTGCCTGCAATGCAAAAAGCCCCTGTGCCGCCAGGGCTGCCCTGTTGAAATCGACATCAAGGGCTTCATCGGCCAGTTGCAGAAGGGCGACCTGCCCGGCGCGTACAAGGTCCTGCGCGACTACAACTCGCTGCCCGCCGTGTGCGGCCGCGTGTGCCCCCAGGAAACCCAGTGCGAAGGCATGTGCATCCTGGAGAAGAACCCGGAAAAGACCGGCGGGGCCGTGTGCATCGGCCGCCTGGAACGCTTCGTGGCCGACACCTTCGCCGCGCGCCTGGCCGAGGGCGACGACGCCTGCGTGCAGATCACCGGCGAGGCCGCCTGCCGCATGATGCGCGACGACCTGAAGGTCGCCTGCATCGGCGCCGGCCCCTCCAGCCTCACCGTGGCAGGCTACCTGGCCGCGCTGGGCATCAAGGTCACCGTGTACGAGGCCCTGCACGAGGTGGGCGGCGTGCTCATCTACGGCATCCCCGAATTCCGCCTGCCCAAGTCCATCGTCCGCCGCGAGGTGGACGCCATGAAGGAGCTGGGCGTCGAGTTCAAGACCAACTGGGTGGGCGGCAAGGCCATCACCGTGCAGGAACTCTTCGACGAGGGCTACAAGGCCGTGTTCATCGGCGTGGGCGCGGGCCTGCCCCAGTTCATGAAGGTGCCCGGCGAGAACAGCATCGGCGTGTTCTCCGCCAACGAGTATCTGACCCGCGTGAACCTGGGCCGCGCCTACGACTTCCCCAACCACGACACGCCCATCTTCAAGGCCGACGAGGTCTGTGTCGTCGGCGGCGGCAACGTGGCCATGGACGCCGCGCGCACCGCCCTGCGCCTGGGCGCGAAAAAGGTCTCCATCGTCTACCGCCGCACCAAGGCCGAAATGCCCGCGCGCCTGGAAGAGCTGGAACACGCCATCGAGGAAGGCGTGCAGCTGGAGCTGCTCTGCGCGCCGCTGGCCCTGAACGCCGACGAGAACAAGCGCCTGGTCAGCATGACCGTGCAGAAGATGAAGCTCGGCGAGCCCGACGCTTCCGGCCGCCGTCGCCCAGAGCCCATTGAAGGCGAGACCGCCGACATTCCCTGCCAGCTGGTCATCATCGCCGTGGGCACCAAGCCGAACCCCATCCTGCTCGAAGCCACCAAGGGCCTCGCGCTCAACAAATGGGGCTACATCGACGCCAATCCCGAAACCGGCGAGACCAGCATTCACAACGTCTTCGCCGGGGGCGACATCGTCACCGGCGCCGCCACCGTCATCAGCGCCATGGGCGCGGGACGAAAGGCCGCCAAGGAGATCGCCAAGAGGCTGCTGGGCACCGAGCTGTAGAGCAGAGAAGCAAGGGGCGCTGCCCCTTGACCCCGCTGGGGGCGCTGCCCCCAGTCCCCCGCCAGAGGGCACAAGGCCCTCTGGACTCCCTGTGGCGAGGGGTTTCCTCCCCGGCGCGAAGGCGCCGGGGCGGAAACCCCTCGCGGAGGGTCCGGGCGGGAGGAGCCGGACGGAAGGCAGCGCCTGCCCTGACGGACCTGGAAACCGAGAGTCCCTGCCCGGCCTGCCCCCAAACGAGAAGCCCCGGAGCGCAAAAGCGCTCCGGGGCTTCTCGTTTGGCCTGCGGGTCCAGGGGGTGCATACCCCCTGGCGGGGTCTGGGGCGGCGCCCCAGCCTCTCCCCCTTACTTCTTGCCTATCCAGCCTTCCAGGGCGTCGATGATCTTGCGCGCCTGGTCTTCGCTGGAGATGGTGAACTTGCTCTGCTGCTTGTACTCGCCGTTCTGCTTGCGGTAGCGGCGGATGGTGAAGGCCACCGGGCCGTAGTCGTTCTTGGCCTTGTCCCAGGAGCGGTACTTGTAGAGCAGGGTGGCCCAGGCGCCCTTGGACAGGATCACCTTGTCCAGTTCCTCGGTGACGACAACGCCGTCTTCCTCGTAGCTTATGGTCAATTCTTCAACGGTTTCGGCCATGGTGATTCCTTTTTGGGTGCTTGTGCCGTGCTTGGTCCGGGCGGGCTTCTATCCCAGCGCGGCCATGTTGTCCAGAATGCGGTCCAGCAGGGCGCGGATGCCGGCCAGGCGCTCCGGCCGGGCCTGCATTTCGGTCACGGACTGCACATAGGGCCATTTCACCAGGTCCACGGTGACTTCGTCCGCGCAGTTGGTGGAAAGATCGGCCATGCTTTGGGCATTGGTCTCCAGGTGGAATTGCAGGCCCACCACGCGGTCGTTGCAGGCGGTGAAGGCTTGGTGCGCGCAGGCTTCGCTTTTGGCGGTCCACAGGGCCCCGGGGGGGATGGCGAAGGTGTCGCCATGCCAGTGGAAGGCGGTGTAGCGTTCGGGCAGGTCGGCGAACACGCGGCTCTTGGCGGCGTCGGGCCCGGCGCTCACCTCGTGCCAGCCGATTTCCCGGTATTGGCCCTTGGTCACCTTGCCGCCCAGCACGTCGGCCAGAAGCTGCGCTCCCAGGCACACGCCGATGACCAGCTTGCCCGCTTCGATGCTGGCCTTGAGGAAGCGCTTCTCCATCGCCAGCCAGGGGAACTTGTCCTCTTCATAGATGTTCATGGGGCCGCCCATGATCACCAGGAAGTCGAAGGCCGAGGGGTCGGGCGGGGTTTCGCCGTTCCACAGATCGGTGTGGGTCAGGCTATGGCCGCGCTCGCGCGCCCAGGCGGCGATTTCCGCCTCTTTCTCGAAGCTCTCGTGTCGTAAGCCGTGCAGACGAAGCATGGGGCCTCCGCGTTTCTTGGGGGTTGGCTGCCATGCGGGAACATGCCCGCAGAGCGCCCGCTTGTCCAGACCCCCGCGCGTGAGGCCGGTTACAGGTCCACGAGGGTGATGTCGGCCGCGTTGAGGGGCTGGCCAAGGAAAATTTCGCCCACCTTGGCGAAGCGTTCCGGGTCGTCGGTGGCGAAGAAATGGACGCTTCCCTCGGCCTGGGCATCGCCCGTTGTGCCGGTCGGCTTGAGCAGTCCGCGCCGGGCCAGTTCCGCGGCCACGCTTTCGGCCGTGGTCTCGGCGCTGTCCACCAGGCACACGCCCTCGGGCAGGTGCTTGCGTATGGCCTGGGCCAGCACCGGGAAGTGCGTGCAGCCGAGCACCAGGCAGTCCGGCTTGCCGCCGGGGAATTCGGCCATGAGCGGCGTGAGGTAGCGTTTGGCCACGGCCTCCACCTCGGGCCCGTCGGTCCAGCCTTCCTCGGCCAGGGCCACGAAGACCTGGGCCGGGCGGGTGGCGATGGTGGCCTCCGGCCGCAGGCGCAGGATGGCGGTCTGGTAGGCCGCGCCGCGCACGGTGCTGCCGGTGGCGATGACCGCGATGCGGCCATGGGGGGCGTGCTGGGCGCAGGCGCGCGCGCCGGGCTCGATGACGCCGACCACAGGGATGTTCGGGTAGGCTTGCGTGAGGCCGGGCAGGGCCACGGCCGAGGCGGTGTTGCAGGCCACCACGAGGAGCTTCACGCCCTGGTCCACCAGAACTTTCGTGGTTTGCAGGGCGTAGCGGGCGACGGTTGCGCCGCTTTTGGTGCCGTAGGGCAGGCGGGCGGTATCGCCCAGGTAGAGAAAATCCTCGTGGGGCAGCGCCTTTTTCAGGGCGCGCAGCACGGTCAACCCCCCCACGCCGGAATCGAAGACGCCGATGGGCAGGGATGCAGCAGGTTTCTGATCAGCAGTCATGTGCGGATGAGGCTCCCTTTGCGGTGATTGCCGCGAGGGGAGTTGTGCACCGGAGCGCGGCGGGAGTCAACGCCCTAGCCCTCCAACATCCTTTTCACCTCGGCCTCGTCCTCCACGATCTCGAAGGCGTCGCGCAGGGTCTGCGGCACCTTGGTCGGGCGGCCGGTTTTGAGGTCGATGAACACCCACTGGGTTTCGGCCTCGGCCAGCACGACGCGGTCCGCCGCGCGCCAGAACAGGTAGCGCCGGGCGCTCTGCCGGGGCGAGAAGGTCGATATCCAGGTGCAGGCGGTGACGGTCTCGCCCAGGAAGCAGGGGCGCCTGTAGGTAATCGTGTGCTGGCGCACCACCCAGCCCGCGCCCTCGGCCACGTAGCGGTCCATGCCCCAGCCCTGGGCGGTGCTGTGCGCCACGGCCACGTCCTGCATCCAGGCCACGTAGCGCGTGTTGTTCACATGGCCCTGCACGTCGATGTCCGTTTGCGCGATGACGATGTCCTGCGTGAAGATTCTGGGCACGGGGCCTCCTTGCTTGCGTGCTGCGCGCGGGCGCTACTGGGCCTTGGGGTCTTTTCCCACGGCGTGCAGGCTGGCCACGCCGCCCGCCACGTTGACCACATCGGTGAAGCCCGCGTGGCTCAGGGTCAGCAACGCCTCGTAGGAGCGCGCGCCGGAGTTGCAGAGCATGACCACGCGGCGGTCGCGGGGCACTTCGTCGAGCCTGCCCGCCAGCTGCCCCTGCGGGATGTGGTGCCACACGCCGGGGAATTTCTCCAGGTATGTTGCGGCGTTGCCCAGCTCGCGACAGTCCAGGAAGAACAGCTCCGGGTTGTCGCGGTCGGCGAAGAGCTCGGCGAACTCCAGCGGGTCCACGCTCTTGTTGCGGCCGGAGAGGATGTTCTCGCCCACGTTGCCCAGCATGTTCAGAATGTCCATGGCCGAGTTGAAGGGCGGCGAGTAGGGCAGCTCCAGAAGCGCAAGGTCCGTGACGGTGGGCTTGTGCGGCATGAGCGCGGCCACGGCCCCGATGCGCCCCACCAGGGCGTCGCCCAGGGAGCACACGCCCTGCACGCCCAGCACCCGGCCGGTGCCGCGCTCGGCCACCAGCTCCAGGAACATGAAGTCCTTGTCCGGGTAGAAGTGGGCGCGGTCGAACTGGCTTACGTGCACGGAAACGGCGTCGAGCCCGGCGCGGCGCGCGGCCTCCAGCGTCAGGCCCACGCCCGAGGCGTTCTGCTCGAAGAGCTTGACGCACCAAGCCCCGGCCGCGCCGGGGAAGCGGGAGTGCAGGCCGCACAGGTTGTCGCCGATGATGCGGCCCTGCCGGTTGGCCAGGGAGCCCAGGGGAAGGAAGAAGTTCTGGCCGGTGACGAGGTTCTTGATCTCCGCGCAGTCGCCGCCCGCAAAGATGTCCGGATCGCTGGTGCGCATCTCCTCGTCGATTGTGATGCCGCCGCGCAGGGAAACGTCCAGTCCGGCGGCCTTGGCCAGCTGGGAATTGGGCGTGACTCCCACGGACATGATGACCATGTCCGCATCGATGGTCTCCTCGCCGTGCGGGCCTTTCACCACCACGCGCTCGGCCTTGCCGTCGCCCTGAATGGCCGTGACCTGCGCGGCCAGGCGGAAGTGCACGCCCTTTTCCTCCATGTGCAGCTGCACCATGCGCGCCAGCACCGGGGAGAGCACCGTGGGCAGAACAAGTGGCGCGTATTCGACCACCGTGGTCTCGATGCCCCACATGTCGGCCAGGGCCACGGCCATTTCCAGGCCGATGAAGCCCGCGCCCACGATGACCGCGCTGCCCACCTGCCCGGCGGTGAGGCCCGCGCGGATCTTGATGGCCGCGTCGAGGTCGGCCACGGCGGAGACGCCGGGCAGGTCCACCCCGGGAATGGGCAACTGGCGCGGGCTGCTGCCCGTGGCCAGCACCAGCTTGTCGTAGGGCAGGTCTTCTTCCGCGCCGGTGTCGAGGTTCCTCACGCGCACGAGTTTTTTCGCGCGGTCGATGGACAGCGCCTCGGTGCGGGGCCGGGCCTCGATGTCCTTGGTGTCGCGGAAAAAGGCCGTGTCGCGCAGCATGTGGAAGGAGGTGGACTGAAGCTCGTCCGCGTCGCTCACGTCGCCGGAGACGTAATAGGGGATGCCGCACCCGCCGTAGGAGATGCGCGCGCCACGGTCCAGCAGGATGACGTTCGCTTCCGGATTCAGGCGCTTGCAGCGGCAGGCGGCCTTGGGTCCAAGGGCCACGGCCCCGATGACGACGATGTTCTCGCGCATGAGCTTCTCCTTGCCTTGAAGGCTGGGCGGGGGGCTATTTGGCCTGCCGCGCCTCGTAATCCTTTACGATTTCCGCCACGCGGCCCTCGATGTAGTCGCTTAAGGCCTGCACGTCCGCGGCGGTCTTGCGGGGCATGCCCGCGCAGATCTCCTCAACCTTGTCCTCGGAGAGTCCGGCCATTTTTTCAAGCAGATAGGTCTCGGGCTCATTGTCGTCCACAAAGCCGCCGCAGCCGCCCACCATGCCCACCAGCTCATCGCCGATGAACAGCGGCACGCAGACCACCAGCATTCCCGCGTCGCAGTCGGTTATGGCCGGGGCTCTGGTCTCGCGCACCTCGTGCCCCAGCACCTGGTTGATGACCGCGCAGATGCCCGTGGCCGCGGCCTTGTGCTCGCGGATGGCCAGGCACAGCCCGCACTCCCAGGTGGCGTGCCCGGTGAAGGGCTGGCCTTTGTCGTTGTACACGTGGGCGTTGACCCCGAACCGCTGGGTGATGTCCTGCTCAAGCTCCGCCCAAGCCTCCACCGGAAGAATGTCCGTCATCTCCATCTTGTTCCCTCGCAAAGGAAAATTTGCCCGCAACGGGCCGCGCCTGTTCTGGCACAAGAGCATGCACCCGTCAAACCCGGCCGGATTTCTTCGTGCCGGGGGCGGTATTTCACCTCCATTTGTATAAGCACCTTCCGCGAGTTTTGCACCACTCAAAAAAATGTGGACCAGATGGGTTGACATCAAAACAGGAAGGATTACTGTTTTAACCAGACCAAAGGAGGGTTCCATGGGCAGCTTGCAAAACTATCGCGACCTTGAGATCGACTGGAACATGACCCCCTGGGACGCAGTGACCCTGTACCTGGAATGGGGAAACAACTCCTGGCGGGCGGACCATCAGCCCGTGAGATCCAAGGCGGACTTCAGCAACTATTTCGTTGTCTACACCTGGGACAAGAAGCCGAAAGCGATCCTGGTGCGCCGCAACTCCGAGGAGGCGCGCGAACTGGCCGAGCTTGAGCTGCCCGAGGATCTGGGACGAAAATTCCTGGATTCCGTGGGCCACCTGAAGGGCGTGTACCCGCCCGACACGGAAGTCCGCTCCTGGCTTGAAACGCAAATGCGGCCCAAGCAGTAGACGAAACGAAAGCTTCTCCTCCTCTCGGCTCATCTTCCGCTCTCACCACTCCACTCTCCGTTCGACTACCACTCGCCAGACGGGGCCGGGCAACCGGCCCCCTTCTTTTGCGCTCGCCCCTGCGCTGTGCGGCTTGCGCCCGGCCCGGTCACGGGGTACACCCCCTTCCGCCACATCAAGACGCAACCCGGAGCCTAACCATGCGCATTCTCCCCCCCGTCCCCGCGCGCACCGTCCGGCTGCTGATCAGCCTCGCGTGCCTCCTGCTGCTCATAAGCGCCTGTGCGCACATGCCGCGCATGCTGGGCGGCAGCGAAGACCTGGATCTGCGTCTGGACGGTGAACAGGCGCACGAGGCCAGCCTGCCCGTGGGGCATGTCATGGTCCTCGACATGCGCGACCCCGGGCAGAGCGGCTATGTCTTTTCCGGCACGTCCTTCGACCCCAAGCTGCTGCGTCTGGACGGCATCGAACCCTACGACGGCGGCAGGCGGGTTCGCTATACCTTCACCTCCCTGGCCGAGGGCGAATGCGATGTGGTCATCAAGATCAAGAGGAACGAGCCTGGGTACATTCCGGACATCTTCAAGAGGGTCCGCGTCACCATAGGAAAATAGGGCGAAAGGGGAGAAGGCAAGGGGCGCCGCCCCTTGGACCCCGCCAGGGGGCATGCACCCCCTGGATCCGCAGGGCAAATGAAAGCGCCTGGGCCGAGTTGCACTCGGCCCAGGCGCTTTCATTTGCGGAGGAGGGCATCCCTCCAAGGAAAAGTGTTTTCTTTTCCCTTTCCCGCTCGCGGCTCTTACTTGTCCAGCAGCGTGGTGCGGCCGTCTTCCACGAAGAAGAGCAGGGTGTAGTGGGTTTTCAGGGTGGCGATGAGGCTGTCCATGCTGTGTTCGCCCAGGTCGGCTATGCGCACGTAGGCGTTGCGGAAACCGGGCTCGGCCGGGTCGTGGGAGGTGAACACGCTGGCGAAGCGCACGCCCTCGGCCCGCAGGAATTCCAGCATGCCGGAGAGCGGGCCGGGCTTGGCCTCCATGCGCACGGCGATCTGCGGTCCGCCGCGCTGCACGCCGGAGGCCGTGCACAGGAAACGGAACACGTCGGCCACGGTGATGATGCCCACGAGGCGCCCGGCCTCATCCACCACGGGCAGGCCGCCGAACCTGTGCCGCATGAGGATGTTGGCCACCATGTCCACCGGGGTGATGGGAGACACGGTCATGGGTTCGGAGGTCATGATGTCGGCCGCGCGCAGGCTGCCCAGACTGCCGCCCGTGGCGGAGTCGCCGGGAAGATACTTGGAGGGCATGGCGTCGCGGATGTCGCGGTCGGAGACGATGCCCGCCAGCGCGCCCTTTTCATCGATGACCGGGAACTGGCGGACCTTCTTGGTGCGCATGATTTCAGCGGCGTCGACGACGGTTGTCTTGAGCCCGAGAGTGATGACGTTCTTGGTCATCCAGTCGCGTACGAGCATGGGCGGCGGCCTCCTGGGGGGTGTGCAGTGTGGGGCGCACAATACCTGTATGGTCGGAAATGTCAAAGACTGCGCGGGTGCTGGGCTCCGGGTCAACGCGGCGGTGTGTGCCGCATTTCCTTCTGGTGCCAGGCCCAGGCCGTGGCGATGATCTCGCGGATGTCGGCCATGGCCGGATTCCAGCCCAGGACGCTGCGCGCCTTGGTGGCGTCGCCCACCAGCCGGGGCGAGTCGCCCTCGCGCCGGGGGGCCATGCGCACGGGAATGTCGTGCCCGGTGATTTCGCGCGCGGTGTCCACGATCTGCCGTACGGAATGCCCCTGCCCGTTGCCCAGATTCACGGCCCCGCTGGCCCCGCCCTTTTGCAGGTGGCGCAGGGCCAGGATGTGCGCGTCGGCCAGGTCCTGCACGTGGATGTAGTCGCGGATGGCCGTGCCGTCCGGGGTGGGGTAGTCGTCGCCGAAGATGTCCAGGCGCTCGCGCTGGCCAAGGGCGATCTGCAACACCAGGGGGATCAGGTGGGTTTCCGGGTTGTGGCGTTCGCCCACCTCGGCCTCGGGGTCGGCCCCGGCGGCGTTGAAGTAGCGCAGGGCGGTGTAGCGCAGACTACCCGCGTGGGCCATGTCCTCCATCACCTCCTCCATCATGCGCTTGGTTTTCGCATAGGGGGAGATGGGCGCGCAGGCGTGGTCCTCGGTCAAAAGGCCTTCGAAGGGCGGGCCGTACACCGCGCAGGACGAGGAGAAGACCAGGGTCTCCACCTTGTGGCGGCGCATGGCGGCCAGAAGCGAAATGGTTCCGCCCACGTTGTTCTGGTAGTAGCGCAAAGGCTCTCGCACGCTTTCGCCCACCTGGCTGGCGGCGGCGAAGTGCACCACGGCGTCGATGCTGCGGCTGCTGAACAGTTGGTCCAAGGCCTCGGCGTTGTTCACATCACCCTGGATGAAGGCCCCCCAGCGCGCGAAGTCGCGGTGACCGGTGGCCAAGTTGTCGAACACCACGGTCTCGAAGCCCGCGGTGTTCAGCCGTTTGACTGTGTGCGCGCCTATGTATCCGGCTCCGCCGGTAACGAGTATTTGTCCCATGCTTGAAGGGTATCAGCATTGCTCGGTCCCTGGCAAGAGCAGGGCGGACGGGCGTGGCGCACAAAAAAGGGGCGCCCCGAAGGACGCCCCCATGTGGACTTGAGACTGAGCGGGTCGATTACATGCCGGAGCCGGAAGCGGCCTTCTGCATCTTGACTTCGACCTTCTCGGTGAGACCGGCATAGTACTTGCGCAGGATGACGAGGCACTCTTCGCGACCGAAGTGATCGGGCACGTCGCCGCCCTCGGACAGCATCTTGCGGAGCTTGGTGCCGGAGAGGATGACGCGGTCTTCCTTGCCGTGAGGGCAGGTGCGCATGGAGGCCATGCCGTCGCACTTCACGCAGTAGAAGGTCCAGTCGATCTTCAGGGGCTGGGTCAGCAGGTCCTTGGCGGCGTTGCCGGAGCAGGGGATCTTGTCAAAGATCTCCTGAGCTTCGAACATGCCGTAGAAGTCGCCCACGCCGGCGTGGTCACGACCCACGAGCAGGAAGTTCATGCCGTAGTTCTGACGGAACAGGGCGTGCAGCAGGGCCTCGCGGGGACCGGCGTAGCGCATGTCCAGGGGGTAGCCGGCCTGGATGACGTTCTTCTTCACGAAGTAGTGCTCAACCAGGGTGTTGATGGCGTCAACGCGCACTTCGGCCGGGATGTCGCCGGGCTTCAGGGCGCCCACCAGGGAGTGGATGACCACGCCGTCGCACACTTCGACGCCGATTTTGCACAGGTACTCGTGGGAGCGGTGCATGGGGTTGCGCAGCTGCAGAGCGGCAACCTTGGCCCAGCCGCGCTCGTCCATCTCAGCGCGGAGCTGAGCGGGGCTCTTGTACACGCCGGGGAACTTCTCGGGGAAGCCGCCCTCGGACAGGACCTTCACAGGACCGGCCAGGCAGAACTTCTTGCGGGCCAGGACCATCTGGACGCCGGGGTGATCTTTGATGGCGGTGCCCATGAAGTCGGTCTGGCTGTCGGCGCCTTCGCCCTTGTAAACCTGCTCGCATTCCCAGGTCTTCTCGGCGTCGGAAAGCTCGAACTTCTCGGAAACCTTCATGGTGGCCATGATGGTGCCGTTGCGCTCGAGGGTGATTTCGTCGCCTTCCTTAACGGAAGCGTCGTCGGTGGCGAGCATAACGGGGATGGGCCAGAAGGTGCCATCGGTCATGGTGAACTTCTCGCACACGCTCTTCCAGTCAGCCTTGCCCATGAAGCCGGTCAGCGGGCTGAAGCCGCCGATGCCCATCATGATCAGGTCGCCCTTCTCCTGGGAGGAGATTTCGATCTTCTTCAGGCCCTCGGCCTTCTTGATTTCAGCGGCGAGCGCGGCGCCTTCGAGCAAGCAGCAGACGAGGCCTTTACCGCCATGAGGGGGAACGAGTTTCGATGCCATCTCCGTTTCTCCTTAAAAATAACCGGGTTGAAGTGTGCAACTACCTCTGCCAAAACCATGGCCCCACCGGGAAGCGCGCCACACGCGCAAGCCCTGGGGCTCTAGGGGTCTATGTCCGAGGCTCGACGCGGACGTGCGTCTAACCGCCGGGCCGGATGCGGAATTCCGCAGCCCTTGGACAAATTAAGCATGCGCACTATGCTCCGATTGTGAAAGTTGTGTCAAGAGCATTTTCTCGGCGTGTGGCAAATGTGCGGAGCAAGGAACCGGAATAGCATGTTTTACCCGTCGCGTACCCGACAAGGCACTCGGTTCATTCTGAAAAAGGGCTTGCACAAACTGGACGAACTGGGATATGTGGAGCGAAGCTACGGCAAAAAAGACGGCTTGCGAAGCTATCGCGAAGAGCCAAATCCACGATCTCCGGCGCAAAATTCAGGCCTCGACCTGGGTTGCCGCGAGTGAGTGGGCGCACTTGCCCCAGGGTTCTGGGCGGGGTGAAGGAACAGGCACGAGTCCTTGTTCAAAAATTCACTTTCGCCTTGACACCCTCGGACAGGCCGGGTAATTCTCGGTTTTCACAAGTCCGTGCCCTTACTTGAGCACGTAGTTGGCTGTGGATCGTGTCGGTAACTGCTTTAATTTAAACCTGTTAGGAGGAAGTGTTATGCCGACCTTTGTCAATCCGGAAAAATGCGACGGCTGCAAGGGTGGCGAGAAGACCGCCTGCATGTACATTTGCCCGAACGACCTCATGATTCTGGATCCGGAGGCCATGAAGGCCTACAACCAGGAGCCTGATGCCTGCTGGGAATGTTACTCTTGCGTGAAAATCTGCCCCCAGGGCGCCATCGAAGCCCGCCCCTACGCCGACTTCGCTCCGATGGGCGGCACGTCCATCCCCATGCGTTCGGCCGAAGACATCATGTGGACCGTTAAGTTCCGCAACGGCTCCGTGAAGCGCTTCAAGTTCCCCATCCGCACCACTCCGGAAGGTTCCATCAATCCCTTCGGCGGCAAGCCCGAGGGTGGCGACCTGAACGACGAACTGCTGTTCACCGAGTCCGCCGGCGCGCTGACCACCCCCGAGGGCGCCATCATGAAGAAGTTCGACATGGCCGAGGCCGACAAGAGCCAGTGCTGGCTCGACGCCGTTTGCGACTAGCTTCGGCACCGAGCGGTTCTCCGCTCGATTTGAGTTGAGAAGGCTTTGAATTCTTCCAAACAACTCTAGAGAGCATACGGAGGTAGCTATGCCTCAGATTCCTGCCAAAGAAATCGTCAAAGGCGTCCCCCTGGCTGAGCCGACCATTGTTGAGAAGCACGTTGACATCCTGATGGTCGGTGGCGGCATGGGCAACTGCGGCGCCGCTTTTGAAGCCTGCCGCTGGGCCGACAAGATCGGTGGCATTTCCATCCTGCTGGTCGACAAAGCCTCCCTCGAGCGTTCCGGCGCCGTGGCCCAGGGCCTGTCCGCCATCAACACCTACGTTGGCAAAGAGCAGAAGCCGGACGACTACGTCCGCATGGTCCGCACCGACCTCATGGGTCTGGTCCGCGAAGACCTGATCTACGACCTGGGCCGTCACGTCGACGACTCCGTCCACCTGTTCGAAGAGTGGGGCCTGCCCGTCTGGATCAAGAAAGACGGCCACAACCTCGACGGCGCCCAGGCCAAGGCCGCTGGCCTTTCCCTGCGCGGCGGCGACGCCCCGGTGCGTTCCGGCCGTTGGCAGATCATGATCAACGGTGAGTCCTACAAGGTCATCGTGGCGGAAGCCGCCAAGAAGGCCCTGGGCGACGACCGCTACATCGAGCGCATCTTCATCGTGAAGCTGCTCCTGGATGCCAACACCCCGAACCGCATCGCCGGCGCCGTGGGCTTCAGCACCCGTGAGAACAAAGTCTACGTCTACACCTGCAATGCTTGCCTCGTGGCTTGCGGCGGCGCGGTCAACGTGTTCCGTCCCCGCTCCACTGGTGAGGGCATGGGCCGCGCCTGGTACCCGGTTTGGAACGCTGGTTCCACCTACACCATGTGCGCTCAGGTTGGCGCTGAAATGACCATGATGGAAAACCGCTTCGTGCCCGCCCGCTTCAAGGACGGTTACGGCCCGGTCGGCGCCTGGTTCCTTCTGTTCAAGGCCAAGGCCACGAACTACAAGGGCGAAGACTACTGCGCCACCAACCGCGCCATGCTGAAGCCCTACGAGGATCGCGGCTACGCCAAGGGTCACATCATCCCGACCTGCCTGCGTAACCACATGATGCTGCGTGAAATGCGTGAAGGCCGTGGTCCCATCTTCATGGACACCAAGACCGCGCTGACCACCACCATCAACGGCGACTTCAAGAGCCCCCTCTGGAAGCACCTTGAGAGCGAAGCCTGGGAAGACTTCCTCGACATGTGCGTCGGCATGGCCAACCTGTGGGCCTGCACCAACTGCGCTCCTGAAGAGCGTGGCTCCGAGATCATGCCCACCGAGCCGTACCTGCTCGGTTCGCACTCCGGTTGCTGCGGCATCTGGGTTTCCGGTCCGGACGAGGCCTGGGTTCCCGAGGAGTACAAAGTCCGCGCCGGCAACGGCAAGGTCTACAACCGCATGACCACCGTCGAAGGTCTCTGGACCTGCGCGGACGGCGTCGGCGCCTCCGGCCACAAGTTCTCCTCCGGCTCCCACGCTGAAGGCCGCATCTGCGGCAAGGCGATGGTCCGTTGGGTTGTCGATCACAAGGACTTCAAGCCGACCCTGGCTGTGAAGGCCGCCGACCTCGCCAAGGAGATCTACCAGCCCTGGTACACCTACGAGCAGTTCAAGGGTGCTTCCACCGCTCCGGAGATCAACCCGAACTACATCACCCCGAAGAACTTCATGATGCGTCTCATCAAGTGCTCGGACGAGTACGGCGGAGGCTGCGCCACCCTGTACATGACCTCCGGCGCTCTGCTGAAGACCGCCTTCTGGCTCATGGGCATGCTCGAGGAGGACAGCAAGAAGCTGGCCGCCCGCGACCTGCACGAGCTTATGCGCTGCTGGGAGCAGTTCCACCGTCTGTGGACCGTGCGCCTGCACCTGCAGCACATCGAGTTCCGCGAAGAGACCCGTTACCCCGGCTTCTACTATCGTGGCGACGCGATGGGCCTGGACGACTCCAAGTGGAAGTGCTTCGTGAACTCGAAGTACGACCCGGCCAAGAAGGAAGTTAAGATCTTCAAGAAGCCTTACATCCAGATCATCCCTGACGCTCAGTAAGGGATAGCGAGTTGACATCGGCGGCTGCGGACGAAAGTCCGCAGCCGCCACACTTCCCAGACGGGGAAGTGGTCTGAACCCGTGCTGGAACTTACTCAGTTGCAGTCCGGGTTCGGGCCATTTTCACGGCTGGGGCAATTTCCGCCAGTATGGGGGCATAAGCCGCTAAAGCCCTTCCGGGGCTTTCTTTTACGCTCTGCCCCTTACGGGCACGGGGAATCCCACGCCGAGGCAACATGAGCCCATCGGCCCGGGGCGGTGAAAAAAAGCCGTCTTGGCACACTACAGAGGGAGGACAGCGAATGTCGAACAACAGTATTCTCGTCGTCGGCGGCGGATTCGCCGGGATCACCGCCGCCCTCGAGGCCGCGGAAGTCGGTCACGAGGTCTACATCGTCGAGACGAATCCATATCTCGGCGGCCGGGTGGCGCAGCTCAACCAGTATTTCCCGAAACTCTGCCCGCCCTCCTGCGGCCTGGAAATCCAGTTCCAGCGCATCAAAAACAACCCCAAGGTGAAGTTCTTCACCATGGCCGAGGTTGCCAGCGTTTCCGGCGGCCCCGGCGCTTTTGACGTCAAGATCAAGATCCGCCCGCGCTATGTCAACGCCAACTGCACCATGTGCGGCGACTGTGAAAAGGCCGCCAGCACCAGCGTGAAGAGCGAGTTCGACTTCGGCATTTCCGAGCGCAAGGTCGCCTACCGCACCCATCTCTTCGCCTTCCCGCAGCGCTATGTGGTCGACGCCGCTTCCTGCGCCCCCGGCGAGATGGACGCCATCAAGGCCGCCTGCCCCTACGGCGCCATCGAGGCGAACGACACCGAGAAGACCGTCGACCTCCAGGTCGGCTCCATCGTTTGGGCCACCGGCTGGAAGCCCTACGACATGGAGAAGCTGACCAACCTCGGCGCCGGCAAGCTCAAGAACGTTGTGTCGAACATGCAGTTCGAGCGCCTGGCGGCCCCCAACGGCCCCACCGGCGGCAAGATCCTGCGCCCCTCCGACGGCAAGGAGCCCAAGCGCATCGCCTTCGTGCAGTGCGCCGGTTCTCGCGATGAGAACCACCTGAACTACTGCTCCTACATCTGCTGCATGGCCTCGCTCAAGCACGTCACCTACATCCGCGAGAAGAATCCGGATGCGCGCGTCACCGTGTACTACATCGACCTGCGCACCCCCGGCCGCTACGACAACTTCATGCAGAAGGTGGCGGCCGACGACAAGCTTACCCTGGTCAAGGGCAAGGTCGCCAAGATCGTCGAGTGCGAGTGCCAGAGCCCCATCGTCACCGTTGAGGACGCCGTCACCGGCATCAAGAGCGAAGAGAAGTTCGACCTCGTGGTGCTGGCCACCGGCATGCAGCCCAGCTGCGCCGGGACCAAGCTGCCCGTTCAGGTTCCTGTTGACGAAGACGGCTTCATCACCGGCGGAGACGACAAGGGCGTCATCGCCGCTGGCTGCGCCAAGCTGCCCCTGGACGTCATGAAGACGGCCCAGACCGGCACCGGCGCCGCCATGAAAGCCATTCAAACTGTGGTGGGGAGGTAGCTCATGGCTGAAAAGCTTGGAGTTTATATCTGTGCTGGATGCGACATCGGCAAGTCCCTCAATGTGGACGAGCTGGTGGAGTTCGCCAAGAAAGGCAAGCTTGCCAATATCTGCCCCGTGGTCAAGAAGAGCGCGGTGCTGTGCAGCCCCGAAGGCAAGGCCGAGGTCGAAGCCGACATCGCCGCCGAGGGTCTGGACGGCGTGGTTCTGTGCGCCTGTTCCCCGCGCGTGAAGTGGGACATCTTCCAGTTCGGCCAGGGCGTCCAGGTTGAGCGCGTGAACCTGCGCGAGCAGTGCGTGTGGAGCTTCAAGGAAGATCCGAACGTGCCCGGCCAGATGCCGCTCATCGCCAAGGACTACATCCGCATGGGCGTGATGAAGCTCTCCAAGAGCCGCATTCCCGCCCCGGAGCTGCCCGAGACCTTCAAGACCATCATGGTGCTCGGCGGCGGCTACACCGGCCTGAACGCCGCCCTTGAGGCCGCCAAGCTCGGCAAGGACGTGGTCCTGGTCGAGAAGGCCGCCACCCTCGGCGGCAAGGCCGCCACCATGTACAAGTCCTTCCCGCTGTCCGCGCCCTACACGCAGACCGAGGACACCGGCATCGCGGCGCTCATCGGCGCTGTTACCGCCAACCCCAAGATCAAGGTGCTGACCAGCGCCGAGCTCGTGTCCCTTGAGGGCGCACCCGGCCTGTACACCGCCACCGTGAACGCGGGCGGCGAGCAGAAGCTGGAGATCGGCGCGGTTGTGCTGGCCACCGGCTGGGTGCCCGGCGACAAAGGCTTCCTGGCCCCCATGGGCTACGGCAGCATCAAGAACGTGGTCACCGCCTCCGAGTTCGAGACCATGGTCAAGGCGGGCGAGATCAAGCGCCCGAGCGACGGCAAGGCCCCGGCCTCCGTCGCCATTCTGACCGACGTGGCCCTGTGCACCAAGGCCGCCGTGGCCGAGGAGCCCTGCGCCGAAGGCGAAGCCGCCCCGGCCGAGGCCCCTGCCGCCGAAGCCGAGGCTCCGCTCTATCCTTCCAAGGAAAGCGCCAAGCATCTGGCCTACAGTTCGGAGCTCACCAGCCTGGTGGCCCTGAAGCAGGCCGGCTACGTGGTTGAGAAGCTGCCGGGCGCGGTGGCCTATGTGCTCTACGACCACATGATGGTTCCGGGAATCAACGAGCGCTACTACAAGGTCGCGCAGGACCAGGCGGGCATCATGCTCTCCAAGGCCACCATCACGGGCGTGTCTGAAGACTCCGACGGCGGCGTCCTCGTGAAGGCCAAGGACACCCTGCTGGGAGCCGACATCGAACTCAAGGCCGATCTCGTGGTGCTGCCCACGGCCGTGGTGCCCGTCACCGCGCACGAGGCGACCATGAACTTCAGCTACCGCCAGGGCCTGGGCTTCCCCGACCTGGATCTGTTCGACGGCTTCGCCGACTCGAACTACATCTGCTTCCCCTACGAAACCCGCCGCACCGGCGTGTACGCGGCCGGCTGCGTGCGTCAGCCCATGACCATGGCCACCGCGCGTGAAGACGCCGCGGGCGCCGTGCTCAAGGCCGTGCAGTGCATCGGGAGCGCCAACCGCGGCGTGGCCGTGCACCCGCGCTCCGGCGACGTGAGCTACCCGGTGTTCAACTTCCAGCGCTGCACCCAGTGCAAGCGCTGCACAGAGGAATGCCCCTTCGGCGCGCTGGATGACGACGAAAAGGGAACGCCGAAGCCGAATCCGACGCGTTGCCGCCGTTGCGGCACCTGCATGGGCGCCTGCCCGGAGCGCGTCATCAGCTTCGACAACTACAACGTCGACCAGATCGGCTCCATGATCAAGGAAGTCTACGTGCCGGACGACATGGTGGCGGGCGGACCGCGCGTCATCGTGCTCTGCTGCGAGAACGACGCCTACCCGGCCCTCGACATGGCCGCCTTCCGCGGCAAGAGCTGGAGCCCCTTCGTGCGCTTCGTGCCCGTGCGCTGCCTGGGCTCCGTCAACGCCATCTGGGTGGCCGACGCGGTTTCCAAGGGCGTGGACGGCGTGATCATGCTGGGCTGCAAGTACGGCCCGGACTACCAGTGCCACTTCGTCAAGGGCTCCGAGCTGTGCAGCCGCCGCAAGGTCAACATCGCCGAGTCCCTGGGACGCCTGGGCGTCGAGGCCGAGCGTGTGGAACAGTACGAAGTGTCCATCGACGAGTACGACAAGGTGCCGGCGATCATCGAACGCTTCATGACCGAAGTCATCACCAAGTTCGGGCCCAACCCGTTCAAGGGCTACTAGGAGGTTTGGAACCATGTCGAACACCGTCAGGGTTCAACCGGACCTGAAATTCGTTCAGGAACTGCAGCAGGTGGGCGGAGAGTCGCTCAAGAAGTGCTATCAGTGCGCCACCTGTTCCGTCGCGTGCCCGCTTTCCCCGGCCGACGCCCCCTATCCCCGCAAGGAGATGGTCTGGGCCCAGTGGGGACTCAAGGACCGCCTGCTGAACGACATCGACATCTGGCTGTGCCACAATTGCGGCACCTGCTCTGATCTGTGCCCCCGCGGCGCAAAGCCGGGCGACCTGCTGTCCGCCCTGCGCAACATGGCCTACCGCAGCCTGGCCAAGCCCGCGATCATCGGAACCTGGATGAGTTCTTCCAAGTACTTCCCCATCCTGTTCCTGATCCCGGCCATCATCTACGGCTTCATCTGGTCCATCATGGCCGGAAAGCTGGGCACCGCCTTCCCGCTGTTCGCGGTGGAAGGGCATGAACTGAAAGTCGCGGCCGAGGGCGCCATCATCTACGGCGGCCTTTTCCCCGGCGACTACACCATCGACCCCATCTTCGGCGCGGTGTTCGCTTTCATGGCCTTCGCCTTCGCCGGGGGCATCTCGAACCTCCTGAAGAGCTTCGAATCCATGCCCAAGACCTACATCCTGGGCCGCGGGCAGGAGCCGAGCTTCCTGTCCTGCCTCATCGACACCCTGAAGAACGAAGTGGCTCAGCACAGCCGCTTCAGCTCCTGCGGCGTCGAGGAGAAGGACAAGGACCGCGTGAAGGGCCACCTGCTGGTGTTCTACGCCTTCATCGCGCTCATGATCGTCACCGGCGTGGTGGCCACCGGCCACTGGTTCGGCGCATGGTTCCTGCAGCACGTGCTGGGCATGGAAGGCGGCCTGGCCGCGTTCATCGCCTGGACCGGCCACACCCCCATGCCCCTGTGGAGCCCCGTGAAACTGCTGGCCAACGCGGGCGCCCTCGCCCTGGTCATCGGCCTCACCAAGCTCACCAGCCGCCGCAGCGCCCTGGACGCCGCCAAGAGCACGTCCAACTGGTACGACTGGTACCTGATCACCGTCATTTGGGGCATCGCCCTCACCGGCATCGGCTCTGAAATCTTCCGCCTCATCGGGCAGAAGATGCTGGCCTACCCCACTTACTACCTGCACCTGATCTTTGTGTTCATGTTGCTGGCTTACCTGCCCTGGTCGAAGCTTGGGCACGTGGTCTACCGTACTGTGGCCCTCGCCTACGCCCGCAAGATCGGCCGCCTGCCCATGGGCGCGCAGAGCTAGCGGACGCAAGGTAAGCATATCAACGTAACATCAGGTTTTCCCGACCATAAGGAGGAATCCCATGGCTGAAGCGAAAGTATTCCCCATGAACACCTTCGTGTCCTGCCTCAAGGGCGCGAATGCTGCCGACGCGGCCACCATCGAGCTGCTGTCCTTCCTGACCCAGGGTGAAGTGGACGCCGAGTTCGCTCCCGTCGCCGCCGCCCTGTCCAAGGCCTGGATCTACGAACAGGAGCCCAAGCTCGCCAACGCCAGCGCCGGCGATGTCGCCGCCCTGGGCGAAAAGATCGCCGTGAAGCCCCTGCCCGACGCCGCCCTGGCCCAGGCTCAGGCCATCCTGAACCAGATGGCCGAACTGCGCGCCGCCAACGCCGCCCTCTCCGCCCAGGTGGAGAAGCTGACCGCCGACGCCGCCGCCAAGGGCGACGAAGTGAAGGCCCTGAAGGCCAAGCTGAAGCCCCTGGAAGAGCAGGCCGCCGCTGGCGACGTGAAGCTCCAGGTGTCCAACTCCAAGATGGACGAGCACATCAAGAAGCTTGAGCAGCTCATGGAAGAAGTGGCCAAGGTGAAGGCTCAGGGCGTGGTCGTTGCCGGCGTTGCCGGTGGCGCCGCCGGTGCCGATGCCGGCGCCGCGCCCGCTGGTGGCGATGCTTCCGGCGCCCCCGCCGTGGGCGGCGAGCCCGAAGCCGACTTCGGCCTGGGCTCCAACCCCTTCGCCGACGCCAACTGGTAAGTCGAGCGATTCTCAGCATGCAAAAGCCCCTGGCTGCCACGCGCGGCCAGGGGCTTTTTTTGATAATAGCCAGGGGCGCTGCCCCTGGACCCCGCCAGAGGGCACGAGGCCCTCTGGACTCCCTGTGGCGCGGGGTTTTGCTTCAGCCGCAAAAGCGCCTGAAGCAAAACCCCGCGCGGAGGGTCCAGCGGAAGGAGTTGGGTGGAAGGTTCCCCAGGCACGGAGCATTGCCAGCCAAGTGACATTGGCCTCTTATGGCCAGCCCCAACCGAGAATCCCCGGAGCGCTCTTGCGCTCCGGGGATTCTCGGTTGGCCTGCGGGTCCAGGGGGTGCATACCCCCTGGCGGGGTCTGGGGCAGCGCCCCAGTGGAATTCGCGGGACGTCTGCACCTGATTGCCTTACTCCGCCAACCTGCGCGCCAGTTCGGCCCGCACCTCGCGCGCGGCCTCGCGCAGGCCGTGGTAGAAGGAATAGAAGTGCATGACTTCGTCCAAATCGTACACGGCGATGATGCGCTGCTGGCGCAGGTCCAGGAGCTTCAGGCCCGTGGCGTTCAGGGCGGCGTCCAGGCGCTCCAGGCTGGTTGTGGTGGTCAGCGGTTCGTTGGTGCGCACGGCCAGGGCCAAATGCGTGAGCGCGGTCTTGAGGGCCTCGCCCAGTTCGGAGAGTTCGGCGGCCAGGTGCGTGTGGAAGCCTTCGGGCGGGGCGTTCTCAATGGCGTGATCCATGGCCAGCAGGTGCTCGGCCAGGCGGTCCTCGGTGCGGATGAGTTCCGCCAGGGCCGCGCCTTCGCCTGTGGAGCCGGGCTCGCGTCGGGCGGAGCCGAGGAGTTGGCGGTTGCGCAGGGAAAGGCGCAGCAGGGCGTCCTTGCGGTGGAAAATGCGCGTACGGTCATAGCGGCCCTGCATGCGGCTGTCCATGATCGCGGCGAGCAGTTCGGCCAGTTGCTCCAGCCCTTTGCCAAGGCCGAAGCGCAGGATGACCCGTGCGCGCGAGGGCCAGGCCAGGGACACGGCCAGGGCGACCACGATGCCCAGGCCCACTTCCAGGAAGCGGCTGGCGCCGATGCTGAAGGCGCTTTGGTCGCCACCCTCGTGCAGGCAGATGACCACGGCGGCGGTGAGTCCGGCCAGGCGCAGGTTCTCGTTCTTGGCGGCGAGGAGCGCGCAGAAGAAAATGGTCACGAACATGGCCGTGGTGAGGGTGCCCAGGCTCTGGCCCAGCCAGGCATCCGCGGCCGTGGCGGCAAGTGCGCCTAGGAGCGCTCCGCTGGCGGTGCCCAGGAGCCGCGCCCAACTGGCCACGATGGACCCGCCCACGTGCGCCTGCATGACCAGAATTGATGAAAACACGGCCCAATAGCCCTGCTCCAGGCCAAGCACCTGGGTCAGTGCCGCCGTGACCGAGGCGGCGATGGCCGTGCGCAGGGCGTGGCGCAGCTGCGAGGCGTTGATGAATGTGGCGAGACGTTCGATGATGGTCACGGTGTCCTCATGGAATGACGCTGGGGGCGCTGCCCCCGGACCCCCGCCAGAGGGCACAAGGCCCTCTGGACTCCCTGTGGCGGCCGGTTCTGCTCCGGCGCTCCCGCGCCGAAGCAGAACCGGCCGCAGGGGGTGCATGGCGGGTGGAAACAATCATTTCTTAACCACGCGGGTCCAGGGGGTGCATACCCCCTGGCCGGGGTGCAGGGGGCGGAGCCCCCTGATTCTTCCCATTATCCCGCAGTGCGCCACTTGTCGACATCGGCCCAGAATTCCGGGCAGGCGCAGATGTGATAGCGTTCGCCGAGCTTCAGGGTGCACACGGCCTCGGGCAGGTGCAGGTCGAGCAGCACGGGCACGGAGCCCGGGTGGCAGGCCAGGACGTTTTTCAGGGCGTCCAGGCGTTCAGGCTTGCAGTGCTCCTCTCGCGCGGGGATGCGGGCGGGTTCGAAGCTTTGGGCCGTGACCTGGGACAGGAGCTTCACGGTTTCGGCCAGCATCTTGGATTCGCGCGGGCCTTCCTCCTCGCCGGGCTTGGTGCGCACGTCCACCTTGCCCTCGAAGATCAGCGGCTGGTCCTGGCCCAGAAGTTCGCGCGCCTCCAGGTAGACGTTGGAAAAGAGCGTGCACTCGCCCGTGCCGGTGAGGTCTTCCAGTTGCAGGAAGGCCATTTTGTCGCCCTTCTTGTTGATGTACTCGCGTAAGGACGTGACCAGGGCGGCCACGCGCACGATCATGCCGCCGGGCAATTCCTTCAGCTCGGCCAGATTGGTCAGGTTCAGGCGGCGCAGTTCGTGCCGGTAGCGCAGCAGAGGGTGGCTGGAGAGGAAGAAGCCGAGGGCCTCCTTTTCCAGGCGCATCTTTTCCTCGTCGCCCCATTCGGGCACGTCCTCGTCGGCCGCGTACTGCACCGGGGCCTCGGCCGCGCCAGCGGCGGATTTGCCGCCGAGCATGTCGAGCATTGAAATCATGCCCTGGGCTTTTTCCTTGGCCTTTTTGTGACCCATGGAGACCGCGCGGTCGAGGGCGGCCATGTGCCCGGCGCGGGTCTTGCCCAGGCAGTCCAGCGCGCCGGCCTTGATGAGCGCTTCAAGGGTGCGCTTGTTGATCTTGCGCAGGTTCACGCGCTCGCACAGGTCGTAGATGTCCTTGTAAGGGCCGTTTTCCAGGCGCTCGGTGACGATTTCGCCCACCGCGTCCTCGCCCACGCCCTTGATGCCCGCGAGGCCGAAGATGACCTTGCCGTCCAGCACGGAGAAGCGGCTTTCGCTCACGTTCACGTCGGGCGGGACCACGGGGATCTGCATCTCGCGGCAGGCGTTGATGTAGGTGAAGACCTTGTCGGTGTTGGCCAGTTCCGAGCTGATGATGGAGGCCATGAACTCGACGGGAAAGTGGGCCTTCAGGTAGGCGGTGTAGTAGGAGATGAGCGCGTAGGCGGCCGAGTGCGACTTGTTGAAGCCGTACTCCGCGAATTTTTCCATGAGGTCGAAGATTTCCTGGGCGGTGGCGTCGGCGATCTTGTTCTCTCTCGCGCCGACCATGAACTTCTGGCGCTCCTTGGCCATCTCCTCGGCTTTTTTCTTGCCCATGGCCCGGCGCAGCAGGTCCGCGCCGCCGAGGGTGTAGTTGGCGATGACCCGGGCGCAGCTCATGACCTGTTCCTGGTACACGATGACGCCGTAGGTGGGCTTCAGCGTTTCCTCAAGGGACGGGTGCGGGTACGAGACCTGGATCTGGCCGTGCTTGCGCTTGATGAATTCGTCCACCATGCCGGAGCCCAGCGGGCCGGGACGGTAGAGCGCCAGCATGGCGATGATGTCCTCGAAGCAGGTGGGCTTGAGCATGCGCAGGTACTTGCGCATGCCGCTGGATTCCACCTGGAAGATGCCGTCGGTGTCGCCGGAGCAGAAGATTTCGTAGGTGGCCGGATCGTCGAGGGGCAGGTTGTCCAGGTCCGGGGGCGTTTTGCCGGCGCGGATGATGATGTCCAGCGCATCCTCGACCACGGTCATGGTGCGCAGGCCCAGGAAGTCGAACTTGATGAGGCCGACCTTCTCCACCAGCTTCATGTCGTACTGGGTGACGATTTCACCCTCCTTCCCCTTATATAAAGGAAGGTAGTCGAGCATGGGCTTGTCGGAGATGACGATGCCCGCCGCGTGGGTGGAGGAGTGCCGGGCCAGGCCCTCCAGCCGCTGGGACACGTCGATGAGCTTTTCGATCTGCGGGTTGCCCACAACCATGGCCTGGAGCTCGGGCTCCTTTTCCAGGGCCTTGGCGATGGTCATTTTCAGTTCTTCCGGGATGAGCTTGGCGATGCGGTCCGTGTCGGCGAAGCTCATGCCGAGCGCCCGGCCCACGTCGCGCACGGCGGCCTTGGCCTTCATGGTGCCGAAGGTGGTGATCTGCGCCACATGGTCGCTGCCGTATTTGCCCGCAACGTAGCGCACCACCTCCAGGCGGCGGCGTTCGCAGAAGTCCACGTCGATATCCGGCATGCTGACGCGTTCGATGTTCAGGAAGCGCTCGAACAGCAGGTCGTAGGGAATGGGGTCCAGGTTGGTGATCTTGAGCGCCCAGGCCACGATGGAGCCCGCGGCCGAGCCACGGCCGGGACCCACCGGGATTTTCTGGTTCTTGGCCCAGTTGATGAAGTCCTGCACGATGAGGAAGTAGGCCGGGAAACCCATTTCCTTGATGACGCCCAGCTCGTACTCCAGGCGCTCCCAGTAGGCCGCCTCGTCCACCTTGTAATTGATGCTGGCCAGGCGCTTGGTCAGGCCCTCGCGCGCCATGCGCTCGAACTCGGAATCGATGCTCTGGCCTTCGGGCAGGTCGTACACCGGGAAGTGCGACTTGCCGAGCTCCAGCTCCACGTTGCACTGCTCGGCGATCTTGACCGTGTTGGACAGGGCCTCCGGGCAGTAGGCGAAGGCGGCCTCCATCTCCTCCATGGTCTTGAAGTAGAGTTCGGTGGTGCCCATGCGCATGCGGTCTTTGTCCAGCACGGTGCGCTGGGTGCCGATGCACAGGAGGATGTCGTGGGCCTCGGCGTCGTCCTTGGTCAGGTAGTGGCAGTCGTTGGTGGCCACGGGGGGCAGGCCGGTCTCCTTCATGACCTGAAGGAGCATCTCGTTGGCGCGGGTCTGCTCGGGTATGCCGTTCTCCTGCAGCTCCAGGTAGAAGCGGCCGGGAAAAATGTCCGCGTATTCGCGCGCCATGGCGATGCCGGAATCGAGCCCCTTGGAGAGCAGGGTGCGGTTGACCTCGCCCGCCAGGCAGGCGGAAAGGGCGATGAGGCCCTCGGAGTACTGGCGCAGCAGATCCTTGTCCACGCGGGGCTTGTAGTGGAAGCCCGTCAGGTAGCCCTCGGAAACAAGCTTGATGAGGTTCTGGTAGCCCACGCGGTTCTGGGCCAGAAGCACCAGGTGAAAGGCCGCCTGGCGCGAGCTGTTGGCGGTCTTGTCGGTGCGTGCCCCCGGGGCCACGTACACCTCGCAGCCGATGATGGGCCGGATGCCGGTATCCAGCGCCTTCTGCCGGAACACCAGGGCTCCGTGCATGTTGCCGTGGTCGGTGAGCGCCACGGCGGGCATGCCCAGGTCCTTGGCGCGGGAGCAGAGATCCTTGATGCGGATGGCTCCGTCCAGCAGGCTGTATTCGCTATGGCAGTGCAGATGCACGAAATCCGGCATGGTTCATCCCCTTTCGCGTGATGGCGAGTTTGTGTATACACCAGCACGCAGGCCTTGGAAACGCTCTGCCGGGATCTAAAATTACGCCTGTAACATCAGTATATTGCGCCACGTTATGGCGCGGGGTTCGGGGCGCTGGATGGTCGAGCGGTTGAAGCGCAAACTTTCGCGTCTTTCGGCGGTGGTGCCCGTGCTTGCGGGGGCTGTCGCCGTGTCGCTTCTGCTGGGCCTGCTCGCCTGGGTGGCCAAGCCATACCTTCCCCACGCCTTTGTGAACTTCGTGGCCGAGCTGGCGAGCGAGGACTTCGAAACCCGCAGGCAGGCCATCAAGGCCTGGTTCGACTCCTTCGGGGCCGTGGCCGCCTGGGTATTCCTGGCTGTGCAGTTCCTGCAGGTGGTGGTGGCGCCCATTCCCGGCCAGTTCGTGGGCATGCTGGGCGGCTTCGTGTTCGGCTTTTGGCGCGGGCTGTTCCTGAACCTGGTGGGCAACGCCGTGGGCTCGCTCTTCGCCATGCTGCTGACGCGCTTCTTCGGCGAGCGGGTCATGCGCCCCTTTGTGCCCCATCATCTGCAGGAAAAGTTCGACGCCACCATCCACCGTGGCGGTCTGGCCAACTTTTTCATGCTCTTTCTTCTGCCCGGCACGCCGAAGGACGCCATCTGCTTCATGGCGGGAGTCACCCGCCTGCCCCTGTGGAAGCTGATGCTGGCCAACACCCTGGGCCGTTTGCCGGGGCTCGCCGTGCTCACCTTCACCGGCGCCGCGGCCGATGCCGACCTGTTCACCGTGAAGCTGGTGTTTGGCCTTGGCCTTGCCCTGGCCTTCGTGGTCTGGCTTTTCGACGAGGAGATCAAGGAGCGCCTGGGGCGTTTGGCCGGGTAGCCGACTGGCCGGGCAGCCCCGGCGGGCGGCATTGCCCGGTTGCGCTGCCGGCTCGCCCTGGTGTATCTGTATGACAGGCGGCCAGCCCCCAACCTTGGCGGGCGGGCCCATGCGTCTCTTCCCCCTGGAACAAGGAGTCTGCCCATGCGCAAGGTCTTGTTGATCACATCGACCCTCATCCTGCTTGGACTCCTGGCGGGCTGCTATGGCGCGCACGGCACGAGTGGGGAGAGCAATCCCGCCCACTACGAGCAGGGCCTGGTGGACAAGTCCGCCGCGGTTGTGCGCGGCATGCGCGCCGATCCGTCCTTCCGGCAGATCGACGTGTACCTGAAGAACGCGCGCGGCGTGCTGGTGCTGCCGAGCGTCATCAAGGCCGGGCTCATCTACGGTGGCCAGGGCGGCAACGGCGTGCTGCTTGCGCGCGACCCCGACGGCTCCTGGTCCTCCCCGGCCTTCTACACCCTGGGCGGCGGCAGCATCGGCCTGCAGATCGGCGTGCAGGAAGCCGCCATCGTGCTGGTGTTCATGAACGACAAGGCCTTCAAGTCCGCCCTGGACACCGGCCTGACCCTGGGCGCCGACGCCACCGTGGCAGCCGGAACCGAGGGGCTCACCGGCGAGGTGGCCAGCACCCATGTGTTCAAGGACGTGTATTACTTCGCCGACGTGGGCGGCCTGTTCGCGGGCGTGTCCCTTGAAGGCGGCGTGATCCACGTGCGCGAGGGGCTGAACAAGACCTACTACGGCCAGAACTTCACTCCCCGGCAGATCGTGCTGGAGCGCAAGGCCGACATGCCAGCTGCCAGGGCCCTCAAGGACGCCCTTACCGTGCAGCCCAAGGCCAAGTAGCGATGCGTACTTTCAAGGGCCAGCGGCGGGGATTTACCCGGCTGCTGGCCTTTTTTCTTCAGGCCGGACTTCTGTCCTGGCTCCTTTCCGGGCTTCTGGGGTGCGCGGCGCAGAAGCCGCCCGTCGTCCCGCCGCCGCCTCCGCCTACGGAGGTGCGCGATGTGCTCGTCCTGCCCCAGGACGTTTCCGCCTACTTCGACGCCGCAGCCCTGGACCAGCCCCTGCTGGACGCCAAGGCGCAGGAGCGTCTGGCCGCGCGTCTGCGCGAGCTGCACTTCGCGCCTTGGCACCGTGCCAAGCCCGCCCACGCCAAGGCCGACGCCCTGTGGGGTCTGGCGCACCTGAAGCAGAACCGCCACTACGGCGAAAATTTGCGCCCCTTGGGACCGGATTTCCGCGCCGAAATGGAAGCCCTGGTGCGCGCCGACAGCTATCCGAACCTCGTGCGCCCGGCCATCGCCACGGCCAAC
>NZ_DATMYK010000297.1:0-18063 GCF_035560995.1 Humidesulfovibrio sp. | reverse complement strand
GGGCCGGTTGGTGGGCTCCAGCGCGCCGGTGAGCAGATGTTCCTCACGCATGGGCTGGGGCGCCAGGCGCGGATAGATGCACGACGAGCCGAGAAACAGCAGGCGCTTCACCCCGGTGAGGAAGGCGTTGTGGATGACGTTCAGCTCGATGGCCAGATTGATGCGGATGAAGTCCGCCGGGTAGGTTTTGTTGGCCCAGATGCCCCCCACCTTGGCCGCGGCCAGCAGCACGTAATCCGGCCGTTCCGCCGCGAAAAACGCGGCCACGGCCGCGCCGTCGGTCAGGTCCAGCTCCGCGTGCCCGCGGGTCAGGATATTGGCGTAGCCCAGGGCCTTCAGCTGCCGCACCAGGGCCGAGCCAACCAGCCCCCTGTGCCCGGCCACATAGATCTTCGCGCCCGCTTCCATGGCCGCTACTCGTGAAAATTGTATGCGGAGTAGCCGCTTTTGAGCACAAGGGCGTCGCGCTGGGCGCTCTTCAAGTCCTCGCGCACCATCTCGGCCACCATGTCGGCAAAGCTCACCTTGGGCACCCAGCCCAATTTTTCCCGGGCCAGGGTGGGGTCGCCCTGCAGGGTTTCCACCTCGGCCGGGCGGAAGTAGCGCGGGTCCACCCGCACGATGACCGTGCCGCCCTCGTCCAGGCCTTCCTCGTCCACGCCCTCGCCCCGCCAATTTATGCCCATGTCCAGGGCGGCGGCCGCCGCATTCACAAAGTCGCGCACGCTGTACTGCACGCCCGTGGCGATGACGTAGTCCTCCGGCTGCTCCTGCTGGAGCATGAGCCACTGCATCTCCACGTAGTCGCGCGCGTGGCCCCAGTCGCGCCGGGCCGAGAGGTTGCCCAGGTACAGGCAATCCTGCAAACCCAGCTTGATGCGCGAAAGCGCGCGGGTGATCTTGCGGGTGACGAAGGTTTCGCCGCGCTGGGGAGACTCGTGGTTGAAGAGGATGCCGTTGCAGGCATACATGCCGTAGGCCTCGCGGTAGTTGACCGTGATCCAGTAGGCGAAGAGCTTGGACACGGCGTAGGGGCTGCGGGGATGGAAGGGCGTGGTCTCGCGCTGGGGAACCTCGCGCACCTGGCCGAAAAGTTCGCTGGTGGAGGCCTGGTAGAAGCGCGTCTTCTTCTCCATGCCGTGGGAGCGGATGGCCTCCAGGATGCGCAGCGCGCCCAGGGCGTTCACGTCGGCCGTGTACTCCGGCATTTCGAAACTCACGGCCACGTGGCTCATGGCGCCCAGATTGTACACCTCGTCGGGCTGGCACAACTGGAGCAGCCGGTAGATGCTCGAAGTGTCGGACAGGTCGCCATAGTGCAGCACGAAGTTGCGCTCGCCCAGGTGCGGGTCCTGGTAGATGTGGTCCACCCGGCCGGTGTTGAACATGGACGAGCGGCGCTTGATGCCGTGGACAATGTAGCCCTTCGCCAGCAAGAGCTCCGCCAGAAGCGCGCCGTCCTGCCCGGTTATGCCCGTGATGAGCGCGACCTTTCTGCTCATTCGCCCGTGTTCCTCCCGCCGTGCGCGCGCGCCGGCCGTTCGCAGACCTTTCGCCAACCAATGCGGGAAACTACCACCCTTGCCCCCCGAAGGCTAGCCCTCGGCCCGGGCCGGGTGCTTGGCCTCAAAGGCGGAGCCCCAGCGGCTCAGCTGGTCCAGCACGGGCAGCACGCTGGCGCCAAGCTCGGTCAGGGCGTATTCCACCTTGGGCGGCACCTGAGGGTGCACCGTGCGCAGCACCATGCCGTCGGCCTCCAGTTCGCGCAACTGCTGGGTCAGCATCTTCTGGGTCACGTTCGGCATGGTGCGCCGCAGCTCGCCGAAGCGTCTGCTCTGCCCGGTGCGCAGGTGCCACAGGATGATGGGCTTCCATTTGCCGCCAATGACCTGAAGCGCCAGCTCCACGGAGCAGAAATAGTGCTTGCCCGCGCAGCAGCGCTGTTCCTTGCACTGTCCCTGCTCCACCGTGTGACCATGCTCTGCGACAAGCGTCATGCTGCGACCTCCCGCCCGCTGCGAGCGGGTGTGTTCCGGACCAAACCAGCTGCTCGGATACCAAGCGCGCGCGGGGCTGGCAAGCCCGCAAGCCGCTATACACGCTGATAGTATCCATACAGATACTACAGCACGTAATTGTGCCTACTTGCAAAATAGCAGGTACGGACGGAAAAGACATCACCGCCCGGCGATCCCCCCACAAAAAAGGAGCAAGCACATGGAACTCATCTGCGTGGACAAAGAAAACTGCAGGCGCGACGGCATCTGTATTGCCGCCTGCCCCATCGGCTGCATCGAGGCCGACGCGGACGGCTTTCCCGTTCCGGTCAACGAGGAAAACTGCATCAACTGCGGGCACTGCGTGGCCATCTGCCCCCACGGCGCGCTCAGCCACAGCAGGCTCGACACCGCCGCCTTCACCCCGGTCCCGCGCGAGCGCGCAGGCTTCCACGAGCTTGAAGGGCTCATGAAGGCCCGGCGTTCCGTGCGCGAGTACAAGGACGCCCCCATCTCCCATGAGACCCTGGCGGGCCTGCTGAACGTGGCGCGCATCGCCCCCACGGCCAAGAACACCCAGCAGCTCAGCTACATCATGGTGGAAGACCCGGCCAAGTCCCGCGCCCTGGCCGCCATGGTGGTGGACTGGATGCGCCCGAACCCGATTCTCGCCCGCTATGTGGGCATGTGGGACGCCGGGCGCGACTGCATCCTGCGCGGCGCGCCGCACGCGCTCATCGCCCTGGGCGACGCTCAGAACGACTGGGGCGACATCGACGCGAGCATCGCCCTGACCTACGTGGAGCTGGCCGCAGCGGCCCAGGGCCTGGGCGCGTGCTGGGGCGGGTTGCTGCACCGGGCCGTGCTGCACAGCCCGGAGATCGCCGCCTTTGTCGGCGTACCCGAGGGCCGCAAGGTCTGCGGGGCCATGATGCTCGGCCAGCCCAAGCTGCGCTACGCCCTGGTGCCGCCTAGGAATGAGGTCACAGTCAGCTGGGTGTAGCCCTGAAGAGCGCCTGAAAGATGGCCAGCCCCGGCCTGCCGCGCTGCGCGCGGGGCTGGCCCGGAAAAAACCGCAGGAGCATGATCGGACAAACCGCAGGGAGGTGTTCCATGTTCAAGTCTTTGCGCGCACTGTGCGTGGCCCTTGTCTTCGCCCTTGCCTTTGGCGCACACGCCCTTGCAGCGGGCCCCAAAACCCAGGTTCCGGGCTATTACCGCATGCAGATCGGCCAGATTCAGGTCACGGCGGTGTTCGACGGAGCCATCGACATCGACACCGCCCTGCTGCACAACGCCGCGCCCGAAGAACTCAACCGCCTGCTTGCCCGCATGTTCGTGGGCAATCCCAAAATGCCCACAGCCGTGAACGCCTACGTGGTGGACACGGGCAGGGAAGTGCTGCTCATCGATACCGGCATGGGCGGCTTCCGCGGACCGACCCTTGGGCACATTGAGGAGAATCTGCGTGCAGCGGGCTACGAGCCCGGGCAGATCGACAAGGTGCTCCTGACGCATATCCACAGCGATCACATCGGAGGCCTCACCGATGCGGCGGGCGTGGCCCGCTTCCCCAAGGCCGTGGTGCTGGTGGCGCAGGAGGAGGCCGCGTACTGGCTTTCGCCCGAGAATGCCGCCGCCGCGCCCAAGGGCAAGCAGCCCTCCTTTGCGCTGGCCCGGAACATGACCGCTCCGTACATCGCCAGCGGCCGCTGGCAAACCTTCGCCATGGGCGCCACCCTGGCCCCTGGTGTGCGCGCCGAACCCACTGTCGGGCACACGCCAGGCCACACGGCCTATGCCATCGAGTCGGACGGACAGAAGCTGCTCATCGTTGGGGATTTGCTGCACGCCCATGCGGTGCAGTTCGCCCGGCCCGGCGTGTCCATCGACTTCGACGTGGACCAGCGGAAGGCCATCGCCACGCGGCGCGCGGTGCTCAAGGCCGTGGCGGCCGAGGGCTGTCTCATGGGCGGCATGCACCTGCCTTTCCCCGGCGTGGGCCATGTGCGCGCCGAGGGCGAGGACGCCTACGCCTGGGTGCCGGTGGAGTACACTCCGGCCCTTCCGGCTGCGAAGTAGCTGAACGTCGGACCACGGGTTCCGGCACGGGGGCGATTGACGTGCGTGGCGCTGCCGCGTATTTTTCAAATGCTTATTCGCCACTCGTTCCAACCCGTCCCGCCGGACAGAAGGCCTATGGCACAGGAAAAACCTTCGAGCTTGATCGAACTGGCGGCCAGCGCCGCAGGCATGGACACCACCCTTTCGCGGCGAGGCTTTCTTTTGTTTTCAGCCTGCGCCGTGTCCAGCCTCGCGGCTCTGGGCCTCTGCGAGGCGTTCGCAGCCAATCCGCCGCTGGTGATCCTGGACAACGCCAAAGGCCTGATCCTGGCCGACCCCTCGCGCTGCGTGGGCTGCCAGCGCTGCGAACTGGCCTGCACCGAATTCAACGAGGGCCGCGCCCAGCCCTCACTCTCCCGCATCAAGATCGCCCGCGCCCTGAACTTCGGCCCCGAGGGGCCCAGCGGTGGCCCGGCCATGCGGGGGATCTGGGGCGACGGCCTGGTGGTCCAGGGAGCGTGCCGGCAATGCCCGCATCCCGTGCCCTGCGCCACGGCCTGCCCGGAGAGCGCCATCGTGCTCGACCCGAAGACCGGAGCCCGCGTGGTGGACGCCAGGAAATGCGTAGGCTGCCGCCTGTGCCAGCGGGCCTGTCCCTGGGACATGATGACCTTTGACGAGGAGCGCCAGAAGGCCTCCAAATGCTTTCTCTGCAACGGCAAGCCCAAATGCGTGGAGGCCTGCCCGTCTGGAGCGTTGCGCTTCGTGCCCTGGCGCGACATCACCCGCGAAGGACCGCCGCCCATGGCGAGCCTCTGCGTGACCCCGGCGGCCGCGGCGAAGGACTGCGCAGGCTGCCACACCCCTGTAGCCAAGAAGGGCGCGCGCCGCTAGGAGACCACCATGACGACGACACCGGGAGGTTTTGCCGGCAAAGTGCTGCGCGTGGACCTGTCCACCGGAAAATTCAGCACCCAGGACACCGTCGAACGCTACAGCGAGGTTTTGGGCGGCACGGGCCTGGGCTACCAAGTGCTGTGGGAGGAGGTGCCCGCAGGCACCGGTCCCTTTGACGACGCAAACAAGCTCGTCTTCGCCACGGGCGTTCTGGCGGGCACCAGCGTGCCCTGCAGCGGCCGCACCGCCATCACCACAGTCTACCCCTCCTGCTGGCCCAAGGCGCTGGTGGGCTCCGGCCACATGGGCGGCCAGTTCGCGGCCAAGCTCAAGTACGCCGGCTACGACGCCATCATAGTGGAGGGCCGGGCCGAACGTCCCGTGTGGCTGTTCATCCGCGACGGCCGCGTGGAGCTGCGCGACGCCTCCCGCCTGTGGGGCAGCGGCATCCGCCGCACCACCCTGGAAATCAGCCAGGAGATGGGCGCGGACTGTTGCGTGGCGGCCATCGGCCAGGCCGGGGAGAAGCGCGCGCCCCTGTCCACGGTGGTCAATTCCCTGTCCCATTCCGCAGGCGGGGTGGGAGGCGTCATGGGCGCGAAAAATCTCAAGGCCATCGGCGTCCAGGGCAGCGGCCCCGTGCGCATCGCGGGCGACAAGGAGCAGTGGGAGCTGCTGGTGAAGTTCCACCTGTCCATCCTGGGGGCCAACAATCAGCACGTCGTGCCGGCCTTCCCCTCGCCCGAGTCCGAATACTACAGTCCGGGCTCCCGCTGGGTGGGCGAGCCCGGCAAGCGCTGGGGGGCGGCCAGGCCGCCGGTGGAGATCACCGGCAGCATCCACGACATGAGCCGCATCGCCTACCGCACCAACAGCGCGGCCTTCTTCCTGGGCGAGCAGGCCTGGAAGCACACCGTGCGCGGCAACGGCTGCACCGCCTGTCCCATCCGCTGCCACACCACCCTCAAGGTGCCGGCCATGGCCACCAAATACGGCCTGGACGAAATCGCCCAGGGCACCTGCATCGCCCTCAACTTCGGCCGTTTTTTCTTCCCCGGCCTGCCTGGCGGCCCCAAGGGCCAAGCCGCCCTCGAAGCCTGCATGATCGGCATGAACATGGCCGACGACATGGGCATCTGGAGCAACTACGGGCAGCTCCAGCGCGACTTCATCAAGCTTGCCAATGACGGGGTGTTCCAGGCCAAACTCGGCTCGGCGGAGTACGCCTCCATCCCCTGGGACCTGTGGCGCGCGGGCGACCCCTCCTTCCTGCTGGATCTCATCCCGCGCATCGGTGAGCGCCGGGGGGAGCTGGGGAGCGTGCTGAGCCAAGGGTCCGGCGGCCCCTTCGACCACTGGGGCATCCCGGAATCGGCCTGGGAGGCGGACCACGCCACCACCTACTGGAAGATGGGACACCCCAAGCACCACGCCAACGAGGATGACGGCCAGTGCGGGGTCATCATCAACACCCAGTACAACCGCGACGCCCAGTGCCACTCGCACACCAACTTCGTGCGCAACGGCCTGCCCGTGCACGAGCAGAAGCGTCTGGCCGGAGAGCTTTGGGGCTCGCCGGACTCCGTGGACGCCCCGGGCCACTACACACGCATGAATCCGCACAAGGCCCGGCGGGCCAAATGGGCGCTCGTCCGCAAAGAGCTGCACGACTGCCTGGGCCTGTGCAACTGGATGGGCCCGTGGGTGGCCTCGCCGCTCAAGGAGCGCGGTTACCGGGGCGACAACAGCCTGGAGTCACGCTTCTACACCCTGGCCACCGGCCGCAACCTGGACCGCGAGGGCCTGGATCTGGCGGGGACGCGCGTGTTCACCCTGCACCGCGCCCTGACCATCCGCGACATGGCGACTGCCGACATGCGCGCGGCCCACGACCATGTGCCCCAATGGGTGTACGAGGACCCGAAGGGCGCGCAGCCTTTCAGCCAGGGCACCATTCGCATGGACCGGGCGGACATGGCGCTCGCCATGGACATGTTCTACGAGACCATGGGCTGGGACAAGGCCACAGGCGCGCCCACGCGCGAGGCGTATGCCCGGCTTGGCCTGGGCGACGTGGGGCAGGCCCTGGCGGACAAGGGTCTCGTGCCCGGTGCAGCGAAATGACCCCGGAGGATGCGGCCCGGCTGGGCGAGGCCGCGGCCGAGGCGGTTTACGCGGCCAGCGCTGAGCTGCGCATGGTGGACTGCGCAGAGGTGCTGGAGACGCTGACTGCCGAAGGCCATTTCGCCGAGGCGGACACGTCCTGTCTGGAGGAGGCCCGCGCCCTGCTGCCGGGTCTTCTGGCTGCACATCCGGCCCTGGCCGTGCTGGAGAGCCGCACGGGCCGCACGCTGCACCATGCCCCTGAGCTGCTGAGCCGCGCCTACGCCCGCATCCTGGACCGGAAGGGTTCACCGCTGCTGCTCGTGGCCGAGGAAGTCCGGGCCAACTCGCGCGACTATCCCCGGCCGGTACCTGCGGAGCTCTTCGAGGGCCCGCCCTTCGACCTCACGCCCGAAGACATCACCCATGCCTTGGCGGCCATGGCCGCAAGCCCCGAGTACCAGGACATCAGCTTCGCGACCACCGACACCGGCGCGGTGTACCTCTTCTCCACGCGGTACCTGGAACCCGGCTACGCCATATTTCTGGCCCAGCGGACCGAATCCCTGACCTTGTCCCCCTAGCGACCCGGCTTGGCGCCCGCCCCCAGGCGCTGACCACCCAGTTCCACTGGACCCACAGGGCAAAATGAAGGCCCCAGACACGCAAAAGCGCGTCCGGGGCCTTCATTTTGCGGCGCAGGCCGGCTCGAAACAAGGATGCCCTTGGTCTTGTCCGCCCCTCGCCCGTTCCTGCGCCTGGGTCCAAGGGGCGGAGCCCTTTGTCCAGGTCGTCCTGCCGCTACCTGTCGCAGCCGCAGGCGCCGAAGCCGGAATAGACCACGCGGTCCACGTACTCGGCCTGCTTGCCCTTGTTCCAACGCGACACCGGGCGGTAGTAGCCCACGATGCGCGTGAAGATCTCGGCATCAGCCCCGCAGGTAGGGCACTGCTCGTGCTCGCCGTGGATGTACCCGTGGTCCTTGCACACGCTGAAGGTGGGCGTGATGGACAAGAACGGCAGCTTGGTGTTGCGGAAGCTCTTCACGATGAACTCGCGCAAACTCGCCACATCGGCCACGGATTCGCCCAGGAAGGTGTGGAACACCGTGCCCCCGGTGTACAGCGGCTGCAACTGGTCCTGGTGCTCCAGGCAGGCGATGACGTCTTCCGAATGGCCCACGGGCAGGCAGGTGGAGTTGGTGTAGTACGGCGTGCCGTTGCCGCTGGTGATGATGTCCGCGTAGAGGTTGCGGTCAATCTTGGCCAGGCGGTAGCTGGTGCCCTCGGCCGGGGTGGCCTCAAGGTTGTACAGGGTGCCGGTCTCCTCCTGGAAGCGGCTGGTGACCTCGCGCAGACGGTTCAGGGTGCGGCGCATGAGCCGCATGCCGTTCTCGGTCTCAATGCCCTTGCCGATGAGGTTCAGGCAGGCCTCGTGCCCGCCGAGCAGGCCGATGGTGGAGAAGTGGCCCCGGAAGCCCTGCTTCAGGTAGCGGCGCGTCCAGGGGAACATGCCGCGCTCCAGGTTGTCGGTGATGAGCTTGCGCTTGAACTCCAGGGCGTCCTTGGCCAGCGTGGCGTATTCCTCAACGAGCGTCAGGAACTCGTCCTCGCCCTGGGACAGATAGGCCAGCTTGGGCAGGTTGAGCGTCACCACGCCGATGGACCCGGTGAGGTCGCCGGCGCCGAAGAGCCCGCCCACCTTGTTGCGCAGCTCGCGCAGGTCCATCTTCAGGCGGCAGCACATGCTGCGCACGTCCTCCGGCGAGAGCTCGGAGTTGATGAAATTCTGGAAGTAGGGAGCGCCGTATTTGGCGGTAAGCTTCAAGAGCAGCTCGCCGATCTCGGTCTCCCAGGGGAAGTCCTCGGTGACGTTGTACGTCGGAATGGGGAAGGAGAAGATCTGCCCGGCGTAGTCGCCGTCGAGCATGACCTCGAGGAAGGCGCGGTTGAACATCTCCATCTCGGCCGCGTATTCGCCGTAGGTGGAATCCTGCAGCTTGCCGCCGATGATGACCGCCTCCTTGGCGATGTGCTTGGGTGGGGTCAGGTCCAGCGTCAGGTTGGTGAAGGGGCTCTGCCCGCCCCAGCGGCTGGTGGTGTTCAGGTTGAACACGAACTTCTGCACGGCCTGGCGCACCTTCTCGTAGGAGAGCCCGTCGTGGCGGATGAAGGGCGCCAGGTAGGTATCCACGTTGTTGAAGGCCTGCGCGCCCGCCCATTCGTTCTGCAGGGTGCCCAGGAAGTTCACCATCTGGCCCAGGGCGGAATCGAAATGCCGGGCCGGACCGGCGCAGGAGCGGCCTTCGAGGTTGAAACCCTCAAGCAGCAGGTCGCGCAGGCTCCAGCCCGCGCAGTAGCCCGCCAGACCGAAGGACAGGTCGTGGATGTGGAAGTAGCCGTGCTCGTGGGCCTGGCGCACTTCCTCCGGATATTTCTCCAGGGCGTAGCGCGCCTGGACCGTGCCGGAGAGGTGCAGCATAAGCCCCTGAAAGCTGTGGCTCATATTGGAGTTCTCGGCCACGCGCCAGTCGCTCTTGTCCAGGTACTCGTCGATGGTCTCCTTGATATCCAGGAAGGCCTCTTTCTGATTGCGCAGCTGGCGGCGTTTCTCGCGGTAGAGGATGTATTTGCGGGCAACGGCGAACTGGCGCATTTCCATGAGCACCAGCTCCACCATGTCCTGCACGTGCTCCTGCTCCGGGATGTCCACGTCGGCGAGCTTCAGCTCCACCTTCTGGGCCAGGCGGCGGCCAAGGAGCGGGTCTTTGATGCCGCTGGCGGAAAGGGCCTTGAAGATTGCCTTGGCGATGCGGTCAGTCGACCAGGTTTCCAGCCGTCCGTCGCGCTTCAGAATCTGCGAGGGCATGGGGCCTCCGTGGTTTTTTATAGTCTTGGGTGGTCAGCGTGAAGCCTGCGGGCAGCATGCCGCGCACGGTCTCCACGTCGGTGGGGTCGAGCTGGGGCACCAGGGTGGTGCGGAAGAAGAAGGCCTCGGGCCGTTCCTCGGCCAGGGCGAAGATCTTGGAAAGATTCCTGCGCGCGGCGGTCTCATCCACCGCGCCGCCGGTGAGGGCCGGATATTTGACATACGGGCCCTTCACGTCCACGGCGAAACGGCTCACCAGCCCCTCGGCCAGCATCAGCTCCACCGCCTCCGGCAGCATGCCGTTGGTGTCGAGTTTGATGGGCAGGCCCGAGGCGGCCAGCTCGTGCAGGATGACGCCGACGCCGGGCACGGCCGTGGGCTCGCCGCCCGTCACCGTGATGCCGGAGAGCCAGCGCGCGCGCTTGGCCAGAAAGGCGCGCAGGGCTGCCTGGTCGATGCGCGGCTGGCGCTCCATGTCCCAGGCCAACTCCGCGTTGTGGCAGGTGGGGCAGCGCAGGTTGCAGCCGCCCAGGAACACCACGCAGCAGGGGTGCCCCGGCCAATCGCAGAGGCTCAAGGGGGTCAGGCCCCGCAGGTGGTTCCAGGCGATCTCGGGATTCATGGGCAGGTGCTGCTCCTCAAAAAAAGTGCCGCGCGCCTGGGCACAAAACCCAAAATCGGCCCTGTTGGCCGCAGCAGGCACGCGTGAAAGCACACTACTCCAACGGCATTTTTCTGTACAGGTGCCCCAGGCTCTTCGATGGAACGCGCTTCCTATTTTTGCCGATTATTGGCGATTACTGGTAATGAACGGCATTTTTTTCTACTTTTCCACAACTTGAGAACATGCCTCAGCGGGTCATATTCCCGGTTTTCTCTAGACATCGTGTAGAAGATTTTTTCCGGCCTCGGCTGGCTGCCGTTTTCGACACCCGCCAGCCGGGCAACGGCGGGAGAACTCTCCGAAAGGCCTGCCCAGGCAGGAGCTCCGGCCTCCACACCCTCGCACGGTCTTGTCCCCGGCATGTCCCTTGCAATGATCATTGCGGGCAACTTCTGCCCGGACCATTTTTCATTCGCAGGGGGCACAGCCATGCATGACACAACCACCCATACCGTCGCTTCGGCCACGGACATAACCAGCCTGGACGCGGTCCCGGCCGCGACGCACGCCAACCGTTTCCTCAGCGATCCCGCCTGGCTGCTGCGCGGCGACCCGGAGCACCCGGAGCACGACGCACTGGGCCTGCGCAACCCCAAGGGCGTCACCCTGCCGGAGCTGGTCGTCATCGGCGGCGGGCAAGTGTACGGCGAGGGACTTTCCGTCACCCAGAACTGGCCCGCGCAGCTTGGACGGCGCATGGGCGGCGGCGTGCTGAACGCGGGCATGCCCGGCTGGGGCAGCGTGCAGTATGCCCTCGCGGCGGAGAAGCTTCTCGCCCTCTCGCCCCGGCGCATCATCGTCTGCCTCACCCCGGCAAGTGATCTCGCCAGGGCCTTCAATACCGCCCGCGTAAGCGTTTCCCCGCTGGCGCGCTCGTTCTTCGAAGCCCGCTGGGCGGACCTGCCGCAGCCCGACCACTCCGTCCTGTTCGCCTCGGGCCGCGCCGTGGAACGCCTGTGGGCTGAGAATCCGGACCTGGCCGAAGAAGACGTGCTGAGCCTGCTGGCCCAGCGCGGCGAGCCTGACGTGAACCCCTGCGTGCTGGATTCCAGCCGCTTCTACCTGGCCGAGCATTCGCTCTTCGCCATGCAGAACCTGGAACATCCGGCCATCGAGGCCGGGCTGTCCATCACCGTCAAGGTTCTGAAGCATCTGCGCGCGCTGGCCGAGGAGCGTCAATTTTCCCTGACCATCCTGCTGCTGCCCAGCCGCGAATACCTCGTGGCCCAGCGCATCGGCGAAGCGCAGGTACGCGACCGCGAATCCCTGGAAAGCTTGGGGCTGGCCGAGACCGCCGTGCTGGGCGAACTGCGCGCCGCCTGCGCGGGCCTGAGCCTTCGCTGCTTCGACCTCACCGGCTACCTCAAGGCCTTTGTGGGCAGCCGCATCCACGCGCAGAACACCCGCGAGGGCAGGCTTTCCCCCAAGGGCTGCGACCTGCTGGCGCGCTTCGTGCGTGAACGCGTGCTGCCCGGCGCCGTGGTGCGCGAACCCGCGCGGACGAGCGATGCGGCCGTGGGCGGCATCTACCCCCTGTACTAGCCCCACCCCGAATCGACGAAAAACGGGCCGCTCTCCTGCTTGGGAGGGCGGCCCGCTTCACGTGCGCGCAGCGGTTGCGAACAGCGGTGTGGAGAACTAGAGCGCGGCGTCCAGCAGCAGGTTGTCGCGGTGGATGGCCTCGGCAAAGGGGGCCTGCCCCAGCACTGCGGCCAGCTCCCCGCTTTTGCGGCCCATGATGCGCCGCACCTCGGCCGCGGAATAATTGGACAGGCCAACGCCCACCGTGGTCCCGGCCTCGTCCACGATGCGCACCAGCGCGCCCCGGGCGAAGCGGCCATCCACTGCGCGGATGCCCGCGGGCAGGAGGCTCTTGCCCTTGTCGCGCAGGGCTGCGGCCGCGCCCGCGTCCACGCGCAGGCTGCCGGCCGGGTTGTCATGGTAGGCCAGCCAGAACTTGCGGTGCGACACGGTGCGCGAAAGCGGCAGCACAAGCGTGCCCAGTTCCTCGCCCTTGAAGATGCGGTCCAGGGGGATGTCGTCCTTGCCCGAGACGATGAGCGTGGCCACGCCCAGCTGAGCGGCCCGGCGCGCGGCGCGCAGCTTGGAGTACATGCCGCCGGAGCCCACGCTGGTCTTGCCGTCGCACATGGCCTCGATGTCGAGCCCTTCCACGTCGTCGATGAGCGGCAGGCAGCAGGCGTCCGCGTGCTTGTCCGGGTTCTTGTCGAAAACTCCGCCCGCACTGGTCAGATTCACGAACAAATCCGCGCCCACCAGGTCCACCATGAGGCTCGCCAGGGTGTCGTTGTCGCCGAACTCCAGCTCGGCCACGGCCACGGTGTCGTTCTCGTTGATGATGGGGATGACGCCCCAGTCCAGCAGGCGCTGCATGGTGTTGCGGGCGTTGAGAAAACGCTTGCGGCTCTTCAGGTCCTCGCGGGTCAGCAGCAACTGGGCCACGGTCTTGCCAAAGCGCCCGAAGGCCTCGTCGTATTCGTGCATCAGCCGGCTCTGCCCGATGGCCGAAGCGGCCTGACGGGCGGGCAGCTCGGAGAAGTCGATGGTCTCGGCCCCGGCCACGCTCTGGCGGATGCGTGTGCGTCCGGCGGCCACGGCGCCGGAACTCACCAGCACGATTTTGAGGCCGCGGTCGTGCAGCATGGACAGCTGGTCCACCAGGCGGCCCACGGCGCGGGCGTCCAGCCCGGTGCCGCAGGTGAGCACCGCGCTGCCGACCTTGACCACCACGATGTGCGCGCGGGACAGGATGTCCGCCCGCAGTTCGCCCGCCGGAACGCTCATTCCCCCTCCTCCTCCGCAAAGCCCTGGTTGCGGGGCGTCTCCACGCCGTTCTCGTCGAACTCCTCGTCAAATTCACTCGGCGCGTCGCCAATGCGCCGCCACATCTCGGCCAGCAGCTCCGGCAGGCCCGCGCCCGTGAGGGCGGAGACAAAGAGCACGTCCTCCGGGGCGTTTTTGCGCAGGGCGTCCAGCCGCTCAGCGGGCAGGATGTCGATCTTGTTGATGACGCGAATCTGCGGCTTCTCGGCCAGTTCCGGGTCAAAGGCGCGCAGCTCCTCGTTCAGCATGGCGAAGCCCGCGGCCGGGTTCTCCGGGTCGGCGTCGTCGCCGCTCAGGATGTGCACCAGGAAACGCGTGCGCTCCACGTGCTTGAGGAACTTGTGGCCCAGGCCCAGGCCTTCGCTTGCGCCCTCGATGAGGCCGGGGATGTCGGCGATGATGAGGCGGCGCCCGTCCTCACGCTCCACCACGCCCAGGTTGGGCGTGAGGGTGGTGAAGGGGTAGGAGGCGATCTTGGGCCGCGCGGCCGAAACGGCGGACAGGAATGTGCTCTTGCCCGCGTTGGGCAGGCCGAGCAGGCCCGCGTCGGCGATGACCTTGAGCTCCAGGCGCAGGCGCTTTTCCTCGCCGGGTTTGCCGGATTCGGCCCTTTTGGGGGCGCGGTTCACGGAGCTCTTGAAATGCAGGTTGCCGCGTCCGCCTTCGCCGCCGGGGCAGGCCACGAAGCGCTGTCCGGCGCGGCGCAGGTCGGCCAGCAGCGTGTACTCGCCGTCCTCGTCCAGGAACACCTGGGTGCCCACGGGCACCTCGATGATCAATTCTTCGCCGCCGCGTCCGTACTTGTCCTGGCTCTGGCCGTTCTGGCCGTTCTCGGCCTCGAACAGGCGCTGGGCGCGGAAGTCGTACAGGGTAAGCAGGCGCTGGCTGGCCTGGAAGACAACGTCTCCGCCCTTGCCGCCGTCGCCGCCGTCAGGCCCGCCCTTGGGCAGGTTCTTGGCGCGCTTGAGCGAAGCGCTGCCGTTGCCACCCTTGCCGGAGCGCACCGTAATGCTCGCTTCGTCTACAAATCGCATGCCGCACCCCAGATAGAAAACGGGCAGGAGCCGCTTTAAAAGCCGCTCCTGCCCGCGCTATGGTTCGTTCGTGGAGCCGCCTAAACTTTAGGCGCTCACGGGCAGAATGTGCACCCGGGTCTTGACCTTGTTGTTCCGGGTGTACTTCTCGTACTTCACTTCGCCGTCCACCAGGGCGAACAGGGTCCAGTCCTTGCCCACGCCGACATTCTTGCCGGGGTGGATGCTGGTGCCGACCTGACGCACGAGGATGTTGCCGGCCAGAACCTGCTGCCCGCCGAAGCGCTTCACGCCACGACGCTGTCCGGCGCTGTCGCGTCCGTTTCTGGAGCTGCCGCCTGCTTTCTTGTGAGCCATTGTATCCTCCTTGCCGTCTTGGGGCTCAGCCCGTTAGGCCTGGATGGTTTTGACCTTGAGGCTGGTGTAATCCTGCCTGTGGCCCGTCTTCTTGTGGAAGTCGTTGCGGCGCTTTTTCTTGAAGATGATGATCTTCTCGCCGCGGCCATGGCCCAGGACTTCACAGGCGACTTTGGCGCCGTCAAGATAAGGGGCCCCGATCTTGGTCTGACCGCCGTCGGCGATCAGAAGGACTTTGTCCAAGTTCAGCTCGGTGCCGGGCTCAGCCTGCAAAAGCTCCACCTTGAACTCGAGTCCCTGTTCCACGCGGTACTGCTTACCGCCGGTCTCGATAATTGCGAACATTGCGAATACCTCCATCGCGTAAGAGGCGTTCTCTTAGCTTTGGTTGAGGGGAAAAGTCAAGCGCCGGGCGAAGATTTTTTCCGGCCACGGCTCTTATGCCCTGGCCAGCACCAGCACGTCCACCCTTTTCGCACCCGCGGCCAGCATGGCCCGCGCACATTCCTCCAGGGTCGCGCCCGTGGTCATGATATCGTCCACCAGCAGCACGGCTTGGCCCTCAAGCACCTGCGACCGCGCTGCAAAGGCCCCCCGGATGTTCTCCGCGCGGGCCTCGCGCGCCAGCCGCATCTGCGGGGTGGTGCGCCGCACGCGGGAGAGCGCGTCCTGGCGGATGGGCAGCCCGTGCCGCGCGGACAGCAGCCGGGCAATTTCGCGGCTCTGGTTGAAGCCGCGCATAAGCAGCCTGCGCGGGTGCAAGGGCACCGGCACCAGCACTGCGCCCTGGCCCAATTCCGGGCAAGCGGCCACGCCGCGCTCGTAGGCTTCCAACAGGCATTCCTGCAGACTGCGGCCGAAGTCCAGCCGGTTCTCGAACTTGTAGCCCAGGATCAGCTGTTTAAGCCGCCCGGCGTACGGGCCGTAGGCCAACACCCGGCCCCAGGGGCGCGGCGTCTCGCGGCAACAGCCGCACAGCAGCGAAACGTCCTGAGGCACAGGCGGATACTCGCCACAGCCGGGGCACGGCTCACCCCGTTGCTCCGCCTCCGCCGCGGCGCCATCTTCCCGGCACTCCGCGCACAGTTCCGCCATCCCGCCAGCGCGCACCTTCCCGCAGCACGGGCAGCGCGCCTCGGCCAGCAGGGCCGTCCTGAGCACCGCACCCGCCACACGGGTCAGCAGCTCACGCACGCCGCCCCTCCAGCGCCATGAGCCCGGCCGAGTGGCCCAGCTCTCGTGTCTGTGCCGCCGCCTGCGGGTTCGACGCCAGGTCGCCCGCCGCGTCCAGGCCGCGCAGCCCCAAGGGCTCTGCCAACGTGAGGCCGAAATTGACCAAGAAATATTTGAGGCTCAGCCGCGCTCCGTCAAACAACTTTTGCCCGCTGGGCTGCCCGGCCACGAAGCAGGCGTAGGCCGGGCGGTCCCTCAGCGCCAGCACCCAGGGATCGCCCTTGCGCCGGGCCTCCCAGAAGCGCTGCGAGCGGTCCACCCAGGTCTTGCACAAAGACGGCAGACCGTAAAAATAGATGGGCGAGGCGAACAGCACCACCGGGGCCGCCATCAGCACCGCGAACAGCTCTTCCGTCTGGTCCTTGCCCGCCAGCACGCAGCGCGACAGCCTCTCGCCCGCGCAGGCGCGGCAGGCCAGGCAGGCCAGCACGGAATAGTCGCGCAGGGCAATGACCTTAGGTTTAGCCCCGGCCTCGTTCACCCCAAGCGCCATCAGTTCCGCCGCGGCGTCCGAATTGCCGCCAGCCCGGTGGCTGCACGCGAAGATGGCCACATCAGCGTCCCACATGCCCCGCTCCTTGCTCACGTCTCTCATCCCTTGCGCACGATCAACGCCCGAAGCCAGCCCTCGAGTTCGCCGCCCTGGGCAGAGCGGTCCCACGCAAGCGTCCAGCCGCCAGCGATGAATACCGCGTCCTCGACATTGGGCGCAAGCTTCGCCTGCACCAGAACCTCAAGCTCGGCCTCGCGCGTGAAACGGAGGTGCCACCCGACCTCCATGCCCACGCCTCAGCACTTGTCGCGCAGATCGATGGTCGTCATGTTCGCCTCACAAGATGAAAAGTGAATAGCGCGCGCGGGCCTGGGGGAGCGCATGCTCCCCCTCCCTCACCAACAAAAAAAGAGGGACAGCCGAAGCCGTCCCCCTTGTCATTCCCGTAACGGACCCACGTGCTAGTTCAGCAGATCCTGGCGCACGATCTCGACCTTGGTGGTGGCGCGCAGGTTCTTCAGCAGGGCTTCGAAGAGCTCCTGGCGGAAGGCTCCGGCTCCCTGACCGATCCAGAGACGCTTTTCCTTCTCCCAGTCGGCTTCGGGCGCGGCGATACGCTCGTTGATGCGCGCCAGGACAACGGCCTCGGGCAGCTCGTAGGGCTGCTTCAGCCAAGTCTTGGCGGAGGCGGAGAAGATGTCCTGCATCATCTGCGGGTTGCCCGCGGTCTGCATGATGGCGGTCTGGCGGTCCAGGGGCGCGCTGGTCTTCAGCTCGGCCTTGTACTGGGCGAGGACCTTGGCCTGGCCGTCTTCGGTGGCCAGCTGGGCCAGCACTTCCTTGGCCTTTTCAAGGGCCAGCTTGCGGCCTTGCTCACGCTTCACCTCGGCCACGACCTTGTCCTTGACCTTTTCGAGGGGCAGCACGGTTTCGGGCGCGCCTTCGATCTTTTCGGCCAGGAGGTAGCCGCGCGAGGGCTCCATGGCCAGCGGGGTCTTGGCTCCGGCGCCGTTGGCCAGGGCGAAGAGGGTCTCGGCGGCCTCTTTCTTCAAGCCGAAGATGGCCTGCACGGCCTGCATGTCGAGCATCTCGCTCTTCTGGGTGGCAAGGCCCAGGCCCTGGGCGATCTTGGCCAGCTTCACGCCGGCGGCGATCTGGTCCATGCTCTGGTCCAGGATTTCGTTGATCTTCTCGCCGGCGCGCTCTTCGGCCAGGCGCTTCTTGATTTCGCCGGCGGCTTCCTCGAAGGGCACCTTGCCCGCGGGGCGGACGGCTTCGACCTTGATGAGATGCCAGCCGTACTGGGTGCGCACGGGCTCGCTGATCTGGCCGGGCTTCAGGGCCTTGGCGGCGTCCTCGAAGGGCTTGACCATGGCGCCCTCGGAGAACCAGGGCAGTTCGCCGCCCTTGACGGCGCTGCCGGGGTCCTGGGAGTGCTTCTTGGCCAGGGCCTCGAAGCTTGCGCCCTTCTTCAGCTGGGCCTGGATGTTCTTCATGTCGGCCAGGGCC